>DASXKA010000085.1:0-40810 GCA_036497085.1 Steroidobacteraceae bacterium | reverse complement strand
GTACTGGCGCCGCACGAGATCTCCCGGCCCCTTGGGCGCGATCAGCACCACGTCGAGGTCGGCACGCGGCTTCACCTGGCGGAAGTGAATGTTGAATCCGTGGGCAAAGAGCAGCGCCGCACCTTTCTTCAGGCCTTTCTTCACCTGCTCGTAAAGCGCCTTCTGCGCCAGATCCGGCACCAGCATCGCGACCAGATCCGCGCTCGCGGCAGCCGCGGCGGGCTCTGCCACCTCGAGGCCGTCGCGACGCGCCTTCTTCCAACTCGCGCCACCCTTCCTCACCCCGACCACGACCTCGAAGCCCGAGTCCTTGAGGTTGAGCGCGTGCGCCCGGCCCTGGCTGCCGTAACCGAGGATGGCGATGCGCGCGCCCTTGAGGGCCTTGCGGTCGACGTCCTTCATTGAATAAAGCCTCATCGCATTACTCCTGCGGCTGCGGCCGCACTGCAAACGTAAAAAACCCCGCAGCGGCTCGGTGGCCGGTGCGGGGTCTTGTGTCTCTTAGCTCTCGCTCGTGCCTGCTGGGTCAGGCGTTCGCGCGTGCCCCGCACCGCTTTGCCCCGGTAAGGGGCAGCAGTGCGGGCAGTCCGATAAGCAGCGCCAGCCGGGCGGCGGATGCCGCGGCGCGGGTCACGGTCGCTGTTACTTCGGGTGTCACGGGAACAAACCTGTTGATCCGATGGGATCACAGGAACCGCGGAGTTGTCAACGACTTAACTGCGGACCTTCAGGCCCGGTGGCCTGGAGGCGCTCGCGCGGCGCGGTGTTAATCTCAGCGTCATGAAAAAAATGGTGGACCCGCGCGCGCACTCGCGCATCGTCGTCGATGGGCTGAAGCAGGCACCGGCCCGCGCCATGCTGCGCGCGGTGGGATTCCGCGACGAGGATTTCGCCAAGCCCCAGATCGGGGTTGCCTCGACCTGGGCCAACGTGACCCCGTGCAACATGCACATCGGGGCGCTCGCCGATGCCGCGGCTGCGGGAGTCGACGGGGCCGGCGGCAAGAGCGTTCTCTTCAATACGATTACCGTCTCCGACGGAATCTCGATGGGCACCCCCGGCATGCGTTACTCGCTCGTCTCGCGGGAGATCATCGCCGACTCGATCGAGGCGGTCGTCGGGGCCGAGGGGTTCGACGGCTTCGTCGCGATCGGTGGCTGCGACAAGAACATGCCTGGCTGCGCCATGGCGATGGCGCGCCTCAACCGCCCGGCGGTTTTCGTCTACGGGGGCACCATCCGACCGGGTGCACAGCGACGCGACATCGTCACCGTGTTCGAGGCCGTCGGGGCGCGCGCGGCGGGGACGCTCTCGCAGAGCGGCCTCGAGGAGATCGAGCGCACGGCCATCCCGGGCCCCGGAAGCTGCGGGGGTATGTACACAGCCAACACGATGGCCTCGGCCATCGAAGCCTTGGGCTTGTCCTTGCCGGGAAGCTCCGCTCAGGAAGCGGTCGGCGAGGCGAAGCATTCCGACAGCGCGCGGGCCGGCGCCGCCGTGGTGCGCCTGGTGCGCGACGGCTTGAAGCCGCGCGACATCCTCAGCCGCAAGGCGTTCGAGAATGCCATCACGGTCGTCACCGCCCTCGGCGGCTCGACCAACGCCGTGCTGCACCTGCTTGCGATCGCTCGAGACGCTCGCGTGCGCCTCACGCTCGATGATTTCACGCGCGTCGGACGCCGTTCCCCGGTGCTCGCGGACCTCAGGCCAAGCGGCCGCTTCCTCATGGCCGAGCTGGTCGCGATCGGCGGGATTCAGCCTCTTATGAAGATGCTGCTCGACGCGGGGCTCCTGCACGGGGGTTGCATGACGGTCACCGGGCAGACGCTGAGTCAGAATTTAGAAAAGACGCCGATGTATATGAGGGGGCAAGAGATTGTCCGGCCCGTCTCTGATCCCCTCAAGAAGGAGGGGCATCTCGTCATCCTCTACGGCAATCTCGCGCCCGAAGGAGCGGTGGCCAAGATCACCGGCAAGGAGGGGGAGCGTTTCGAGGGCCGGGCACGTGTGTTCGACGCCGAGGAACGCGCCACGCAGGCGATTCTCTCCAACAGGCTGCGCCCGGGGGACGTCGTCGTGATCCGGCACGAGGGGCCGAAGGGCGGCCCGGGCATGCGCGAGATGTTGAGTCCCACGGGTGCCATCAGCGGGCGGGGCCTGGACGGTAAGGTGGCGCTGATTACCGACGGTCGTTTCTCCGGTGGCAGCCACGGATTCGTGGTCGGACACGTGTCTCCCGAGGCCGCGGTGGGCGGTCCTATCGGCCTGCTGCGCAACGGCGATCGCATCACCATCGACGCGGCCAAGCGCGAGCTTCGCGTCGAGCTGCCCGCCGCAGAGCTGCGCAAACGCCGGCGAGCCTGGCAGCCCCGGCGGCCGGCGGCGCAGGGCGGCGTGCTCGCGAAGTACGCGCGCCTCGTGGGCAGCGCCTCGGAGGGCGCGGTAACCGAGGCGGCACAGGCACCTCGGCGCGATTCCTGAACCGCCGGCGGAGTTGTCAGTCCCGGAGGCACCCGGTACAGTTCACGAAAGACATCGTCGCAGCGCACACTGCAGGGCAACGTCCGGGGGGATTTTAGAATTTCACGCCCGCCGGGCGGTTGTCTGACGAGGTGAGTTCGCAGGTTATTAGGGGAACCGGCGGGTCCGCCCACCGGCGACGGGGCTCTGGCTGAGTAAAAGCGCATCAACAACACATGGCCGCTTTAGTACACGATTCCCAATTCATGACACGGCGCGGTGCCGTGCTGGTCGCGATCATCGCGCTCCACGTCTTCCTCCTCTACGCGCTCGCCACCGGACTCGCGCGCCGCGCGATCGAGGTGCTCGCGCCGCCGATCCAGACGACCATCGTCGAGGAAACGAAGAAAGAGGAAGCGCCGCCGCCACCACCGCCACCACAGTTCGAACGGCCGCCGGTCGAGCTGCCGCCTCCGGATGTCACGATCAACATGCCGGTGGAGACCGAGTCGACCGCGATCCGCGTCGTCAACACGCCGGTCGTCAAGGCGGCGCCGGCCGTGGTCGCCAGGCCGGGGACCGGAGTCGGCTTCGGCAAGGGCTTCCCGAACAGCGACGAGTTCTACCCGGACGCGTCGCGCCGTCTCGAGGAGCAGGGCGTCGTCACCGTGCACGTGTGTGTCGGTCCCGACGGCAAGATCACGGAGGAGCCGACGGTCGCGAAGAGCTCCGGCAGCGCGCGGCTCGACGGCGGTGGGGTGAAGCTCGCCAGGGCTGGCTCGGGCAGGTACATCCCCGGCACCGAAGAAGGCAAGGCCATCACCAAGTGCATCAACTTCAACGTCAAATTCCAGCTGAGATGAACACCGGCCGCACCTTCCAAGGGTGCGGCTTCTTTTTTGTTTCGAGGAAACTATGGAAAACCAACCGAGCGTAACCGTCAACAATCCCTACGGGCTGAGCGCACTGTGGGTCTCCGGCGACCTGGTCTCCCGTTCCGTGCTCATTCTTCTGCTCATCATGTCGCTTGCCTCGTGGTACGTGATCCTCACGAAGCTGTGGGACCAGCGCGCGCTGCGCAAGTCGGCCAAGTCGGTCGACAAGCAGTTCTGGAACGCGCCTTCGATCAAGGACGGTGTCGATCGTCTGAAGAAGGGTGACGACTTCCGCGGCATCGCCGAGGACGGGCTGCGCGCCGCCTCCCATCACGACGGCCGTCTGACCGACCGCATCGATCTGCACGAGTGGATCACCATGTCGTTGCAGCGCGCGGTCGACAGCGTGAACAGCAAGCTGAACGGCGGGCTGGGCCTGCTCGCCACGGTAGGCTCGACGGCGCCGTTCGTAGGACTGTTCGGCACGGTGTGGGGCATCCTCAAAGCGCTGGTCGGCATCGGCATCGCCGGTCAGGCGAGCATCGACAAGGTGGCCGGCCCGGTCGGCGAGGCGCTCATCATGACGGCGCTCGGCCTGTTCGTGGCCGTGCCGGCGGTGTGGGGCTACAACTGGCTCCTCGGCCGCAACAAGGTGCTGCAGGATGCGCTGCGGAACTTCGCCAGCGACCTGCATGCCTATCTGGTAGGCGGCGTCAAGGTCGAGGGCGGCGCCGGCGGCGGCGGTGCCCGTCCGGCGGCGGCCAAAGCCGCGCCGCGCGTTCGGTGAAGGAGTAGCTGACATGTCGATGAATGTGGGCGAGTCGGCGAGCGGCGGCATGATGGCGACCATCAACACCACGCCGCTGGTCGACGTGATGCTGGTGCTCCTCATCATCTTTCTCATAACGATCCCGGTGATCACGAAGACGGTGAAGGTCGATCTGCCCAAGGCCGTCAATATTGCAACCCAGACCAAGCCCGAGAACATCACCATCGCGGTGGACAAGGAAGGCAACATCTACTGGAACCAGAAGCAGATGGCCAACCGCGGCGTGCTGCTCGGCTACATCAAGGAAGCGGCGGTCAAGGTGCCGCAACCCGAGGTTCACATCCGCGCCGACAAAGACACGCGCTATGAGTTCGTCGGGCGGGTGATGTACGCCATCCAGCGTGGCGGCATCGTCAAGGTCGGGTTCCTCACCGAGCCCGACCGCGGCGTGCGCGGCAGCCGCTGAGACTCCAGGAGCGAAACACAATGTCAATGCAGGTAGGCGGCGCCGGGGAGGAGATGTGCGACATCAACACGACGCCGCTCATCGACGTCATGCTGGTGCTGCTCGTAACCCTCATCATCACTCTTCCGGTCATGACCCACGCGGTCAAGCTCGATATGCCGGATCTCAGCCACCAGCAGCCACCGCCGCCGGTGCAGCCGGAGGTCATCGACCTCGAGATCGACTTCGACGGCACCGTGGTCTGGAACGGCACGCAGGTTCCGAGCATGGATACGCTCGAGGGCTACTTTCACACCTACGCCGACAAGGATCCGCAGCCGGAGATTCACCTGCGCCCGGATCGTCGCGCCAAGTACGACGTGGTGGCCAAGGTGCTGGCGGCGGCGCAGCGCAACCGCATGAAGAAGATCGGCTTCGTCAACACGGCGGAATTCGCGGAGTAACGGTCAGGCAATGACAAACATCAGACGCAGCTTTCTGGCTAATCCCCGCACCTGGGCGGCCGGCGCCGCCCTCGCAACGGGTCTGCTCTTCGTCGGCGCGACGGCCCTGGGAGCCGATAAGCCGCAGAACAGCGCCAAGCTCGCCAAGCCCCTCAAGGAGGCGCACGACGATCTCACCGCGAAGAAGTTTCCCGAAGCGATCGCCAAGCTGAAGGAAGCCGACAGTATCGCCGGCAAGACGCCTTACGATCAGCATCTGATCAACGACATGCTGTCGTTCGCCTACATTCGCACCAACAACTACGCGGACGCCGCCAAGGCAATGGAGGCCGAGCTCGACGACGGCTTCACCCCGGCGAACGAGCAGCAGCAGAAGATCCGGGCGCTGTCGGCGCTGCACTACCAGCTCAAGAACTACGACAAGGCAATCGACTTCGGGCAGCGCGCCATGAAGGGCGGCTTCGGGGAGGATGAGACCAAGAAGATCGTAGGCCAGGCCTATTACCTCAAGGGCGACTGGAAGGACACCCTCAAATTCGAGGAGGGGCTGGTCGATGCCGCCATCAAGTCCGGCGCCACTCCGAGCAGCGAGTCGCTGCAGCTGGTGCTGAGCGCCTGCGTGAAGATCGACGACAACGCCTGCACCACCAAGGCGCTCGAGAAGCTGGTCACCTACTATCCGAAGACCGAGTACTGGCAGAATCTCCTGTTCGGCCTGATGAAGGAGACTGCAAGCAGCGACGCCAACACGCTGCAGACCTTCCGCCTCATGTCGGAGGTCGACGTGCTGAAGAATGGCGACGATTACATCGAGATGGCACAGCTGGCGATGGACGCCGGCTCGCCCGGTGAGGCGCAGCGGGCGCTGCAGCGCGGCTTCGACAAGAACGTCTTTCCCGACCAGCGCAACAAGGAAAAGGCCCAGCGGCTGCTCGCGAAGGCCAAGCTGAAGGCGGCAAACGACGAGCCGACGCTCGACAAGACGGCCAAGGAAGCCGACGCAGCTCCCACCGGTACGAAGAACGCCGCGATGGGTATCGCCTACTTCGGCTACGGGCAGTACGACAAGGCGGCCGATGAGTTCAACAAGGGCATAACCAAGGGCGGCCTGCATAACGCCGCGGAGACGCAGCTGGATCTGGGCATCGCGCAGCTCAAGGCCGGCCACAAGGACGATGCAGTCAAAGCCTTCAAGGCCGTCAAGGGCGATCCCGTCCTCGAGCGCCTGGCGAGCCTCTGGGTCCTGCGCGCCCGCCAGGCATAGAGTCATGGCAATCAAGGCCGGTGAGCGCATGCCCGCGGGCACGTTTAAGCGCATGACCCGCGAGGGTCCGAAGGAGCTGACGGCGGACGATCTCTTCAAGGGAAAGCGCGTGGTGCTGTTCTCGGTGCCCGGCGCCTTCACCCCGACCTGCGACGCCAAGCATTTGCCGGGGTTCGTGCAGCTCGCCGACCAGATTCTCGCCAGGGGCGTCGATACCATCGCCTGCATGGCGGTGAACGACGTGTTCGTGATGAACGCCTGGGGCAAGGCCTCGGGCGTCGGTGAGAAGGTGCTGATGCTCGCCGACGGGAATGGCGACTATGCGCGTGCCCTCGGGCTCGAGCTGGACGCGAGCAAGTTCGGCATGGGCAAGCGCGGCCAGCGCTTCGCGATCATCGTGAAGGACGGCACTGCGACCCACGTCGACGTGGAAGAGCCCGGCCAGTTCAAGGTCTCATCCGCCGAGTACGTACTGGGACAGTTGTAGCCTAGCCGACGAGCTTTTCCAGCTCGGGGATGATCTGGAACAGGTCCCCGACCAGCCCGAAATCCGCTACCTCGAAGATCGGCGCTTCGCCGTCCTTGTTGATGGCGACGATGGTGCGCGCGTCCTTGATACCCGTGAGGTGCTGGATCGCCCCCGAGATCCCGACCGCGACGTACAGCTGCGGCGCGATGATCTTGCCGGTCTGTCCCACCTGCATCTCGTTCGGCGCGTAGCCGGCGTCGACCGCGGCGCGTGAGGCGCCGACCGCCGCTCCCAGCTTCTCGGCCAGGCTGTAGAGGATCTTGAACCCCTCCGCGCTGCCGAGCGCCCGGCCGCCCGACACGACTCTGGCGGCCGTCAGCAGATCCGGCCGGCCACTCTTGGCGGCCGACACGGAAATAAAGCGAGTGTGAGCGGGCAGCTTCACCGACACCGCCACTTGCTCGATGGGAGCCGAGCCACCGCCACTCGCCGCCTCGAACGAGGCCATGCGCACCGTACCGACGACCTTCACGCCGGGCTCGGCCTCGACGGTGAGGATCGCGTTGCCGGCGTAGATCGGGCGCCGGAAGCGGGTGGGGCTCTCGATGCCCATGATGTCGCTCACCTGCGGCGCGCCGAGAAGTCCCGCGACGCGCGCCATCAGGTCCTTGCCGTAGGTGGTGGAGGGCCCGAGCACGTGAGTGAAAGGGCCGGCGAGCGCGACGATCTGCGGCGCGAGCACCGCGGCGAGCGCGTGTGTGTTGGCCGGGTTCGCCACCGCGAGTACGCGCGCAACGCCTTCGAGCTGCGCCGCCTGCGCGGCGACCGCGCTCGTGTCAGCGGCGCACACAGCAATGGTGATCTCCGCGCCACTCAGCGCGCGTGCGCAGCTGACGCACCGGGCAGTGCTGACGTTGAGCCTGGCACCGTCGTGCTCGGCGACGATGAGAACCTTGGGCATCACAGGATCCCCTTCTTCTTCAACTGCTCGACGAGCTCCGCGGCGTCCTTCACGCGGATGCCTTTCTGCCGCTGCGGCGGCGGCTCGAAGCGCGCCAGCTTCAGCTGCTGGCGCTGCTCGACGCCGAGCGCCGCCAGGGTCAGCGTCTCGAGCGGCTTCTTCTTTGCCTTCATGATGTCGGGGAGCTTCACGTAACGCGGCTCATTGAGGCGCAGGTCCGTCGTGATGACCGCCGGCAGGTCGACCTCGAGCGTCTCGAGGCCGGCGTCCACCTCGCGCGTCACCCGCGCGGTGGTGTCGCCGAGGAGCTCGAGCCTGGACGCGTAGGTGGCCTGCGGACGGTTCCACAGGGCCGCGAGCACCTGGCCGGTCTGGCCGTTGTCATCGTCGATCGCCTGCTTGCCGAGGATCACGAGGAAGGGCTGCTCGCGCTCTACGAGCTTCAGCAGCGCGCGCGCCGCGACCAGGGGCTCGATGACACCGTCCGCCTGCACGTGCAGCGCGCGGTCCGCGCCCATCGCGAGCGCGCTGCGCAGCTGCGTCTGGGTGTCGGCGGGGCCTACGGTAGCAACGATCACTTCCTCGGCGCCGCCGCGTTCCTTGATGCGCAGCGCCTCCTCGAGCGCGATCTCGTCGAAGGGATTGACGCTCATCTTGACGCCGTCCGTGACCACGCCACTGCCATCGGGCCTGACCCGGATGCGGACGTTGAAATCGACCACGCGCTTGATACCGACCAGGATGCGTTTCATAAGCCCTGCAGTATAGCGGGCGGCAGCGCGCCTGGTTGCCGGGAGACGCCACGGCGTTGACGGATTGCGCGCCTGCTCCCTAAAGTTGGCGGCCATGATGAGCTACGCGCTGCGTCGCATCGCCGGAGTCCTGCCGACACTCCTGGTGATCGTCACCCTGTCATTCTTCATCGTGCGCCTCGCGCCGGGCGGACCCTTCGATCAGGAGCAGACGCTCAGCCCGCAGGTGCGCGCCAACCTCGAGCGTCTCTACGGCCTCGACCGGCCTCTGCTGGTGCAGTACGGGCACTACCTCCGGGCGCTGTCGCACGGGGACTTCGGGCCATCCCTGAGCCAGCGCGACTTCACGGTGAGCGAGCTGATCGGGCAAGGACTGCCCGTGAGTATGACCGTGGGACTGCTCGCGCTTGCCGTCGCGTTGCTCGTCGGGATTCCGACCGGCATGGCAGCGGCGTTGTGGCACGAGGGCAGCGCCGACCTCGGTATCAGTGCGGTAGCGGCGCTCGGACTGGCGCTGCCGAGCTTCGTGATCGGCCCATTGCTGGCGCTCATATTTGCGCTGCACCTGCACTGGCTGCCGGTCGCGGGTTGGGAGGCGGGCGCCGCACGCTACCTGGTGTTGCCGGTGCTGACGCTGGCGCTGCCGTTGGCGGCGCACCTCGTGCGCCTCACACGCGCCAGTCTTCTCGAAGTTCTGCGCGCACCCTACGTGCGCAGCGCACGCGCTCGCGGGCTCGGAACGGCACGTGTGCTGTGGCGCCATGCGCTGCCGCCCGCCTTGCTGCCGGTGGTGAGCTACCTCGGGCCTGCGGCCGCGCTGGTGGTGACCGGGTCGCTGGTGGTCGAGACGGTGTTTGCTCTGCCGGGCACCGGCAGGCTGTTCGTACAGAGTGCGATCGATCGCGACTATCCCCTTATCATGGGCATGACCGTGGTCTACGGCGTGCTCACGCTGCTGTTCAATCTCATCGCCGACCTGACCTACGGCTGGCTCGATCCGGGCGTGCGACATGACTGAGGTGCACGCCGCTGCCGCGCGCGGCCTGTGGCTCGATGCCGGACGACGCCTGCGGCGCAACCGCCTGGCGACTGCCGCGCTCGCGGTGCTCGCGGCCGTGGCGCTGCTTGCCGTGCTCGGACCGCTGGCGAGTCCCTGGGACTTCGCCAGCCTCGACTGGCAACATCTGGCGCAGCCGCCCGGCGCCCTCGCGCAGCACTGGTTGGGCACCGATCGGCTCGGGCGCGACCTGTACGTACGGGCGCTCGACGGCGTGCGGACCTCGCTCCTCATCAGCGTGGTCGCGAGCGCCGTCAGCCTCGTGATCGGCCTGGCGTGGGGTGCCGCGGCAGGCTTCGCCGGCGGTCGGGTCGACGGCTGGATGATGCGCTTCGTGGATGTCCTGCTCTCGCTGCCGTACCTGTTCGTGGTCATCATCCTCACGACCCTTTTCACCCGCGGCAGCCTGCCGGTGTTGCTCGCAGGCCTGAGCGCCGTCGGCTGGCTCACGACTGCGCGCATCGTGCGGGGCCAGACGCTCGCCCTGAAACGGCGCGATTTCATCGTGGCCGCGCGGGCCGCGGGCCTGAGCCCGCTCGCGATCCTGCGCCGGCACATCGTGCCCAACGTGCTCGGGCCGGTGCTGGTGTATGCCACGCTCGTCATTCCGCAGATGATCCTGATCGAGAGCTTTCTCAGTTTCCTCGGACTCGGTGTGCAGGAGCCGCGCGCGAGCCTCGGCAACCTGATCTTCGTCGGCGCGCAGGAGATGGAATCCGCTCCCTGGATGCTGCTCGTGCCGGGGACGTTCCTCGTGGTGTTGCTGGTCTCGCTCAACCTGCTCGGCGACGGCCTGCGTGATGCCTTCGATCCCCGCGAGCGCTGAGTCCGCGGCGGCCGTGGCTCCGGGCGCGCAGGCGCCCGCCCCGGTACTCAGCCTGAGCGGCTTCACCGTCACCTTCGACACCCCTGCCGGCGCGGTCATCGCCGCCCGGGATGTGGAGTTGTCGGTGGCAGGGGGCGAGTGTCTCGGCGTGGTCGGCGAATCCGGCGCCGGCAAGAGCCAGCTGTTCCTCGCCGTGATGGGACTGCTGACGCTCAACGGCCGTGCCGAGGGGAGCGCGCGCTTCGGCTCTGCCGAGCTGCTCACGCTCGCACCGGCGGCGCTCGACCAGGTGCGCGGCCGCGGCATCGCCATGGTGTTCCAGGACCCGATGAGCTCGCTTACTCCGCACCTGACCGTGGGCGATCAGATCGCCGAAGTCATGGTGCGTCATCAGGGCATCGTCTGGTCGGCCGCACGGCTACGCGCACTGGCGCTGCTCGAGCGCGTGCACGTCAGCGACGCGCGGCAGCGCCTGCGCCAGTACCCGCACCAGCTCTCGGGCGGTATGCGCCAGCGGGTGATGATCGCAATCGCCCTGGCGAGCGAGCCGCGACTGCTCATTGCCGATGAGCCGACCACCTCGCTCGATGTCACGATCCAGGCGCAGATCCTGGCGCTGCTCGCCGAGCTGAAACGCGAACGGGGTATGGCGATGGTCCTCATCACTCACGACCTGGCCGCGGTGGCTGGCGTGGCCGACCGGGTGGCGGTCATGCGTGCCGGGCGCGTCATCGAAACGGGGCCGGTAGGCGTCGTGCTGAAGTCCCCGCGCGATCCTTATACCCGCGCGCTGTTGCGTGACGCTGGCGCGCTCGAGGCAGCCACCCCGGGCGCAGCCGCCGCACGCGCCGACGCCGCACCCGCTCTCAGTGTGAGCGACGTGACGGTGCGCTACGCGCTCGGGCGGGGCTGGTTCGGGCGACCTGCCGAGCTCACTGCTCTGAGCCACGTCAGTCTCGAGCTCGGTGCCGGCGAGTCGCTCGCCGTCGTGGGAGAATCGGGCTGCGGCAAATCGACACTCGCGCGCGCGCTCGTGAAGCTGCTGCCGGCGGCGGGCCGCATCGTATGGATGGGTCGTTCGCTCGCGGAACTGCCGCCGCGCGAGCTGCGCTCGTTGCGTCGCGACCTGCAGATCGTGTTCCAGGATCCCTTCGGCAGCCTCGATCCGCGCATGACGGTGGGCGAGATCGTGGCGGAACCGCTCGGCGCCCACGCCGGTGCGGGGGATGCCGCCGCGCGGCGCGCGGCCGCGCTCGCGGCGCTGGAGCGTGTCGGCCTCACGGCCGAGCTCGTGACGCGCTATCCGCACGAGCTCTCCGGTGGGCAGGCGCAGCGCGTCAGCGTCGCGCGCGCCATGGTTCTCGAGCCGCGCCTGCTGGTATGCGACGAGCCGGTGAGCTCGCTCGACCCGCCGACACAACAGCAGATCGTAACGCTGCTCGCGACACTGCAGCGCACCTCGGGCCTGACGCTGGTGTTCATCAGCCACAACCTGGCGCTGGTGAGACAGCTGTGCGCGCGCGTGCTGGTGCTTTACCTCGGAAGAATGATGGAGCTCGCGCCTCAGCAGGACCTGTTTGCAACGCCGCGTCATCCGTACACGCGCGAGCTGCTCGCGGCGATCCCGAGTCCCGACCCGGACGTGCAGACGGCGCGGTTGCAGCGCGTACGGTTCGGGGAGCCGCCGTCACCGCTCGCGCCCCCGAGCGGCTGCGTGTTCCGCACCCGCTGTCCGCACGCGACCGGCGTTTGCGCCGAGCGGGTGCCGGAGTGGCAGGAGAGCGGCGGGGGCGGTCGCGTGGCCTGTCATCGCTGGCGGGAGCTGCCGTAGCCGGGCATTTAAGCGCGGCGGGCGACTTAAGCTATTCTCCCCGCATGAAGACCGAACCCGGCATTCGCCCCAGCGAAGCCCTCAAGCACGTCCGCTATGAGATCCGCGGTCGCCTCGCCCGCAGGGCACTCGAGCTCGAGCGCCAGGGATACGAAATCATCTCGCTCAACATCGGCAACCCGCGCGCCTTCGGGTTTCGCACCCCGGAGACCATGCGTCTCGCGATGATCGAGAACCTGGGGCAGGCCGAGGGCTATTGCCACCAGAAGGGAATTTTCCCGGCGCGCGAGGCGGTGGTGATGCAGCAGCAGGAGCGCGGCGTCGCGGGTGTCACCGCCGAAGAGGTCTTCATCGGCAATGGGGTGAGCGAGCTCATTGATCTGACGCTGCGCGCCCTGCTGAGCGACGAAGACGAGGTGCTGGTGCCGAGCCCCGACTATCCGCTGTGGACGGCCGCGGTGACCTTGAACCGCGGACGCGCGGTCCACTATCCCTGCCGGCCCGAGCAGGGCTTCGTGCCGGATCCGGCCGAGCTTGCGCGACTCATCACGGGGCGCACACGCGCGCTGGTCGTCATCAACCCCAACAACCCGACGGGCGCGGTCTATCCGCGCGCGGTGCTCCAGGGGCTGGCCCGGCTCGCGGAGCGTCACGGCCTGGTGGTCTTCAGCGACGAGATTTATGACCAGATGACCTACGAGGGGGCTGAGTTCGTGCCGATGGCGACCCTGGTGCACGACACGCTGTGCGCCACTCTCTCAGGGCTGTCCAAGGTATACCGCGCCTGCGGCTACCGCGCCGGCTGGGCGGTGTTCTCCGGCCGCGTGCACGCGGCTTCCGCTTATCTCGACGCGCTCGAGCTCCTCGCCTCGTTGCGCCTGTGCTCCAACGTGATGGCGCAGTGGGCGGTGCAGACGGCGCTCGGCGGACACCAGAGCGTTCGCGAACTCGTCGCTCCCGGTGGCCGGCTGTACGAGTCGCGCGCGGCGATCCTCGAGGCCGTGGGGCGCAGCCGCTACCTCACCCTCGCACCACCGCACGGCGCCATGTACGCCTTCGTGGGTATTCGGGAGGGCGCTTTACCGGGTTTCGACGACCAGCAGTTCGCGCTCGATCTCCTCGAGCACCAGCACGTCCTGGTCGCGCCGGGGGTGAGCTTCAACGTGCCGTACCGCAGTCACTTCCGTATCACTAACCTTCCCGACGCCGCGACGCTGCGCGAGGTGTTCAGTCGCGTCGAGGAGCTCCTCGGCGCGTACGCGAACGGCAGGCAGGTCGCCGGCGGCGCGGGACAGGACAACGTGGTGAGTGCGGAGTCTCGATTCAAGTAAACTCTCCAAATGGTTTGTAATATCCTGTTTTGTTTAGGCTTAATAGCGACGTAGGGGAGCATATCCAGCGCGGCGGGGCGGTCATCGTCCCCACCCGCCAGCGCTCGCATGCGATGCGCCTGGCGCACGCGGCGGCGCAGCTCGCCGACGGCGCGCGCGTGTGGGTGAGCCCCGTTGCCCTGGTCGCCTCGGCGTGGGTGCGGCGCGAGTGTGAGCGTCGCGCGGCGGGCGCACCGGCCGATTGGCCACGCCTGCTCGGGCCCACGGAGGAGTGGTGGCTGTGGCGCGAGGCGGCCGCGGAGGCCGCGCGTGAGGCTGCGGACCGCAACCCCTTCCTCAGCACCGAACCGCTCGCGCAGGCGCTGAGACGGGCTAGCGAGCGGGCGGCGGAGTGGGACATCGCGCTTCAGTACGCGCGGCCCGGGAGCGAGACGGGATTGCTGTTCGAGGCGCGCCGCCTCTTTGCGGCGCGCTGCCGCGAGCTCGGCGCCGCGAGCGTGAGCGCGCTGATGCCCGGACTCGAGGCGGTCGAGGCCGAGCGGACGCCGCTGCTCTGCGGGTTCGATGCGGTACCGCGTGCTCTTACGCGCCTCACAGGCGCATCGCGGGACGGGGCGGGCGGACGGCCACCGGGTAGCCGCGTGAGCCCGCGCGGTGTGCGCACGGATGACGCGGAGGCGCAGCTCGAGGCGATCGCTGCCTGGTGCCATGACCGCTTGAGGACCCAGCCTGACGCGCGGCTTCTCGTGATGCTTCCGGGCGCTGCGGCGGCGCGCGAGCGCCTCGCGGATCTCATACGTGGATGCCTCGATCCGGTTGCGGTCCTCGGCGGCTCGGGTGGCGCGCGCACCCTGGTTGGCATCGAAGGCGGCGAGCCGCTCGCATCCCAACCGCTGCCCGCGCAGGCGCTGCGCTCGCTCACGATCCTGGCCGGTGGCGCGGTCGAGATCGAGGCCATCGGCCACTGGCTCTCGTCTCCTTACTGGAGCTGCGGCATTGCGGCCGCAGCGCGCGCGGCGCTCGCACAGCTCCTGCGCCAGCGCGGCGCGGCGACTCTCGGTGCACGCGAGCTGCTCGGAGCCCTGCAGCTCGCGCCGCGCGAGCTCAGGCCTGCGGCACGCGAACTCGAGTCGCTCATGCGACGCGCGATGAGCCTGCTCGGCGAGGGCAGTGCCTCGCCGCGGCGCTGGTCGGAGCGCTGCGACGCGGCCCTCGCGGCGCTCGGCTGGCCGGGTGTGCTCCCGGGCGACGGCGCCCTGCAACAGACGCGGCTGCGGTGGCGTGAGCTGCTCGAGGAATTCGGGGGGCTGGCCGCGTGCGCCGGCAGCCTCGGGCTCGAGGCGGCGCTCGAGCATCTGCGCGCGCTCGCCTCTCACACGGCGTACCGCCCGGCGGACGAGGATGTACCCGTCACGATTTCTCCCATGCTGGCAGATCCGGTCGTGGTCTACGACGGCATCTGGGCGGGCGGCTTGAGCGCCGACGTGTTGCCGATGCCGGTCGCGCCCGATCCGTTCCTGCCCCTGGCCGCGCAGCTCGCGGCAGGCATGCCGGAGGCAAGTGCGGCCGGCCGGCGGGCGCAGGCCCAGTCGCTGCTCACCGCCTGGGAGCGCACGACGCCCGAGCTGGTCCTGTCCGTGCCGGCCCGCGAGAAGGACCTCGAGCTGCTGCCGAGCCCGTGCCTCGCGCGTCTGAGGCTCGCCGAGCAGTCGCCGCGTGGGCTGTGGCTGGCGCTGCGGCTGCATCGCGGGGGCCGCACCGAAGCACGTGAGGACGAGAGAGGCGCGGCATTCACCTCGCCGGCGCCGCTTCCCTCAGGCACACGCGCCATCACCTTGCAGAACGACTGTGCATTCCGCGCTTATGCGGAGCTGCGCCTCGGGGCGGTGGCGACCGAGCACCCCGAGCCCGGCGTGCCGATGGACCAGCGCGGGCTGCTGCTGCACGCGGCGCTGCAGCTCCTGTGGGAGCGATTACGAGACTCGCTTGCGCTCGGTGCGCTGGGGGACGGGGCGCTCGATGCGCTGATCGCGGATTGCGTGGCGCGCGCGGCGCAGGCGCTGCAGGTCGAAGCGCGCGGCCGCGGACGGCGTGCCCGCCGCATTCCCGACGGCCAATTCGACCTCTTTAGCGTGCTGTCGCCGGCGTTGATGCGCGAGTGCGCGCGCGCGCAGCGGCTCATACGGCGGCTATGCGAGCTCGAGCGTACCCGCACGCCCTTTGCCGTGGAGGCGACCGAGCACGTGACCGAGCTGACGCTCGCAGGCGCACGCGTGCGCATGCGGCTCGACCGCGTGGACCGGGTCGCCGCCGGGCGCGCCGTGCTCGACTACAAGAGCGGACGGCCGCAGCCCCCGGACTGGTACGGCGAGCGGCCTGCGCATGCGCAGCTGCTCGCCTACCTGGCGGCGCTGGGCGCGGATGTGGTGGCGCTTGCGACGGTCAATCTCACGGCGCGCGAGGTGCGCTTCACTGGCGTGGCGGCGACCGGGGACATTCTGCCGCGGGTGAAGCCCATCCCGGCGGTGACCGGGGCAGCCGTCGCCGACTGGCACGCGCAGCAGAAGGCATGGGTGGCGCTCGTCGAGCGGCTCATCCGCGCCTTCCTCGCGGGCGAGGCACGCGTCGATCCGGCCCCCGGCGCCTGCGACTACTGCCACCTCACCGACCTCTGCCGCATCGGCGCGCATCTCGCACCCGAGCTGCGCACCTTCACGGAGGAAGCCGATGAGTGATCCGCGCGAGCGGCTCGACGATGCGGCCCGTCGGGAGGCAATCGAGCCGTCGGCTTCGATCCTGCTCGAGGCGCCGGCCGGTTCCGGCAAGACGGCGGTGCTGACGCAGCGTTTCCTCACCCTGCTCACCACGGTCGACGACCCGGGCGAGATCCTCGCCATCACCTTTACGCGCAAGGCCGCCGCCGAGATGCGCGCGCGCGTCATCCGCGCGCTGCGCGCCGAGCTTGCGCGCGAGGATCCGGGCGCCGCCGCGCTCGCCCCGCTGGCCGCGGCGGCGCGCACGCACGGCCTCGCGCGCGGCTGGCAGCTCGAGGCGGAACCCGAGAGGCTGCGTATCCAGACAATCGATTCCTTCAACTACTGGCTCGCGAGCCAGCTGCCGGTCGCCTCGCGGGCAGGTGGCGTGCTTGACGTCGCCGAGAACGCCGCCGAGCTCTACCGGCGTGCCGCGCGGCGTACGCTGCTCGCGGCAGAAGCCGAACCGGCGTTCGCCGCGGACGCGCGGCTGCTCTTCGAGCGGCTGGATAACCACTGGCTGAATCTCGAGCGGCTCATCGCCCACATGCTGGAGCAGCGCGGGCACTGGCTGCGCTTCATCGCCGCCGAGGATCCGGAGTCCTTATGCCGCAGGGTGAACCAGAGTCTCGCCGCCGAGACCCGCGCGCGCCTGAGGGAGCTGCGCGCGCTGCTGCCCGAAGAGCTGCGTCACCGCGCAGTGAGTTTGCCGGGCTCGGGGCCGCTCGGGCCTGAGCCCGCAGACCTCGAGCACTGGAAGCACTTCGCCCATCTCGTGCTCACGCGCAACGACTGGCGCAGGCAGCTCTCAGCCCACCGGCTGCGTCCCGGGTTCAGCGAGCCGGCGGTGCGCACGCGACTCAGGGACCTGATCGATGATTTGCGCAAGACTGCGGGAGCGCGCGAGGCGCTCCTCGGGCTGCGACGCGCGCCGGGCGCCGGGCTGGCCGCGGAGGATGCCGCGGCGCTCGCCGCGCTCGCGCGGATACTGGCGCTCGCCGCGGCGGAGCTGCACGCCGCATTCGCGGAAGCCAGGCGTGTCGATTACACCTTTGTCACCGGGGCGGCACGCCAGGCGCTCGCGGAGGGCGGCGAGCCGACCGAGCTCGCGCTGCGTGTGGGACTCGCGCTCAGGCACATCCTGGTCGACGAGTTCCAGGACACCTCGCTCGCGCAGGTACAGCTGCTCGAGGCGCTTACGGTCGGCTGGCAGGAGGGCGACGGGCGGACCCTGTTCGTGGTCGGCGACCCCATGCAGTCGATCTATCGCTTCCGCGACGCGGAGGTGGGCCTGTTCCTGCGCGCGCGCGCCGCGGGTGTCGGGCGCGTGGCTCTGAAGCCGCTGCGCCTGTTGCGCAATTTTCGCGCAGCGCAGTCGCTCGTGGAGTTCACCAACGAGCTCTTTGCCCGGGTCTTCCCGCCCGTGGACGAGTTGCGCGCCGGCGGCGTGAGCTACCGCCAGAGCCTCGCGACGCGCGCCGACCGAGGCACGCTCGGCCCGGTCTCCCCGGTTACGCTGCGCCTCTATCCGGGCGAGCCGGCAGCGGAAGCGCGCGCCCTCGCTCTGCGCGTCGCGGAGCTGCGCCGGCTCGACCCCGCGGGCACGGTGGGCGTGCTGGTCGTAGCGCACGCGCATGCGGTGCCCGTCATCGCCGCCCTCGAGGCGCGCGGCCTCGCGCCGCTCGGCGTCGACCTGGTGCCGTTGCGCGAGCGGCTGGTGGTGCGCGATCTGGTGCAGCTCACGCGCGCCCTGCACGACCTCGCGAACCGCGCAGCGTGGCTCGCGGTGCTGCGCGCCCCGTGGTGCGGCGCGCGGCTCGGCACGCTGACCGCGCTCTCGGGCGCGAAGGACCCCGAGCTCGTCATCGAGGCGCTCGCCAACCCGGAGCGGCTGGCGCGCTGTGATCCAGGCGACCGGCTGCACCTCGAGCGCGTGCGCTCCGTCCTTGGCGAGGCTCTCGCGGGGCGCGGCGCGCAGCCGCTGGCGAGCTGGCTCGAGGCGACGTGGCTGCGCCTCGGCGCGGCCGATGCCTACGGAACCGGAGAGCTCACCGACGCACGCGCCTTCTTTGCGGCGCTCGCCGATGCCGCCACGAGCTTTGGGTGGCGCGGTCCGGAAGATCTCGAGGGAGTCCTCGAGCATCTCTTCAGCGCTCCGGGGGGCGGTGAGAACCCCGTGCAGGTGATGACCATCCACCGCGCCAAAGGGCTCGAGTTCGACCACGTGCTGGTGCCGGCGCTCGATCGCACGACACGTGCCCCCGAGCGGCGCCTGCTGCGCTGGCTCGATCTCCCGAGCGAGACGAGCGAGAGTAATCTGCTCATCGCGCCGGTTCCGATAGTCGGCGCGCGCGAGGAGGAGGGGGACCTCAACGGCTACCTGAAGGACCTGATTCGCCAGCACGACGCGCACGAGCGGGCGCGGGTGCTGTACGTCGCAGCGACCCGCGCGCGGCGCACGCTGTGGCTGTCAGGCGCGCCAGCGGTGGGCGTCGACGGGGCGCTTCGGCCCGACCGGCGCAGCGCGCTCCATACGCTCTGGTCGGCCCTCGCGCCGCGCTTCGAGACGGTGGAAGGCGCCGGCGCCGCCGCCGCCAACCTGACGCGCACCGGCCCCCTGCTGCGGCTCCTGCCGAGCTGGCGGCCCGCCGAGCCGCCGCCGGGCATTACGGTGGAGCGTCTGCCGGCCGCGTACCTCGCGGTCGAGCCGACCGAGTTCCGCTGGGTCGGTGAGACCCAGCGCCAGATAGGGACCGTGGTGCACGCCTGGCTCGCGCGGCTGTCGCAGGCACCGCGCCTGCCGCCCGCCGAGGCGATCGCCGGTGAGAGCGGGGTCGTGCTCGCGGAGCTCGCCCGGGCGGGCGTCCCTGAGCCGGAGCGCGGGGAGGCGCGCGCGCAGGTACTCGCGGCGCTGGCAGGCACGTTGTCCGACGAGCGCGGGCGCTGGATTCTCGACCACCGGCACCGCGAGGCACACAGTGAGTGGGAGGTGTCTGGCGTCAGCAACGGAGTGCTGCGCAGCGTGGTGATCGACCGCTGCTTCATCGACGCCGACGGTACGCGCTGGGTGATCGACTACAAGACGAGCGCACACGCAGGCGGCGGGCTCGATGCGTTTCTCGACCAGGAACTCGAGCGCTACCGCGCGCAGCTCGCCACCTACCGCGACCTGGCACGGGGCCTCGGCCCACAGCCGGTACGCGCCGCTCTCTACTTCCCGCTGCTCGGCGCCCTGCGCGAGCTGCTTTAGTCTTGACGCGCTCAGAAGGTCCCGGCGATGCTGAACGGGCGGCGGCCGGAAGCATCCGGGGTGCCGAGGAACTGCAGGTTGCTGACGAGCTCGGGGGCGGCGTCCGCGCGCGCGGCAACCTGCCCCTCGAGCACGTAGCCCGGCTGATTGGTCAGGCGCAGCGTTCCCCGCACGGCCAGCGGGCCACCGAGGTCGGTGAGGTCGCCCACCGGCTCGGTCCCGCCGCCGGGAAAGGTGAGGGCGTAGCTCCCGAGCGGCGTCACGTGCCCGGTGCGCTGCGTGAGATCGTGCGCCTCGACGCGACCCTTGAGCTCGGCCAGACGGCCGTGCTCGAGGCGCACGAGCGCGAGGTCGGTGTGCAGGCTGCCCCGCAGCTGCGGAGGCAGGTGCGGAATCTGCCGGGGGTCGAGCTTGAGATCGGCGACCAGGCTTCGCAGGCTCAGGCTCCCCCCGACTCCGTAGGCCACATCCGCGCTCGCCATCACCGGCCCGTGTGCGATCACCACGTGGGCGGCGAGCGTGCCGGAAAGGAGCCGCAGCGGCGCCGCGTCCCAGGTGAGGTCGCCGAAAGGCAGGCGCTCGAACGTGAGCCCGCTGCATGATCCGCTCCAGAGCGAGCCGTCGGTGTTGGTGCAGGCGACGTTCCCGGTGCGCGGCACGACCCAGCTCGCAGGCAGGCGCGCGACCAGGATGACCGCGAAGGCGGCGGCCGCGACCAACGCAATCCAGAGCGGCCGCGGCACTTCAGCCCGTGTGCAGTACGACCGCGGCGTTCACCAGGCCCGGGGCGCCGGCACTGTCGATGGTGGCCGAGTCCACGCGGATGCCGCTCTGCTGTGCGAGGCGCGCGAGCCAGGCGATGAGCGTGTCGAACGGCGCCTTCTGCAGGCGCAACGACAGGGCCCCGGGACCCGCCGGCTCGCTGCCGGCGATTGCGGCGGCGAGTCCCGACTCGCGCGCCGAGCGATCGACGATCACGAGCAGCGACTCTCCGGCCGCGGACGGCGGCTGAGGCGAGGCGGCGAGCTCCGGCGCGACGCCCTGCATCCACGCGAGGTCGTTGCGCTTCTTCAGGAGCCGCTCGTGTGCCTGGGCGACGCTGCGGTCGAGCGGCAGCAGCACGCCGAAGACGAGGAGCACCGCAACGAGCGCCGCGCCGATCTGCACGATGCGCTGCTCGCGTACGGAGAGCGCCTGGAACCACTGCGCGATGCTCTCGAAGGATAAGGTCTCGGCCGATAGCTTCATGGTCCGGTGCCTACGGAACCTGGGAGTGGATCTGCACGCGCCCCTGGTAGGCGGTGCCGACGGTATTGCCGCCCACGAGCTCCGCCTGCCAGCCGCCGTTGCGCAGCTGCTGGCTCAGGTGATCGAGGCTCGCGGCATCGGGCGCGTTGATCGTCAGCTCGAGCAGGCCGTCGTGGAAGCTGAGCGACTGCACGCCGGTACCCGCCGAAACGCCGCGCGCCTGAGCGACGGCCTGCAGGACTCCGAGCAGGCCGCTCGCGCCGCCGCCGTTGCGCAGCGCGGCCAGCCGCAGCTCCATGCGCCGGCGGGCGTCACCCGTGCCCGGCTCGGTGGGCATCGCGCGCTGGAAGGTGTCACGGATCGAGGTATCGACCTCATGCTCTTTGCTCTTCAACACCCGCAGCTCCGCCGCCTTGCCGACGACGTGCAGCGCGACGAGCGCGAGCAGCAGCAGCGCCGCGACGCGCCAGGCCGAGAGGCCGGCCGCCCGTGAGCTCCTCGGTGCGTAGGGTCCCTGCAGCAGATTGATCGCCGCCGTGGCAGGGAGCTGCTGGGCAAACAGCGCGAGCGGCCCATCACCCAGGAGTTGCACCTTGAGGCTGACGAAACGGCCACGCGCGTCCTCGACCTGCGGGGAGTGCTGCTGCCACTCCGCGGTGCCGCTGTACAGAATCAGTCCGCGCGCGGCACCGCCCGTGGCGGATTCCTCCATCGGCTCATCGGCCGTCGGCAGCGTGGTGACGGCGAGCGCCGCAGAGGTGCGCGGCGGCGACTCGGCGATGCTCAGCGCCTCGGAGAGCGCGTCGATCGGCAGCGACACCGGCGGCGCACCGGGCGCGCGCACGAATACCATATCTTCCTCGAGGAGGGCCACCGCCTGACCGGGGTTCGCTGGCAGCAGCTCACTGTCTGCATACACGCAGTCGGGCTCCAGGCCCGCGCCCCGCAGCGCGGCGAGCCACTCGTCCAGGAGGGCGCGCGCCACGACGGCGACCGGCGTGCGGGCGGAATCGGCCGTGCGCCTGCCGATGGCGAAGTGCAGCTCGTCGATGTTGTCGGCGAGCTGCTCCTCCAGCGCGTAGGGAACCAGTTGTTGCGGCTTGACGCCGCTGCGCGTGGGGAGCTCCGGGTCGGCGAGCAGCACGTCGCTCCCCGGAACGAGGGCGCACACGCGGCGCCCGGCGGCGGCGGGAACGGCGGCGGCGAGCGGTCCGCTCTGCGCGGCCGCGAGCGGGGCGCCGCCGGCGCTCGCGACGAGCCAG
Organism: Steroidobacteraceae bacterium; assembly: GCA_036497085.1. GTDB lineage: Bacteria > Pseudomonadota > Gammaproteobacteria > Steroidobacterales > Steroidobacteraceae > 13-2-20CM-66-19. Next base: position 18,793 of record DASXKA010000085.1, on the reverse strand, counting down.
GTGGCGGGTTGCTCCGGCGTACGCGGCAGACGCAACAGCAGCCAGTCAGCCATGCGCGGTCGGCCCCCTCAATCCGGTGTGTAGCTGCGCAGGATGGGACGCACCTGGCCCGTGGGATCCTGCAAAAGAAGACTGTACAAGTTGAATTCCGTGCTGCCAATAGTGATGAGACTCGTCAGCCGGAAGTAACTCGAGCTCGTCTGCACCTTGGGTTGGATCTTGCTCCAGGTCGCAGAGTCGGCCGCCGCCTGGTAGTCGGTGAGCTTAGGGAAGCAACCGCCCGCGGACGCACGGTTCTTGGCGAGCCCGTCGACGTCGCTCGAGAAGTCGACGTGACCGAGGAACGCATCGAGTACCACCGCCTTGGCGGTGCACAGGTTGAGCTTCGTGGCGTAGGGGAGCGCGGTGACGTAAGGGGCGAGGGTCACGTAGCGCTCGCGCCCGAAGCCGGGCAGAGCGAGCAGCTCGCTGGCACTCGTGATGTGGCGATTGGGGGCGCGGTAGGGCGGCGTCTGGCCCATGTAGACGCTGTCCTTCGCGCCGTCGGGGGTTACGGGCGAGATGTTGCGATCGATCCAGTCGACCATATAGTCGGCCCATTTGGGCTCGAGCCGGAGCATGGCGAGCAGCTGTTGGAATGCGGTCACCTCCACCGGGTCGGGCGTGCCGTCTTGCCGCACCAGATTGTTGAGGTTGAAGCGCCCCTGCAGGTCCTCGAGCTGCGCGGTCAGCATCACGCCGGGAACGACCTCGAGGGGCCCGACCGGCTGCGCCCAGCCTGCGGCGGCATAGGTATGCTGCGGATCGGATTTCTGCGCCAGGCGCAGCCCGTAGGCCGCCAGCGCCTCCGCGCCCTGCTGCACGAGCAGCGCCTGGTCGAACGCGTACGAGGCGGCGCCGCGCCGGAAGGCCATCGCATTCTCATAGGCGATCGCGGCGGCGAGGATCGTGCCGAGCGCGACCAACAGAATCGCCACGAGCAGCGCGACGCCGCGCTGCGCGTGCGGCGACGGGCAGTGGCGCGCGCAGCGGCCGCAGGCGACGGCGCGGTGCATCAGCCTGCGACCTCGAAGATACGTACGATCTTGCCGAAGTCCTCGGTGTCGATCGTGACGCGCACGGCGATCGGCCGGATCCGCAGGTTGCTCTCGAGGGCCAGAGAGCCGGCGACCGTCGTGGGCGGCCACCGCGGCTGCCAGGTGTGGGTGAGGTCCAGGTACTCGAAGGTCACCGACTTCACCTTCGTCAGCAGGTCGCGCCGCGCCGTCGTGCTGGAGAGCGTCGGGTCGAGCACGTACCAGTACTCGCGCCGCAGCGTTCCGTTCTCGAAAAAGTACGCCACCCGCTGCTCGGCGGGGCGCTGCAGGCCGGTCGGATTCGCCCAGCCGGCGCGTGTCAGCGCGACCAGCGGCGCTGTGCCGCTGGTGGTTGACGCCGACGGAGTGCTGCTCCCGCCGAGCGAGGATTCGAAGCCGGACGACTGCGTCCCGGTCGCGCTGCCCTCGAGCGCCGGCTGCGAGGGCTCATCGCCGATCGGCTGGCGCACCGGGCGCGGGGTGAGCTGCACGAAGTCCTGCTCGATGACACGGACTGCGGTCTGCAGCTCGATGAGCCGCGCCTGCTTGTCCTTGAGCGCGCCGCGCGTGCTGATCGCCTGATTGAGCACGCCATAGCCCATGATGGCGATCAGGGCGGCGATGGCGACCGCGACCAGAACCTCGATCAGCGTGAAGCCCCGAGCCAAGCAGAGCAATTGCCGGCGGTGGACGCGGCTGGCGCGGCTCACTGCGAGCCCCGCGGCGGTGTAATGGGCGAGGGTTGCGACGTCGGCGGCGCCGTGGGCGACACGCCAGGCGTGCCGCCGGCCGCATTCGAGCCGGGCGTGAGGAGCTGCGCGCCCCAGTCGGGCTGGTCACCGTGCGGGAGTCCCACCGCATCTCCTGACATGCCGCTCAGGGTCGCGTACCAGCCGCGGTCGCTGTCGGAACTGTCCAGGTCGGCGGGACGGACGCTGACGTCCATGCGCACCATCCCGGGCACCTGCGTGGTGTTGACTTCCTGATGCCAGTGCCACTTGCGTCCGGCGAAATCCACATCGCCGTCGCTCTTGCCCGGCGCGGGCAGCTGACCGCTGATGCGCACCAGAGCAATCTGGTTGAGCGCCACCCAGTTGGCGAAGGTCTTGTCGCGCAGGTACGAGATCGTCCCCGCCGAGGAGCTGAGCGTCGCGAGCACCGCCGCCATGCCGACGGTGACGATGGCAAGCGCCACCAGCACCTCGAGCAGCGTGAAGCCGCGCCCGGGGCTCCCGCGGACGCAGCTCACGGCGTGCGCGCCTCGAGCAGTGGCTGCTCGACGATCTGTCCCTTGTCGTCCTCTGCGATGGTGACGCTGCGCAGTCCCGCGTCGCGTTCCAGGCTCGCCGAGAACTGGGTCAGGTCGCCGTCGGAGTGGATCACCACCTGCGGTGTCTTGTCGTGGGCGTCCACGGGGCGACGCAGCACCACCGGGCGGGTCTCGACCACGAGCTTCACGCCGATGCCGTCCGGAAGCCTGCGGGCGCTGAGCGCATCGTCTTCGAATACGCTGCGCCACTGCTCACGCTGCACGTCGTACACGAGGAACTCGTAGCCGTCCTCCTGGAACAGAACCCCGTACTCGCGGGTCTGCAGCTCAGCCTGCTCGCGCGTGTAGTTGAGGAGGGCGAACAGCCGGTCGCTCTCGCGCTCTAGGTCGCGGTCGCGGCCGGCGACGCTGCCTACCGTCAGCATTATTCCGGCCGACACCAGGGCGATGATCGCCACGACCACCAGCAGCTCGATCAGGGTGAACCCGGCCCCAGGCCGAGTCCGCGCGCGCGGCAGGAGCCGCGGCGGGCTACTGGTTGAGGTTCCAGTTGCAGATATCGGCATTGATCCCGTCACCGCCCGGCTGACCGTCGGCGCCGAGCGAGCACAGGTCGTACTGCTTGCCGTGCGCGCCGGGGAAGATGTACTGGTAATCATTCCCCCAGGGGTCCTTGCTGATGCGCTCGATGTAGCCGCCAACCTTCCAGTTCCTGATCGTCGGGTCGGTCGGTTGTGTCACGAGGGCGGCCAATCCCTGTTCGTTGGTCGGGAATTTCGAATTGTCCAGGTAGAACTCCTTCAATGCGAGCTCGATGCTCTGCACGTCCTCCTTTGCCTTGTTCACCTTGGCCTTGTCGACGTTTGGCAGGATGTTGAGCATCACTACGGAGGCCAACAAGCCGATGATGACTACCACCACCATGATCTCGAGAAGGGTAAAGCCCCGCGTCCGGGGGTACCGGCCGTGATAGTGCCTGCTGACCTCGGGGACGGCGTAATTCATACTGTGGCGCTCGCGGGCGGCCCGGCCGCCGGTTGAAAAGCGGGTCGGATCATAACAAATGGGGTGGGCTGGCCCGGTGAACCGCGTGCAGCGAGTGGTCCGGCTGCTCAATTGCGACGCACCCTACGGGTGGGCGCTGCTCGCGGTCTGCGCGCTGCTCGTGCTCCTCACCCTGAGCGGCGAAGCCGGTCGCGCCTGGCTGCGCTACGACCGCGCAGCGCTTGCGGGCGGCCAGCTCTGGAGGCTCGTCACCGCACACCTGGTACATCTCGATCTGCATCACGTGCTGCTCAACTGCCTGGGGCTTACGCTCATGTGGATGCTGTTCGCCCGCGACTATCCCCCGCGGCAGTGGCTGGTCATCGTGCTCGGCTCGATGGCCGCGATCGACGCCGGGCTCGCGCTGTGGGATTCGACTCTGCGCTGGTATGTGGGTTCCTCGGGGGCGCTGCATGGCGTCATGGCCGCGGGTACCCTCGCGCACCTGCGCCGTAGCGAACGCGACGGCTGGTTGCTGGCGGCGTTCCTCATCGGCAAGCTCGCCTGGGAACAGGGCGTCGGCGCGCTGCCGCTCTCCGGCAGCGACCCGGTGGTCGTGGACGCGCACCTGTTCGGCGCCGTGGGCGGGCTCGCCGCCGCGGTGTTCCTGAAGGGTCCGCGCAAGCCGCTATAATTTTCGCGGTCACACGCGTACGGGGTCGCCATGGCGTTTGCATTCGTCTTTCCCGGACAAGGCTCGCAGTCGGTCGGAATGCTCGGGGCGCTCGCGGCGGCAGACGCGACCGTGCGTGCCACGTTCGACGAGGCCTCGGCGGTGCTCGGCTACGACCTGTGGAAGCTCGCGAGCGAGGGCCCGGAAGATGAGCTGAACTCGACGGCTCGCACCCAGCCGGCGCTGCTCGCCGCCGGTGTCGCCACCTGGCGCTGCTGGCGCGCACGTGGCGGCGCCGAGCCTGCGATCGTCTGCGGACACAGCCTCGGAGAGTTTACGGCGCTGGTGTGCGCCGACAGTCTCGAGTTCCGCGCCGCCGTGGGACTCGTGCGTTTCCGTGGCGAGCTGATGCAGGAGGCGGTACCAGCCGGCAGTGGCGCCATGGCCGCGATCCTCGGCCTCGATGAGGCGCAGGTGGAGGCGGCGTGCCGCGAGGCGGCCGCGGGCGGCGGCAGCGGCTCGGTGGTGGAGGCGGTGAACTTCAACTCGCCGGGACAAGTGGTGATCGCGGGCGAGAGCGCCGCGGTCGAGCGCGCGATCGGCGCGGCCAAGGCGCGCGGCGCCAAACGCGCGGTGATGCTCCCGGTGAGCGTGCCGTCTCACAGCACTCTCATGCGCGGCGCCGCCGAGCGGCTGCGCGGGCGTCTGTCCGCCGTGAGCCTGAAACCGCCCCGCATTCGCTACCTGAGCGCGGTCGATGCGGCGGCGCACGCAGAGCCTGCAGACATTCGGGACCTGATGGTGCGGCAGCTGTCGAGCCCGGTGCGCTGGAGCGACACGGTGCGCGCCCTCATTGACAGCGGCGTCGAGGAAATCATCGAATGCGGCCCGGGGCGTGTGCTGACCGGGCTCAACCGCCGCATCGAGCGGCGCGCCGGGCTCGAGTTCCTCGCGCTCGAGGATCCCGCATCACTGGATGCGGCGCTCGCAGCGACCCGGGAGGGCAACCATGCTTGAGAAGGAGATCGCGCTCGTTACCGGCGCCTCGCGCGGCATCGGGCACGCGATTGCACTCGCCCTCGCCGGGGCGGGCGCGCGCGTGATCGGGACCGCCACCCGCGCCGCAGGCGCGGCACAGTTCACCGCCGCGCTTGCGTCGCACGGATACAACGGCCACGGGGCAGTGCTGGACGTGGGGGATGGCGCCTCGATCGATACGCTCATCGCCGCGCTCGAGGCCGCCGACGAGTCGCCGACGATCCTCGTCAACAACGCGGCGATTACCCGCGACACGCTGCTCGTGCGCATGAAACAGGACGATTGGGACCGCGTCATTGCGACCAATCTGACGTCGGTGTTCCGCCTCTCCAAGGCCTGCGTGCGCCGCATGATGAAGGAACGCCGCGGTCGCATCGTCAATCTCACCTCGGTGGTCGGGCTCACCGGCAACCCGGGACAGGCAAATTACGCGGCCGCGAAGGCCGGGCTCCTCGGGCTCACCAAGTCGCTCGCGCAGGAGCTCGCCTCGCGCAACATCACCGTGAACGCGGTCGCACCCGGTTTCATCGACACCGACATGACGCGCGCGCTCAGTGAGGAGCAGCGCGCAGCGCTGCTGACGCGCGTGCCGCTCGGACGGCTCGGGCTGCCGGAGGAGATCGCCGGCGCGGTGCTGTTCCTCGTCTCCCCCCAAGCTGCGTACATCACGGGGGAGACGCTGCACGTCAACGGCGGGATGTATATGCCCTGAGAGGCCGTTGGCTCCACGCGACAACCGGGGTGCGGCGACAGCGCCTGCACGCCCGGCCCACCGGGACTTTCACCAGTAAAAACAACCACTCGCGCAGCGCGGCGCCGAGTGGCACCCCGGGGGGTGTTCCCCTACAATACCGCGCCCGCCGTCCGGCTTGTCCGCCGGCGGGCAGCTTTTTTGAGCCCCAAGAAGTCAAGCCTACAGAGGACCAACCGCTAATGAGCACCGTCGAGCAGCAGGTCAAAGCCATCGTTGCCGAACAGCTGGGCGTCAAACAGGAACAGGTCACGAACGACGCTTCGTTCGTCGACGATCTGGGAGCCGACTCGCTCGACACCGTCGAGCTGGTGATGGCCCTCGAGGAGGAGTTCGAGATCGAGATCCCGGACGAGGACGCCGAGAAAATCACCACCGTCCACCAGGCCATCGACTACATCAACGAGCGCCGCGCCAAGTCCTGACGGCCAAGCGCGCGCCATACAGGTAACGTGTGAGCAAGCGCCGCGTCGTCGTGACGGGTCTTGGGGTGGTGTCTCCGGTCGGGAGCACCGTCAAGTCGGCGTGGGAGGCGGTCCTGCGCGGCGAGAGCGGCATCAGTCCGGTGACGCGCTTCGACGTATCGGCCTTTCCGGTGCGCTTCGGCGGCCAGGTGCGCGACTTCGACGTCGCCCAATACCTCCCGCCGAAAGAGGCGCGCCGCATGGACGAGTTCATGCACTACGGCGTCGCCGCCGGTGTGCAGGCCGTCACCGATTCGGGAATCGATTTCACCAGGACCGACCCGACCCGTTGTGGAGCGGTGTGCGGCGCCGGGATCGGCGGGCTCTGGACCATCGAGGAAGAGTTCAACGAGTACCTCAAGGCCAATAGTCCCCGCAAGATCTCCCCGTTCTTCGTCCCCGCCACGATCATCAACATGATCGCTGGCCATCTCTCGATCCGTTACGGCCTGAAGGGCCCGAATCTCGGCGTCGTCAGCGCCTGCACCACCTCGACGCATGCCATCGGGCTCGGCATGCGCACCATCCAATACGGCGACGCCGACGTGATCGTCGCGGGCGGCGGCGAGATGGCGACCACGCGCTGCGGGCTCGGGAGCTTCGGACAGGCGAAGGCGCTCTCTACCCGCAACGACGCCCCCACCGAGGCGAGCCGCCCTTGGGATAAGGACCGCGACGGCTTCGTGCTGGGCGACGGCGGAGGCGCGGTGCTGCTCGAGGAGCTCGAGCATGCGCGCCGCCGCGGGGCGCACATCTACGCGGAGCTGGTCGGCTTCGGCATGAGCGGCGATGCCTATCACATCACCGCGCCCCCCGAGGATGGCGACGGCGCACGGCTCGCCATGGTGAATGCGCTGCGCGATGCGGGCCTCAATCCCGATCAGGTGCAATACATCAATGCGCATGCGACCTCGACCCCGCTCGGCGACAAGGCGGAGACGGTGGCGCTCAAGCGTGCCTTCGGCGAGTCCGCGAAGCGCATCGCCGTCAGCTCAACCAAGTCGATGACCGGCCACCTGCTCGGGGCCGCCGGGGTGGTCGAGGCGATCTTCTCGGTGCTTGCGATCCGCGACGGCGTGGCGCCGCCCACCATCAATTACCGCACCCCGGACCCGGAGTGCGACCTCGATTACGTGCCGAACACCGCGCGGCGCATGAAGATCGACATCAGCCTGTCGAATTCCTTCGGCTTCGGCGGCACCAACGGCTCGGTCATCTTCCGGCGTTTTTCCTAGCGCCGCGCGCCGCACGGGCCTTCGCTACGCACACGCCTCTCGTTCGCGAACTCGAGGTCCCGCCGGCGGTGCTGCGCCGCCTGGCCGCGCTAGATCCGGCGCGCTATCCGCTGCTGCTCGAGAGCGCGGCGTCGGGGCCGCTCGCAACCACGAGCATGCTGCTCGCCGCACCACGCGCGGCGCTCTGGCTCAGCGCCGACGGGCGGCTGGGCGCCGACGGCACCTCGATCGAGGGCGACACCTTTCTCACCGCGCTCGAGAGCTGGTGGCGCCGCGAAGGCGCGGCGCGAGATGCGCAGGGGGACGCAGCGCGGCTGCCGTTTGCGGGGGGCTGGGCGCTCTATCTCGGCTACGAGCTCGCGCAGGAGATCGAGCCGCGGCTGGTGCTGCCGCGCACACCGCTGCCCTGGGTGGCGTTTGCGCTGCGCACTCCGTGTGCGCTCGTCCATGAGCTCGGCAGCGACCGTGTGCTGGCGGTGGGCGAAGAGGGCGCGGACGATGTGCTGGCACTCATCGCGGCCGATGCGCGCGCGGCCGCCGGGCGTGCCGATCCGCCCGACACGCTCGAGTTCCGCTCGGTGCTCGAGGAGGACCCCGCGGCCTTTCTCGCGAGGGTCGGGCGCGCCAAGGAGTATGTCAGCGCCGGGGACATCTATCAGGCGAACCTGTCGCGCCCCTGGAGCGTGGAGGTCGCAGGCGCGAGCCCCGCCGGAGGCGCCGCTGCGGCGCTCTACCGGCGGCTGCGCGAGGCGAACCCGGCGCCGTTCGCGGCGCTGGCCCAGTGGCGCGGTGCGGGGGTCATATCTTCCTCGCCTGAGCGACTGGTGCGGGTCCGCGGGCGGCGCATCGATACGCGTCCCATCGCCGGCACACGCCCACGGAGCCAGCGCCCCGGTGGCGATGCGGCGGAGATTCCGGAGCTCGTGATGCACCCCAAGGAGCGCGCCGAGCACATCATGCTGGTCGATCTCGAGCGCAACGACCTCGGCAGGCTGTGCGAGCCGGGAAGCGTGCACGTGGACGAGCTCATGCGCATCGAGTCCTACACCCACGTGCACCACATCGTATCGAACGTCACCGGGACACTGCGCGCCGACGTGACGCCGATCGGCGCTGTACACGCCGTGTTCCCCGGCGGCACCATCACCGGGTGTCCTAAGTTCCGCTGCATGCAGATCATCGCGGAGCTCGAGGGTGCCGGGCGCGGGGCCTACACGGGCTCACTCGGCTACCTGAGCCGCGACGGGCAGCTCGACCTCAATATTCTCATCCGCACGATGACGCTGACCGGTACGGCGCTCGGATTCCGCGCCGGAGCCGGTATCGTCGCCGACTCCGAGCCCGAGCGTGAGCTCGAGGAGACGCGCGCCAAGGCGCGCGGGCTGCTGCGTGCACTCGGGGGCAGGCATGGCGCCTGAGGACACGCCGGCGGCCGTGTGGGTGAACGGGCGACCCGGGGGCGCGCTGTCGCCCCTCGAGCGCGGTCTGCACTACGGCGATGGCCTCTTCGAGACGATCGCCTGCGTCGGTGGGCGACCCCGTTTCATCGACCTGCATCTCGCGCGCCTGCGCGCCGGCTGTGCGCGCCTCGGCATCGAATTCCCCGTCCTCGAGGAGCTGCGCCGTGAGATCCTCGAGGTGGGGGCCGGGGCGGGGCGCTCGATCGTCAAGCTGGTCCTGACACGCGGGCCCGCGGTCGCGCGCGGCTACGGGACGAGCGGCGCGGAGCAGCCGACCCGCCTGACCCTGCGCTACGGGTGGGAGGAGGAGGATCCGCGGCTCGCCGCCGATGGGGTGCGTGTGCGCACGGCGGGGCTGCGCCTCGCGGAGAGCCCGGCGCTCGCGGGTCTCAAGCACCTCAACCGCCTCGAGCAGGTGCTGGCACGGCGCGAGTCGCCCGCTACCGATTTTGAAGAGGCGTTGATGTTCTCCTCGGGCGGGAGGTTGATCTCCGGAATCATGAGCAACGTATTCGTCGTGCAGAGCGGAGCGCTGAGGACGCCGCTGCTCGATCGCTGCGGCGTTGCCGGGATCATGCGGCAGGTGGTGCTGCGCGAGGCGCGCCGTGCCGGCATCGTGGCCGTCGAGGCGGAGCTCGAGGGCGCGGATCTCGAGCGCACCCGCGAGATCTTCCTGACGAACGCCGTGATCGGGCTGCGCCCGGTGCGCGCGCTCGACGGGCGCGCCTGCGCGCCGGGGGCGGTGACCCGCGAGCTGCAGCGGCGCCTCGCGCCGCTGCTGGCGGAAGCGACGGATGGCTGAGCGCACCACTCGCATCCGTCGCTGGCTGCGCCGCGCCGGATGGGCCGCGGTTCTGATGGTGGTGCTGCTCGTCGCGGCCGCGACCGTCGTGCACGACCGGCTCAAGCGCGAGTATCTCTCGCCCGGGCCGGCCGCCTCGCCGTCGCGCATCCAGGTCGCACAGGGGGCAAGCGTGCGCGCCGTGCTCGCGCGGCTCGAGACTGAGGGCGTCGTGCACAACGCGCACGCGGTGCTGTGGTATCTGCGGCTGCTCGCCGAGCACCCGAGCGTGCAGGCGGGCACTTACGAGATTCCCGCGCACGCGAGCCCCGAGCAGATCATCAACATGTTCGAGGAGGGCAGGGTGCTGCTCGAGCAGCTGACGGTGATCGAAGGCTCCACCTTCGGCGATTTTCTCGAGCTGCTCGCCCAGGAGCCGGACGTGACGCATACGCTGGCCGGCAAAACCCCCGCGCAAGTGATGATCGCGCTCGGACATCCCGGCGAGAACCCCGAGGGACGCTTCTTCCCCGATACCTATCGCTTCGCCACGGACACCGCCGATACGGCGATTCTCGGGATGGCATATGAGAAGATGAGCCAGGCGCTCGCCGCGGCCTGGAGCGCGCGCAGCGCGAAGCTCCCCTTCGACAACCCGACGCAGGCGCTCATCCTCGCCTCGATGGTCGAGAAGGAAGCGCAGCTGAAATCCGAGCGTACGCGCATCGCCGGGGTCTTCGTGACCCGCCTGCGCAAGGGCATGCGGCTGCAGTCGGATCCGACAGTGATCTACGGCCTCGGGGCGAAGTACGACGGCCAGATCCATACGCGCGACCTCCTGACCGACACGCCCTACAACACCTACACGCGCTCGGGTCTGCCGCCGGCCCCTATCGCTCTTCCCGGCCGCGAGTCGCTGATGGCCGCGGTTCAGCCCGAGGAGAGCGGCGAGCTGTACTTCGTCGCGAGCGGGCTGGGGGATGGGGCGCATCACTTCTCGAAGACGCTCGAGGAGCATAATTCCGCGGTGAAGGCCTATCTCGCACGCCTGCGCCAGCTGCACGCCGCGGCCGCGCATGCCGCGGGGGGCGGGGCGGGCGCTCACCCATGACCGGGAGATTTCTGACGCTCGAGGGCATCGAGGGAGCAGGCAAGTCGACGATCGCCAAGTTCGTGCTCGGCTGGCTGGCCCGGCAGCAGATCCCCGGACGGCTGACGCGCGAGCCGGGCGGCACGCCACTCGCCGAGCGCATCCGGCAGCTCGTGCTCGAGCGGGGTGCGGAGTCGCTGTCGCCGGTGACCGAGACGCTCCTCATGTTCGCAGCGCGCGACCTGCACCTGCAGCACGTCATCCGGCCGGCGTTGGCACGCGGCGAGTGGGTGGTGTGCGACCGCTTCACCGATGCGACGCGCGCCTATCAGGGCAGCGGGCGTGGCGTCGACCCGCAGCTCATCGAGTCGCTCGCCGCCGCCGTACAGGGCGGACTTGCGCCCGACTGCACGCTGTTGCTCGATGTTCCGGTGAGTGTCGGGCTCGCGCGGGCGCGCGGCCGTGCGGCGGGGGACGCCGATCGCTTCGAGGCGGAGACCCAGGCCTTCTTCGAGAAGGTGCGCGCGGGATACCTCGCGCTTGCGCGGCGCGCGCCCGAGCGCTTTCAGGTCATCGACGCAACAGCCCCGCTCGCGGCGGTGGAGGCCCGGGTCGAGGGAATTCTCGAGGACCTCGCGTGAGCGATCCGGCCGGCGTCATGCCGCCATGGATAACACCCGCGACCGCGGCGCTCGCGGCTGCGCGGCGTTCCGGCCGGTTGCCGCATGCGCTCCTTATCCACGCGGCACCCGGCGCGGGCGGCGACTGGCTCGCGCACTGGGCGGCGCGACTGGCGCTGTGCGAGCGATCGGGGGACGCTCCCTGCGGAGAATGCCACGCCTGCCGGCGGGCGCTCGCCTGGCAGCATCCGGATCTCACGCGCGTGAGCCCGCTCGAGGACTCGCGGCAGATCCGCATCGAGCAGCTGCGTGACCTCGCAGCGGAGCTCGCGCTCACGAGTCACGCGGGCGGCTACAAGATCGGGGTACTCGATCCGGCGGATTCCATGAACCGTTTCGCCGCCAATGCGCTGCTGAAGACCCTCGAGGAGCCCCCGCCGCGCACGCTCCTGGTGCTCGTCGCGAGCCAGCCTTCGCGCCTGCCGCCGACGGTCCTCAGTCGCTGCCAGCGGCTCACGGTACGGGCTCCGGCGCGTGCCGCCGCCGTCGCCTGGCTCACGCAGGTGCGGGGCAGGGGTGCGTGGGACGCGGCGCTCGAGACGCTGGGGGAGGCGCCGATGCTGCTCCTCGACGTGGACCCGCAGGCGCTGGCGCAAATCGGCGACGAGACCCACAAGACGCTCGACGCGGTGGCGGCGGGCCGGACCGACCCGCTGGCCACCGCAGAACGCTGGGCGCGCAGCGAGCTCCCCCTCAGGCTCCGCTGCTTTGAGAGTTGGCTCACAGAACGCGTCCGTCGCGGGCCGGGAGCAGGCAACTTAATGTCAGAAGTGCGTGCTGGCCCCTACTTGCCAGCCGCCCCGGCGGTCTTGAATATACGCGAGCTGTTCGTGCTCCTCGACGAGGTTCGCGAGTTGAGGGCTGCGCTCGATGTGCCGCTGAATCGTGCACTGGCGCTCGAGGCCGTGCTACGGCGGCTTGCACCGCGCGGTGCCGGGGCCGCAGCATAGGATGCACCGATGAATGCACGATCGCTGGATGTCATGGGTGGGGAAAGAGTCGTGAGAGCGGGCGCGAACAAGCCGGGTCTGTTGACGCTCACCATCAAGGACAAGAGCGCGCTGTATCTTGCCTACATGCCGTTCGTGAAGAACGGCGGGCTGTTCATTCCAACCAACAGCAATTACCGCCTCGGCGATGAGGTGTTCATGCTGCTGAACCTCATGGGCGAGGACGAGAAGCTGCCCGTGGCCGGGCGCGTAATCTGGGTGACTCCCAAGGGCGCGCAGGGCAAACGCACCGCCGGCATCGGCGTGCAGTTCAGCGAGCAGGATCGCGGTCAGACCCAGAAAAAGATCGAGACCTACCTGGCCGGCGCCCTGTCGGGCGATAAGGCCACGCACACCATGTAGTCGCGGAGGGCGCCCTCGGCCCTGACGTCGGTCGCCACCTGACCCAACGGCCCTTCACTTCCCGGCGGGCTTGGGCTGCGATGCGCCCGCGGCTCTGGCCGGCGGGGCGGAAGCGCGTCCGCTGCCGTCGGAGATACCCCCGCTCAGCACGTAGGCGTCGAAGCCGCGCTCGACCAGCAGGTACGCCGCGGCGGAACTGCGCCGCCCGGTGTCGCAATAGACGACGTACGGGACGGCAGGGTCGAGCGTCGACAGCTTGAGACGAATCAGATACAGCGGGATGTTGAGCGCGCCTTCGATCGCGAGCGTCTGGTGTTCGCTCGGCAGGCGCACGTCGAGCCAGCGTCCGCCATTGGCGACGACTTCGCTCGCCTGCTCGCGATTCACCCACTGCAGCAGCGGCTCGTTCATGAGCTCGCGGAAGTCTTCCTTCTTGAGGCGCATCAGCACGCCGTCGCTGATCATGCTGACGGTGGCGTTGCGCTTGGCCTCGGCGATCAGCGCCTCCTCGCCGAAGGTGTCGCCCACGCCGAGCTCGGCGAGGCGGATGCCTTCCTGCTTGAGCGGTGTCTCGCGCGAGACCGCGCACTTGCCGCTGACGATGATGTAAAAGTAGTCACCTTCGCCGCCCTGCTTGATGACGACCTCGCCGGCCTTGGCCGGCATGCGTTGCAGGCGCTGGAAGATCGCCTGAATGTTGGCCGGCGGAATGCGATGGAACGCCTTGGTCTGCAGCAGCGTCGTCATCCAGTCGTCGGAGCCGGCATTCTGCAGTTGCGCCTGCAGCTCCGCGACCTCGTAGGTGCCGGTCTGATCCCAGGTGATCATGACGTCCAGCAGGTCGCTGTCGATCGAGAGGTAGGTGACTTCGCCGCGGGCGCGGGCACTCACGCGGCGTGGCAGCTGCGGGTAGAGCGGCTTGTGCGCCTCCGGCGTGCCGCCCGTCAGGGCCGCGACGGTGCGCTCGCCCTCGTTGATCTCCAGCGTTCCGGTGACCAGCCAGAAGGTGCGCTTGTCCGTGTCACCCTGATCGAACATCAGGCGCCCGGAGTTGAGCGTGCGCACGGTGATTTTCTTCGCCAGCGCCGCCAGGTTCTCGCGCTTCATGCCATCGAGGGGCGCGAACTTCTTCAGCACCTGTACGCTGGTTGCGCGCTCTTCCGCCATGGACCCCCGAAGCCGACCGCTTAAGTTAAGGTTCGCCGCACCGGCAGCAATTGCGGCACAGCGCCGGCCCGATGGTAGCACACGACCTCACCCCGTCCGCGCGCAGTGGCCTCACGTTTTCTGCCCCGCCGCGAACAGCGCCCAGCCGGGGTCGGGGGTGAAGCGCGGACCGTGGCGTGCCGCCAGCTCCTCGAGGCGCGTGACGATGGCGCCGATGCCGCGCGCGTGGGCATAAGCCAGCGGCCCGCCACGGAAGGGAGCGAAGCCGGTGCCGAAGATCACCGCGGCGTCCGCCAGATCCGCATCTTCGACGACGCGCTCGCGCAGACACGCGACGCACTCGTTCACGAGCACGAGGATCAGCCGATCCTCGAGGTCCTCCGGCACCGGCCCGCCGGCAGCGCTCTTGACGGCCTTCCCGTCCTGCCAGAGGTAAAAGCCCGCGCCGCTCTTGCGACCAAGCTTCTTCGCGGCGAGCAGTGCGGCGAGGCGCGGCAGTTGCGGCGCCGGCCGGCCGAGCTCGCGCGCGATTATCTCGCCAACGTGCGCCGCCACGTCGAGGCCGACGACGTCCGCGAGCTCGATCGGTCCCATCGGCATGCCGAAGCGCACCGCGGTCCGATCGATCGCCGCGAGCGGCACCCCCTCGTCGGCGGCGTGCATGGCCTCGTTGAGATAGGGCGTGAGCACCCGGTTCACCATGAAGCCCGGGGCGCTGCGGCAAGGCACCGGCAGCTTGTCGAGGCGGCGCGCGAAGGCGGTGGCGGCCTGCACGACGGTGGCATCGGTGTCGTCGGCATGCACGATCTCGATGAGCGGCATCTGCGCCACTGGGTTGAAGAAGTGCAGGCCCACCAGGCGCTCAGGCCGCGCCAGCCGATCCGTCAGAGGCTCGAGCATGATGCTCGAGGTGTTGGTGGCGAGCAGCGCGCCCGGCTTCATGCGTGGCTCGAGGCGCGCATACAGCTCGCGCTTGGCGTCGAGGCTCTCGAAGATGGCCTCGATGACGACGTCGGCCTGCGCGACTCCGTCGCCCGCGACGTCGGCGCGCAGCCGGGCGCGCGCGGCCGCGTTCCTCGCCGGATCCCGCAGCCGCCGGTCGAAGAGCTCCGCGGCGCGCTTCAGGGCGGGCTCGATGTACTCGCTCGCCCGATCCTGCAGCGTCACCGTGAAGCCACGCAGCGCCGACCAGGCCGCGATGTCGCCGCCCATGACGCCGGCGCCGACCACGTGCACGTGCCGCACCTCCAGCGGGGTCTTGCCGCCCGCGCTCTTCAGGCGATCCTGCAGGAGGAACACGCGCACCAGGTTGCGCGAGGTGGATGTCGTGAACAGATGTGCGATGGAGCGCGCCTCGGCCTCGTACGCGGCGACTCCCTGCGCGCCGTGCCGCGCCCACAGCTCGATGATGGCGTAGGGGGCCGGGTAGTGATCGCGCGGCGCGCGGCGCGCCACCTGTGCAATCAGCGCGCGGCGCACCAGCGGTCGCAGCGGCGCCGAGGACAGCAACTGCTCGAGCAGCGGCGCCCGCCGCGGCGGCGGGCCCTTCAGCGCCAGCGCGCGCGCGGCGTCGCGCAGCTCGCCCTCGGTAGTCAGCGCGTCGACCAGTCCCAGGCGCAGCGCCTTGTCGGCGCGCACGGGCTTGCCCGTCAGCATCAGCTCCATCGCCGCGCGCACACCGGCGATCTGGACGCTGCGCACGGTGCCACCGAATCCAGGATGTATGCCGAGCTGTACCTCGGGCAGCCCGAGTGACAGCCGCTCGTCGCCGACCGCAACCCGGTAGCGGCACGCGAGGGCGAGCTCGAGCCCGCCGCCGAGCGCGAAGCCGTGAATCGCGGCCACGCTCGGGCAGGGGAGTGCTGCGAGGCGGTTGAGCACCTGCTGGCCGCGGTGGATGAGCAGGTAGCCGCTGTCGGCGTCGCTGATGCCGGTGAACTCGCGGATGTCGGCGCCGGCGACGAAGCCGCTCTTCTTGGCCGACAGCACCACCAGCGCCCGCGGCGGCTCCTTCTCGAGCGCGGCGAGCACGCTGTCGAGCTCGAGGAGCACCGCACCGGACAGCACGTTGGCGGAGGTGCCGGGCTTGTCGAGCCTCAGCCAGGCGACGCCCTCGGCGTCCCGCTCGAGGGTCCAGTTGTGTGCCGTGTCGTTGCTCATGGTTGACGCTCTAGGTGGTCGAGACCGCCGTCTGCTCCGCCCCGATGCCACGGCGGGCGTTGACCTCGAAGTCGCACACCAGCGGCCGATGATCCGAGAAGCGCACGTCGGGCACGCGGAAGCCCGTGATCTCGATGCCCTCGCTCGCCAGGACGAAATCGAGCTCGATGCGTGGCACGCGCGCCGGAAAGGACGGCAGGCCCGCGGTGTTGGCGCTGCGCAGCCGGGCGGCGCGCATGAACAGAAACAGCTCGTGCGTGCCCCAGAAGGTATTGAAATCGCCGGCGACGATCACCGGCTTGCTCGACTGTACGACCAGATCGTGGAGCGAGCGCAGCTGGTACTGGCGATGGCGGAACTTCACCGACAGGTGCACCAGGAACACGCACACGTCGCTGAGCTCGAGCTCGATGATGAGGCGCTTGATGCCGGTATCGAAGTAATGGAAACGCTCGCCCGCCACGTTCGGTCCCGACAGAAACGCGTTGCCCTGCTTGCGTACGATCGGCATGAAGGTGTTGATCGATCCGCTGCGGTACTTGCACTGGAAGGTCGAGTAGTGGCCGAGCTCCCTGGCGATGTGCTCGGCCTGGTTCACCATGCCGGTGCGGATCGAGCCCGTGTCGACTTCGAGCAGTCCGACCACGTCGGGTTGCTCGCCGCGGATGAACTCGGTAATCCCGCCGAGGACGCGCCGGTTGCTGCGCAGGTAGCCGGCACCGGGCAACGGCAGGTGGAAGGCCGGGCCGGTGCCGGTGGCGTAGCGGATGTTGTAGACGAGCAGGCGCACGGTCAGATTTGCGGAGGGCCCCGGCCGAGGAAGCCGGCATTCTATCCCGGTGCAGCTGTCGTGCGGCGGCGACGGCGCGGCGCGCCCTTGCGCTCTGCGCGGCGTGTGCGAGACTTGAGCTGGGTAGCAACCGCTTGCCTGAGGGGGTTTCGATGTCGCAAGCCAACCCTGTGCGTCTGTTCGTCACGCATGCCTGGCAGAACAGCGACGACTACCTGCGCGTGTTCGAGTACCTCGAGAGTGCGCGCAATTTCTTCTACAAGAACTACGGCACGCCGGATAAGCGCCCCAGTGGGGACAGGGAAGCCCTGCGCGAGGACCTCAGGCAGCAGATCAGCCCGGTCGAGGCGGTGATCGCGCTTTCGAGCCTGCATGCCACGCAGCAGGACCTGCTGACTTTCCAGCTGCTTTACGCGCAAGCGAGCCACAAGCCCGTGGTGCTGCTCAAACCATTCGGCGGCAGCGGCGAGGCCCCGAAGTCGATCCTCGATCTCGCCGACGAGGTGGTGGCGTGGGACGAACGGGCGCTCGTCGATGCGATCCGCCGTCAGGCCCGCCACGAAGAGACGACGCGCTGGGACACCATCGAGTTCAAGCTCGACTGATCCCCGATCACCTTACAGGGCGATTTCCCGCGACGCGCCGTTCCTGGCGCGCGCGCCCGCGGCCAGCCCGTTGAACCCGTTGTGCGCGGCTCCATCCAGCGCCACGCCGTTGCCGTTAGCCGGCACGATCGCGAGTGCCTCGCCGATGGCGTATTCGCGCACGATCGCCGCGAACAGCCGTACTACGTTGCAGGCGAGCAGATCGGCCTCGGTGCTGGACATCTTGCGCACCGTGGCACGCACGGCGTCCTCGCCGCGCAGCGGGCGTTCGCGCGTCAGCGCGTCGTGACAGGCGCGGAAGTCCTCGCGCAGCGCTGCGGGAAGATCCTCGGCGCGCACGAATGCCAGGTGATTGCGGTACGCGTCGGCGAGCCGATCCTTGATCGGTCCCGAGCGTACGAGCGACAACGCTGCGCCCTCAAGCTGTTCCCATGTAGTGCTCATCACTACCTCGTGGAACGCCTCCCTGTGGGTTCGTGTGCTGCGAGCCAGCTGAGGAAGCGTCAGTCAGTTCTTGTTATGCGGTATTGGAATCCAAGCACACTCAAGCGGCTGCGCTTGAAATTGCGCTTGAAATATAGCTCAGACTCCAGGAAAAGAATATGGTCAATCGGTGACCGATGGGTGACGAGCGGTGCGGCTTTGTGTGGCTTGGGATGGAGAAAGCCGGCAAATGCCGGATGGATCGCGCCAGTCGAATCGACGAATCCGACTCGGGCGGCGTCAGCAAGTTGGGTGAGGACCGAGGCGCCGGGGAGCAACTCCGGCGCGCGGCCTATCTCCGGTGAGTTCTCAAGATACTCACGGAATAAAATGATTTATATTGACTAATTCGACCAGCAATAGGCCGTACCGCCGGTCCCCGCCGCCCACTGCTGACCGGTCGAGTCGACCGCAAAGGCGGTGCACTGGGTGTCGTTGACCTGGGTCTGGCCGGCCACCGGCGTCGCGACGACGGTGTAGGAGGGCGCTGCGGGCGGATTGGGCATTCCGAGGCCCGCGGTGCAGTTGGAGTTGGCCGGCACACACACCTGGAGCTGG
Source organism: Steroidobacteraceae bacterium (assembly GCA_036497085.1). Lineage (GTDB taxonomy): Bacteria > Pseudomonadota > Gammaproteobacteria > Steroidobacterales > Steroidobacteraceae > 13-2-20CM-66-19. The sequence continues at coordinate 176 of DASXKA010000085.1, read as the reverse complement.
TAATAGCCGCTGCCGATCGGCACGCCGAACGCGGTATAGCCGAGCTGCGCGGCCGTAAGCGAATAGGCGGCGCCATTGGTGCTGTAGAAGCGCTCCTCGCGGCCGGCGAGATCGAGCACCGCCGTCCTCGCCTCGGTGCGCCGCGACTGGCGGATGTAGCTGATGTAGGAGGGCAC
>DASXKA010000084.1:0-9261 GCA_036497085.1 Steroidobacteraceae bacterium | reverse complement strand
GTCGAGCCGGCACTCGAGCAGCCGCAGCAGCGTCTCGCCCGTGGCGCCCGTCTTGCGCGCCGCCGCCTTGTAGTAGTTGCTGAACTGCCGCTCGAGCACGCCGTACATGCGGCGCAGCTTCTGCTTCTCGCGCAGCTGCAGTCCGTAGTCCGAGAGCCGCTGGCGGCGCTCGCCCTTGATGCCGCCGGGCGGCACGGTGAGCTTGCACTTGTTCTCGAGCGGCTTGACGCCCGACTTCAGAAACAGGTCCGTGCCCTCGCGGCGAGCGAGCTTGCACGTCGGTCCGGTGTAACGCGCCATGGTTTCCTCGTTGCCTCTACACGCGGCGTTTCTTGGGCGGACGGCATCCGTTGTGCGGAATGGGCGTCACGTCCGAGATGCTGCTGATCTTGAGCCCGCAGTTATTGAGCGCGCGCACGGCCGATTCGCGCCCGGGGCCCGGGCCGCCGACACGCACCTCGACGTTCTTCACGCCGTGCTCCTGCGCAGCCGTGCCGGCCTTCTCGGCCGCCACCTGCGCGGCGAACGGCGTCGACTTGCGCGAGCCGCGGAAGCCGCAGCCGCCCGCGGTCGCCCACGAGAGCGTGTTGCCCTGCCGGTCGGTGATCGTGATGATCGTGTTGTTGAACGATGCATGCACGTGCGCGATCGCATCGAGCACGTTCTTGCGGGCCTTCTTCGGCTTCTTGGACGTCGCCGCCGGTGCCGCAGCCGCGCCGGCCGCGGGCGCCGCCGGTGGGGCCGCCGCTGGGGCCGCCGCTGGGGCCGCCGCCGGCTTGTCTTCAGGTTTTTGCTGTTCAGCCATGCTTTATGCCTTTCCCGGCGGGGCGTTGAGCTTCACCGCCTGCTTGCGCGGTCCCTTGCGGGTGCGCGCATTGGTGCGCGTGCGCTGGCCGCGCACCGGGAGTCCCCGGCGATGGCGGATGCCGCGCCAGGAACCCAGATCCATGAGCCGCTTGATGTTCATCGACACTTCGCGCCGCAGGTCGCCCTCGACCGCGAACTTGGCGACGGCTGAGCGCAGCGCGTTCACCTCGACCTCGGTGAGGTCCTTCACCCTGGTGGCCGGGTTGACCCCCGCGGCCTCGCAGGCGGCGTGCGCGCGCGCGCGGCCGACGCCGAAGATGTGCGTGAGCCCGACCCACACGTGCTTGTTCATCGGGATGTTGATACCGGCTATGCGTGCCATGTGTGCCTTACCTCAACCCTGGCGCTGCTTGTGGCGCGGGTCCGAGCAGATGACGTAGACCACGCGCCGGCGGCGCACGACCTTGCAGTTCTTGCAGATCTTCTTGACCGACGGACGTACTTTCATGGATTAACCACCCGGCCCCGAGCGCCCGTAGCCGAGCAGGTTGGCCTTCTTGAGGAGTCCGGGGTAGTGATGCGACATCATGTGCGCATTGAGCTGCGACATGAAATCCATCACCACCACCACGACGATGAGCAGCGAAGTGCCGCCGAAGCGGAACGGCACGCCGTACCAGGAAATGAGGATCTCGGGCACCAGGCACACGGCGGTCACGTACAGCGCGCCCCACAGCGTGAGGCGCGTGAGCACCTGGTCGATGTAGTCGGCGGTCTGCTGGCCGGGGCGGATGCCGCGCACGAAGGCGCCGGACTTCTTCAGGTTCTCGGCGGTGTCGCGCGCGTTGAACACCAGCGCCGTGTAGAAGAAGCAGAAGAAGATGATGAGCACCGCATAGATCACCAGGTGCAGGGGCTGCCCATAGCCGAGCGCGGCGGCCACGTCCTGCATGAAGCCCGAGATCGGGCCTTCGGCGTTGGCGCCGAAGAAGCTGGCGAGCGTCGCCGGGAACAGCAGCAGGCTGGATGCGAAGATCGGCGGAATGACGCCCGACATGTTGATCTTGAACGGCAGATGGGTGCTCTGGCCCGCGTACATGCGCCGGCCCACCTGGCGCTTGGCGTAATCGACCGGGATGCGCCGCTGCGCGCGCTCCATGAACACCACGAAGGCGGTGACACCCACCACGAGGAACAGCAGCGCGAGCGCCACCGGACCCGGCATCTCACCGTTGCTCACCGCCTCCATGGTGTTGCCCACGGCTCCCGGGAGCCCGGCGACGATGCCGGAGAGGATGATCATCGAGATACCGTTACCGATGCCACGCTCGGTGATCTGCTCGCCGAGCCACATGAGGAACATCGTCCCGGTGGTCATGGTGACGGTCGCGATGGCCATGAACGGCACGCCGGTGATGGTCGTCATGCCGCCCTTGGCGAGCGCGCCGGCCGCGGCGAACGATTGGAAGGCGGCCAGGATCACGGTGGCGTAGCGCGTGTACTCGGTGATCTTGCGCCGTCCCGACTCGCCCTCCTTGCGCAGCTCCATGAGCGTCGGCACTACCATCGACATCATCTGGATGATGATCGAGGCCGAGATATAGGGCATGACGCCCATGGCGAAGATCGACAGGCGCGACAGCGCGCCGCCCGAGAACAGGTTGACGATCCCGAGGATGGTATTGGACTTGTCGCCGAAGAAGCGCGCGACTTCCGCCGGGTTGATGCCCGGCACCGGGATGAAGGTGCCGATGCGGTACACCACCAGCGCGCCGATCAGGAAGAAGATGCGGCTGCGGATCTCCCCGAAACGGGCTGCGTCGCCGAGCGTGGCGGCCGGATTGCTGAATGGAGTATTCGCCATTGCCTTAGCTGCGTCCTTAGCCCGCCTTCTCCGGCGTGCTCTCCTCGATCCTGCCGCCCGCGGCCTCGATCGCCGCGCGTGCACCCTTGGTGGCCGCCACGCCCTTGAGCGTCACGGCCTTCTTGAGCTCGCCGGACAGCACCACCTTGGCGCGCTCGGCCGACGGCGGTACCACCCCGGCCTGCTTCAGGGCCTCGAGATCCACCACCTCGCCCGCGACCTTGGCGAGCTCGTGCAGGCGCACCTCGGCGCGCGTGCGCTTCATGTCGGAGCGGAAGCCGACCTTCGGCATCCGGCGCTGCAGCGGCATCTGGCCGCCCTCGAAGCCGACCTTGTGGTAGCCGCCCTTGCGGGCGCGCTGTCCCTTGGTGCCGCGGCCGCAGGTCTTGCCCTGGCCGGCCGAGGCTCCGCGGCCGACGCGCAGCCGCGCGCGGCGAGCGCCGGGAGCGGGTTTCAGTGTGTTGAGTCGCATAAGCTTCAGACGCCTTTCCCGGCGGCGCGGTTCACGGCGCCGTCACTCTCGACCTTGAGCAGATGCACGGCAGCCTGGATCATGCCGCGGTTCTCCGGCGTGTCCCTGACCGTCACGGTCTGATGGATACGGCGCAGCCCCAGGCCGCGCGCCGACGCCTGGATGTTCCCCAGCTGCCCGGCCAGGCTCCTCACCAGCGTCACCTTCAGTTGCTTGTCCGCCATGATCTTCAGCCCGTGATCTCTTCGAGGCTCTTGCCGCGCTTCGCCGCGATCTCCTCGGGCGAGCGGATCCTGGCGAGCGCACTGATGGTCGCGCGCACCACGTTGATCGGGTTGCGCGAGCCGTAGCTCTTGGCGAGCACGTTGCGCACGCCCGCGCACTCGAGCACGGCACGCATGCCGCCGCCGGCGATGACGCCGGTTCCATCGGAGGCCGGCTGCATGTAGACGCGCGTGGCACCGTGGGTGCCGGTGATCGCGTAGTGCAGCGAGTCGTTGCGCAGCGCCACGTTGACCAGGTTCTTGCGCGCCTGGCTCATGGCCTTGGAGATCGCCACCGGCACCTCGCGCGCCTTGCCGAAGCCATAGCCCACCCGCCCGGCCTTATCGCCGACCACGGTCAATGCGGTGAAGCCGAACTGACGGCCGCCCTTGACGACCTTGGCGGTGCGATTTACTGCGACGAGCTTCTCTACGAACTCGTCCGCCGGCTGGCCCTTCTCAGCTCTTGCCATATGGTGTTACCTGCTCAGAATTCAAGACCCGCTTCGCGGGCTGCATCGGCGAGCGCTTTGACGCGCCCGTGGAACTGGAAACCGGACCTGTCGAAGGCCACCTTGCTGACCCCCGCGGCCTTGGCCCTCTCGGCGATGGCCCGCCCGACGGCCTTGGCCGCCTCGACGTTGCCGGTGGCCTTCAGGCCCTCGCGCACCTTCTCCTGCACGGTGGAAGCGGCCGCAAGGACCTTGGCGCCCGAATCGGTCGTGACCTGGGCGTAGATGTGCTGCGGCGTGCGGTGCACGGTGAGGCGCGCCATGCCGAGGTCGCGAATGTGCGCGCGCGTCTTGACCGCGCGGCGCAGCCGCCGCTCCTTCTTGGTGGTGCTCATTGGTCGTCATCGCCTCCGGCGCTACGCGCCGCAAAGAGCCGCATCACTTCTTCTTCCCCTCTTTAAGGGTGATCTGCTCGCCGGCGTAGCGCACCCCCTTGCCCTTGTAGGGCTCGGGCGGACGCACGCCGCGGATCTCCGCTGCCACCTGGCCGACCTTCTGCCGATCGATGCCCTTGATGATGATCTCAGTCTGGCTCGGAGTCTCGATGCTTATGCCTTCGGGAATCGGGAAGCTCACCGGATGGGAGAAGCCGAGGGTGAGATTCAGCACCTTGCCCTGCAGTGCGGCGCGGAACCCGACGCCGACCAGCTCGAGCTTCTTCTCGTAGCCCTTGGTGACGCCGCGCACCATGTTGGCCAGGTGCGCGCGCGTGGCGCCGGCACGGGTGCGCGCCAGGTCCGGATCGGCGAAGCTCACCTGCAGCGTCTTCTCTGCCTGGGCCACGGTGACGCCGGGCGTAAGCGGCAGGCTCAGGCTCCCCTTGGCGCCCTTGATGGTCACCGCCTCGGCGGCGATGGTCGCGGTCACGCCCTGCGGCAGCTCGACCGGTGCTTTGGCAATTCTCGACATGATGGCTCTCTACATCAGGCGACGATGCACAGGACTTCGCCGCCCTGTCCGATCGAGCGCGCCTGCTTGTCGGTCATGACACCCTTCGGGGTCGAGACGATCACCGTCCCCATGCCCCCGAGCACCTTCGGCAGGTGGTCCTTGCCGCGATAGATGCGCAACCCCGGCCGGCTGACACGCTCCAGGCGGTCGATCACCGGCCGGCCCTCGAAGTACTTGAGGCCTATGGTGAGGCGCGGCTTGCCGCCGTCGGCGTCGAGGCGGAAGTCGGCGATGTAGCCCTCGTCCTTCAGCACCTTGACGATGGCGGTCTTCAACCGCGACGAGGAGAGGTGCACCTCGGCCTTGCCGGCGGTCTGGCCGTTGCGGATGCGGGTGAGAAGATCGGCGACTGGATCGGTCATGCTCATGCTGCGTCCCTCACCAGCTCGCCTTCGCCAGGCCCGGAATCTCGCCGCGCGCGGCCACTTCGCGGATCTTGACCCGCGACAGCCCGAACTTGCGGTACACGCCGCGCGAGCGACCCGTGATGGCGCAGCGGTTGCGCTGGCGGGCAGCGCTCGCATCGCGGGGCTGCGACTGCAAGGCTGCCTGGGCCGCCGCGCGCTCCTCGGGCGAACTCCTGGGGCTGCGGATCAGCTCCTTGAGCTTCGCGCGCTTTGCCGCGTACTTCTTCACGACACGTGCGCGACGCTTCTCGCGCTCGACCATGCTCGTCTTTGCCATAGACTTACTAAGGTTCCTGTGGTCCGGTTACTTCCGGAACGGGAAGTTGAATGCCTCGAGCAGCGCTCGGCCGTGACGGTCGTCCTTCGCCGTCGTTGTGATGGTGATATCCATGCCCCGGACCTGATCGACCTGGTCGTACTGGATCTCGGGGAAGATGATCTGCTCCTTGACGCCGAGCGAGTAGTTGCCCTGGCCGTCGAAGGAACGCGGCGACACGCCGCGGAAGTCGCGGATGCGCGGCATCGCGATGCTGATGAGGCGGTCGAGGAACTCGTACATGCGCATTCCCCGCAGCGTCACCTTGGCGCCGACCGCCAGCCCGGCGCGGAGCTTGAAGGTGGCGATCGCCTTGCGCGACTTGGTCACCAGCGGCTTCTGGCCCGTGATTGCCGTGAGATCGGCAACCGCGGCGTCCATGACCTTCTTGTCGGCGACCGCCTCGCCGACGCCCATGTTGACCGTAATCTTGGCTATGCGCGGCACCTGCATCACGTTCTCGATCTTGAGCTCCGAGCGCAGCTTCTGGATGACCTGCTCGCGATAGAACTGCTGCAGCCGCGGCGGGGCGGAGCGCTGATCGGCCGCACGGTGGCCGTGGGCCTCGGCGTGCTTGCCGCCCTCGGCCTGCTTACCGGCCTCCGCCTGCTTCGCGCCCTGCTTCCCAGGTTTTCCCGGCTTACCCGCCTGTTTCTGCTTGCCGGCGGGCTTGCCGGCTTCTTTGTCTGCAACCGGTTCAGACATCGAGCATCTCTCCATTCGACTTGAAGAAGCGCACCCGCTTGCCGTCGGTGAGCTTCCTGATCCCGACGCGATCGCCCTTCTTGGCGGACGGGTTCCAGATCGCGACCTTGGAGGCCGGCAGCGGCATCTCCTTCTCGACGATGCCCCCCTGCTTGTTGGCCTGCGGATTCGGCTTCTGGTGCTTCTTGACGCGGTTGATGCTCTCGACCACGACGCGGCCGTCGCCGAGCACCTGCAGCACCGCACCCTTGCGGCCCTTGTCGCGCCCGGAAAGCACCACCACCTGGTCGCCCTTGCGGATCTTGTTCATGACTTCACAGGACCTCGGGGGCCAGCGAGATGATCTTCATGAACTGCACGTTGCGCAGCTCACGCGTCACGGGCCCGAAGATGCGCGTGCCGATGGGCTCGAGCTTGTTGGTCAGCAGCACCGCCGCGTTGCCGTCGAAGCGGATCAGCGAGCCGTCGGGGCGGCGCACGCCGTGCGTGGTGCGCACCACGACCGCGTCGTAGACCTCGCCCTTCTTCACCTTGCCGCGCGGGATGGCGTCCTTGACGCTCACCTTGATGACGTCGCCCACGGTCGCGTAACGGCGCCGCGTGCCGCCCAGCACCTTGATGCACATCAGGGTGCGCGCGCCGCTGTTGTCGGCGGCGTTCAGCATGGTGCGCAGCTGGATCATGACCGCGCCGCCTTCTGCACGATCTCGAGCAGCCGCCACGACTTGTGCCGCGACATGGGGCGGCACGGGGTGATGACGACCAGGTCGCCCTCGCGCGAGCTGCCGTCCTCGTCGTGAGCCAGGAGCTTGGTGGTGCGGCGGATGTACTTGCCGTAGGTCGGGTGCCTCACCAGCCGCTCGATCTCGACGGCGATGGTCTTCTGCATCTTGTTGCTCACCACGCGCCCGGTGAGGGTACGCGCGCCGCGCGGCTCGGGCGCGGGCAACACCGCGGTCTGCGCAGGCGCGTCCGCCTCTGCCGGCACCACCCCTGCCGCCACCGGCACCGCCTCGGCCGCTGCCGCCTCGGCCACCGCAGCCCCGGCCGCCGGCCCGGGGGCGAGCGCCTCGGACGCGGGTGCGGCCGCCGCCGGCTTCGCCTTGGCGTGCGCCTTGACCTTGGCGTGCGGCTTCGCCTTCGCGGCCGTCTTGGTGGTCTTCGACTTGCTCGCGCTCATTTCCCTTTACCTCCGCCGCCGGCGAGCCGCTTCTGGCGCAACACCGTCTTCACGCGCGCAATGTTGCGGCGTGCGGCACTGAACTGATCGGGCTTCGGCTGCTGGCCCGTGGCGCGCTGCATGCGCAGCGCGAACTGCTCCTTGCGCAGCGCCAGCAGCTCGTCGGCGAGCTCGGCCTCCGAGTGGCTGCGCAGCTTCTCGCGAAACTGACGTATCTGGGCGAGTTTCATCAGCGCACCTGCCGTTTCACGAACGTGGTGGACACCGAGAGCTTCGACCCGGCGAGGCGAAACGCCTCGCGCGCGGTGGGCTCGTCCACCCCTTCCATCTCGAACAGCACCTTGCCGGGTTGCACGCGCGCCACGTAGTACTCGACGTTGCCCTTGCCCGAGCCCATGCGGACCTCGAGCGGCTTCTTCGAGATCGGTACGTCCGGGAACACTCGGATCCAGATCTGTCCGCCGCGTTTCACGTAGCGCGCCATGGCGCGGCGCGCGGCCTCGATCTCACGCGCCGTCATGCGCGCACGGCTGGTGGCTTTCAGGCCGAACTCGCCGAAGGACACGTTGGCGCCGCGCTGTGCAAAGCCGCCGTTGCGGCCTTTGAACTGCTTGCGGTACTTGGTGCGTTTGGGCTGCAGCATCTCGTTACGCCTTCACTTCAGGCCTCGGCCGGCGGCTCGCTGAACGCGGCCGGGGCCGGCACGGCGGGCGGCGGTGCCGCCGGCGTGCCCGCGGGCGCCGCGGCAGCGGCCGGCGCGGCCTCCTCGGCCGGGGCCTCGGCGGCGAGCTCGCTCTTGTCGAAGACCTCGCCCTTGAAGATCCACACCTTGACGCCGATGACGCCGTAGGTGGTGTGCGCCTCCGTCAGGCCATAGTCGATGTCGGCGCGGAAGGTATGGAGCGGAACGCGCCCCTCGCGGTACCACTCGGTGCGGGCGATCTCGGAGCCGTTCAGCCGTCCGGAGACGCGTACCTTCACGCCGAGCGCGCCCGATCTCATGGTGCTCATCACGGCGCGCTTCATGGCACGGCGGAACATCACGCGCTTCTCGATCTGCTGCGCGATGGAATCGGCGACCAGCTTCGCGTCGAGCTCGGGCTTTCTGATCTCGGCGATGTTGAGCCGCACGTCGATGACCGCCATGCCGAGCAGCGCCGCCGTCTCCTGGCGCAGCTTCTCGATGTCCTCGCCCTTCTTGCCGATCACGATGCCGGGGCGCGCGGTCTGGATGGTGATGTTGACCTTCTTGGCGGCGCGCTCGATCTGGATCCGGCTGACGGACGCCTCCTTGAGCCTCTCATGGAGGAACTCACGCACGCGGAAGTCGGTGTGCACGTGCAGCGGGAACTGCTTTTTGCCGGCATACCAGCGGCTGGTCCAGTCGCGGGTTATCCCGAGGCGTATGCCTAACGGATTGACCTTCTGACCCATGCGTTAATCCTTCTTGCCGTCGCTCACGCCGACGGTGATGTGACTGTTGCGCTTGATGATGCGCGTGCCGCGTCCCTTGGCGCGTGCCGCGAAGCGCTTGAGCTGCGGGGCCGCGTCCACGTGGATGAGCGAAATCTTCAGCTCGTCGATGTCGGCGCCGTGGTTGTGCTCGGCGTTGGCGACCGCGGACTCGAGCACCTTGCGCACCAGCTTCGCGCCTTTCTTCGGCATGAACTTGAGGGTCGCGATCGCATTGCCGACCGGCTTGCCACGCACCACGTCGGCGACCAGCCGGCACTTCTGCGGCGAGATGCGCGCGTAGCGGAGTCTGGAGGTGACTTGCATGGTTC
>DASXKA010000083.1:0-7231 GCA_036497085.1 Steroidobacteraceae bacterium | reverse complement strand
GCGCCACCGCTGCCGCCCAGCACGTTGAGCATGGCCGCGATATTCGACTCCTTGCGCGGCGCCAGCGCCTTGAAACGCACCGTCATCAAGGTACCGGTGCCGAGCACCGGATCCTCACTCGGCGTCGTCACGTCGAGCTGCGCGCCCACACCCCGGGTGTTGACCGTAGGCGATCCCGCGCCGGCCGGCACGGCCTCACCGGTGCTCGCGCTCACGATCTGTAGCGCCGAAGTGTCGTAACGCAGCTGGGCGCGCAGGTGCGTGATCGGATCCTGAGTCGAGACCTGCACGCGCACGTCGAACTCCTCGCCGACCTTCGCATCGCTCGGTCCGTCGATCCCGACCGCGGAATGGGCGCCGCCGTCTGACGCGCCGCCCGAGGCGGCGCCGGTGCCTGCGGCGCCGGCCGACTCCGCTGGCGCGATCGACGCCGGAGGTCCCTGCGGCACACTCGTGCCCGGCGTCGCGCCGGACGCGGCCGATCCGCCTGCGCCGCTTGCCGCGCCCGTTCCGGGCAGCTCCAGCGGGCCGGAGAGCGGCGCCGATACTTTATCGGCCGGAACCGAAGGTGCCACCGGCGCGACCGGCTGCTGCACGCTCGGCGCAACGGGCGTCATGCCGGGCGTGCCGCCCGCCGGTGCGGATGCCGCCCCGCGCTGCGTGCCGCCGCCTGAGGCGCCCTGCCCCATCTCGGCGCTGTAGGGGCGGGTGCGGGTGCGTGACTCGTTGCCGTACCAGAATTCGGTGTTGTCGGCCGAGGGGCGCGGCTGCATGCGGATGATGCGCGGCGTCACCGAGAGCACGACCTCACTCTTCTCGCGATCGGTGTGGGCGCTGCCGAACAGGCGGCCGAGTATCGGAATGTCGCCGAGGCCCGGGATGCTGTTGAAGTTGCGGGTATCGGAATCCTGGATCAGTCCCGCGAGAATCTGCGTCTCGCCATCCTTGAGGCGCAGCAGCGTGTTGGCGTTACGCGTGCCGATCTCGTAGGCGATCGTGCCCGAGGCGGTGGTGACCTGCTTCAGGATCGAGCTCACCTCGAGATTGATCTTTACCCCCACGTCGCCGTCGAGGTAGACGGTCGGCTGCACCTCGAGCGTCAGTCCGACGTCGAGGTACTGGACGCTGCCGGTCACCACGGGTGTGCCGCTCGCGACCGGCGTCACGCTGTTGGTGATCACCGGCTCGCGGCTGCCGATCAGCACTTTGGCTTTCTCCTTGTTGCGTGCGCGGATGCGCGGGCTGGCGAGCGTATTGACGACACCCGCCTGCTTCATCGCATTGACGGTCGCACTGACCGAGCTGATGCCGATGGTGTTCGAGTTCTGATGACCGAGGTCCGAGAGCACCAGCCCCGCCGCTCCGGTGGCGGCCGCGCCGGTGCTCAGCGGGCTCGCCGTGAAGGACATGCTGCCCGGATACTGGATGCCGAGGTCCTGGACGCGGCTGCGCGCGATCTCGAGCACCTCGATCTCGAGCATCACCTCGGGATCGGCGATGTCCATCGAGGCGACCAGCTTCTCCGCCATGCGCACCGCATCGGGCGTGTCGCGTATCACCACCAGGCCCGCGCGCTCGTCGATGAACAGCGTCTTGGCGCCCAGCACCGTCTTCATCGCGCTCTCGACGTCCTTGGGCGCCGCGTTGGTCAGGTAGAAGGTGCGCACCATCTGCTGCTCGTACTCCTTCTGCTTGGCCGCGGTGTTCGGATAGATGAGCACCATGTTGCCCGAGAGGATCTCGCGCGCCAGCTGGTTCTGCTCGAGCACCAGATCGATCGCCGCCTCGACCGGCACGTCCTGCACAAAGAGACTCGTCTTGGTGTCGCTCTTGACGTCCTTGTCGAGGATGAAGTTGATGCCGCTCTCGCGCTGCAGGACCTCGAACACCATCTTGGTCGGCGCATCGCGCAGCTGCAGCGTCACCCGCTTGTTGTCCCGGGCCTGCAGGCGCGGGGCGATGTTCTGCGGACCGCGCGCCTGGTTGAGTGCCGCGGCGAGCTGCTGCGCGGGTACGTAAGCGGCATCCTCGGTGAGGATCTGGTGCAGCTGCGTCTCGGCGTCGTCGAAGTCCTTGCGCTCGAACGCCCGGCGCGCGCCCTCGAGGGCTGCCGCGTGACGCTTGTCCGCCTCGATGCCGTCCAGGCCGTGGTGCGCCCGGTCGTTGCTCGGGTCGATGTTGAGCGTGCGCCGGTAGAGGGCGCTCGCGGCATCGAGCTGGCCGGCGTGACGGGCCGTGTCGCCGGCCGCGACCAGCGACTGGACGGCGGATTCGCGCCGCGACTGGTAGTCGAGCCGGTAAGCCATGTTGTCGGGCTCGCGCGCCACCGCCTGACCGAGGTCGCCGACGCCCACTTCGTAGTCGCCGCGGTCGATCGCGGCAATCCCGTCCTTATGCAGCCGCTCGGCGGCACAGCCGGCCAGCAGCAGCAACGCTACGGCAATCAACGCGCCAGCCTGGCGCATAGACGTCCTCACTGAGTGCTCCCTACTATGAGTTGTTGTTGTATTTTCAGAGGCTTGTAAGTCAACAGGATCTGCGACTTGTTGAAGCCATCCACGGTGTACGTATCCTCGAGGGTATCGCCCACGTGGACGTCAAAGACCCGATCGCCCTTGCTGAGAAACAGCACCGGCTTCTGCCCCTCGGGCGTGTAGCTGCCGATGTACTGATACGGCAGCGGCGGCGCCGTCGGCGCCGGCGGCGCGAGCGAGACCGCCGGCGCAGGGGGCGGCGGGGGCGGCGGGGGCGGCGCGACGTACCAGGAGTGCGCGGCGAAGAGCGTCCCGGCGCCGCTCCCTTCGACCACCCGATGCGCGAGCTGCTCGAGCGTGCGGGCGAGGGGCGCCGACACGCTGGCACCCGGGCCGGTGGCGACGCGCGTGCGCGCGGCGGAGCCCGCCGCGGCGCGCATCGGCTCGACCGGCTCCGCATCCTTCGGTCCGAACATCACGTAGGCGGCGACCACTGCCGCAACTCCCGTCAGCCACTTGCCGCGTTTCGTAAGGTTCACTGTCCAGCCTCGCTGCGCACGAAGACCACGAATCCGATGTCGGCGTTGACCGACTGCTCGCCGACCGCCTTGCGCTCGATCTGCAGCTTGGTGAGCGATGCAGCAGGCACCGCCGCCAGCGTGTGGTTAATAAAGGAGCGCACCGCCGGATAGGCGGCTCCCTTCACCGGGAATTCCAGGTCGTAGCTCGCCACCGAGCCCGACTTGGGCGGTGAGAACACGTAGCGCCCGGTGTCGAGCGGCACGCCGGCCGCCTTCGCCTGCGCATACACTTCCCCGAGCACCGCCGGGATCTGCGCGCGGGTCGGGAGCGATGCCATGAGCCGCGGCACGGCCTGTTCGATGCTGTAACCGGACGGGGCGTGCTGGGCCTGCGAGAGGTTCGCGCTGAGACCCTGCATCGCATGCCAGGCGGGGAGCAGCGCGCCGACGGCGATCGCCACGGCGGCCGTGAGCGCGGCGAGGCCGACCTGCCCCGCGACCCCGAGGCGCGTGACCTGGTACTGAAGCTGCGGTATGACCTGGCCCGCCGCCGCCTGCACGCGCGTGAGCGCGGTCACGGCCGGCACGCTGACGGGAGCCACGGCCTGCGGGGCAAGCGCCGCCAGCCGCGCCGCGGGCGCGGCGGTGGCCTCGAGTGTCTGCGGCACGGCGGCGTGCGCCACGGGGCGTAGTTCCTGCGCCTCGCTGCTCACAGCGCCCTCCATTCCGCCGACAGCGCGAAGCGCACCGGGCGCTGCGGGTCGTCGTTCTTGACGTCGTGACTGTCGAGCATCGGGTAGCGCAGCAGCGTGCTCTGCTGCAGGCGCTGCACGTAGGCAAGCGCCGTCGGCAGGTCGCGTGACTCGCCGGTGATGTGCACCAGGCGCTTGGCGTGATCGGGCTCGATCGACAGCACCGCCACCTGATTGGTCGAGTCGCCGCTCGCCGCCTCGAGCTCCGCGAGCAGCGCCGTCCACGGCGTGCCCAGCTCCTGGGCGACGCGCCCGGCCTCAAGGCTCAACCCTTGCGCGCGCAGATCGGTCGTCGGATCACGGTGCGCACTGCGCAGCGCCGCATCGAGCCTGAGCTCGAGTGCCGCGCGGCGACCCTCCAGATGGCGGTACTCGACGTAAGCCGCGATCGCGGCGCCCGCCCCGAGCAGCAGCAGTACCGCGCTCGCGAGCGTCACGGGCTTGCGCCGCGCGACAAAATCCAGCTCTATGCTTCGTGCGTTCGTCATGCTGCCATCCGTCGGGCGCGTCCCAGGCGCTGTAAGGTGGTGAGGGGTCCGGCCGGCTCCTCGAGCCACTCGAGGCCGCCGCTGTCGGACGGCGCGGCGGCCGTCCCGGACGCGACTTCACGCCACGCGTGGGGCGCGTCGACGTACACCCGACCCTCGCCCGGACTGTAGCTCGCGAGGCGGCTGAAGGTCTGCAGCCGCCGGAGCTCACGCAGCCATTCGGCGCCGATGCGCACCACGTGCGCGCGGTCCCAGCCGTTGCGCCCGAGCCGCGCGGCGGCCATCGAGCCCTGCTCGATGCTCACGAACCAGGCGTTCGAGGGCGGCAGGCAGTGACGCCAGGCTTCGTGAGCGGCGATGAGCTGCGGCTGCAGGGAGAGGAGCGACGCGCCGTGCGTGTTGCAGATCGCGCGGATGCCCGCGACGAGGTCCGCCGGCACCGCGCAGGCGACGCGCGTGGCTCCCGGAGGCGCCTCCGAGATGCGCACGTCCCAGCTGGCCACGGCCTCGCCGTAGGCGCTGGCGAGCAGCTGGCGGCCGTGGACCAGCCGCTCCTCGGTCGAGCTGAGCGCGGCGACCCAGGGCACGATCGCATAGCGCGCCCAGTGATCCCCGATGACGATACGGATGGGCGTGCCGCTCCAGGGCTCCTCGCCGAGCTTCGCGGCGAGCGTCTCGAGCGGCGCCGCCCAGGCGTCACCGCGCGCGGCCTCGAGGCGCAGCTCGAAGTCGGCCTGCGGCTGCGGCCGCACGCCGCGCTTCATGCGCACCAGGCACAGCCGGTGCGGTGAAAGGTATGCTCCTACCTCGTCACGCCATAATGGTGACACGGTTAACCTCCTCGACCGTCGTGAGTCCCTGGCGCACCAGATCGAGCGCGGCGGTGCGGATGAGCCGCACCCCGGCCTTGTGGGCGAGCTCCTTGAGCTGGCGCAGCGGCACGCGGCTCACGATCGCCTCGCGGATCTCGTCGTTCAGCACCAGCAGCTCGCCCACCGCCCTGCGGCCGTGGTAGCCGGTGCCGCGGCAGTGGCCGCAACCGCGCCCTTTGCGGAAGCGGTAGGCCGCGGCGGTCGCGATCGGCACGTTCGATGTCTCGAGCAGCTCGCGCGGCGGCATGTAGGCCTCGGCGCACTGCTCGCACACGATGCGCACCAGGCGCTGCGCCATGACGGCCGAGAGCGCCGATACGAACCCGTGTGAGTCGACTCCCATGTGGGTGAAACGGCTCACCACGTCGAAAACGTTGTTGGCGTGTACCGTCGTGAATACCAGATGCCCGGTGAGCGCCGACTGGATGGCGATCTGCGCGGTCTCCGGGTCGCGGATCTCGCCCACCATGATCTTGTCGGGATCGTGGCGCAGGATCGAGCGCAGCCCGCGTGCGAACGTGAGGCCCTTCTTCTCGTTGACCGGAATCTGCAGCACGCCCGGCAGCTGGTACTCGACCGGGTCCTCGATGGTGATGATCTTGTCGCGCCCGGTGTGCGTCTCGGAGATCGCGGCGTAGAGCGTCGTGGTCTTGCCGCTGCCGGTGGGCCCGGTGACGAGCAGCATGCCGTAGGGGAGCGAGGCGAGCCGCCGCACCTGCTCCATGATGCTGCTCTCGAAGCCGAGCACGTCGAGCCGCAGGCCCGCCATCTTGGTGAGCGCCTGCTTGTCAAGGATACGCAGCACCGCGTCCTCGCCGAAGATGCTCGGAATGATCGACACGCGGAAGTCGATCGGGCGGCCGTTGACGGCGATCTTGAAGCGGCCGTCCTGCGGCACGCGCCGCTCGGCGATGTCGAGCTCGGACATCACCTTGATGCGCGAGATGATCTGCTCGGCGAGCTCCACCCCGCGCACCGTGGCGATGCTCGCCAGCACGCCGTCGAGGCGGTAACGGACGGTGAGCCCGCTGGCGCCCGACTCGAGGTGGATATCGCTCGCGCCGGCGCGCAGGGCGTCGTAGACGGTCGAGTGCACCAGGCGCACCACCGGGCTCGTGTCCTCGCTGATGCGCAGATACGAGAGGTTGTCGACACGCTCCTCGCCCTTGCCGGTCTCCTCGGTCTCCGGCAGCACCGTGTCGATCGCCCGCAGTGCCTCGGCGCAGCGCGCCACCAGATTCGCGAGGTCCTCACGCGCGGCGAGCGCCCACTCGAGCGGCGCGGTCACCTTCAGCTCGAGCCAGCCGCGCAGCGTCTCATCGAAGGGATCGGCGAAGACGGCGATCAGCCGCTCCTTCTCGTGCACGACGATGCAGCGGCGGCGCGCGGCCTCGGCGGGCGGCAGGATGGAGAAATCCGGCTCGAGGTACGCGAGCTCGGTGCTCGAGATGAAGCGGTAATCGAAGGCTTCGGCGAGCGCGCGCCCATAGCGCTCGCCGGCGAGTCCGCTCATCTCCGCGAGCACGTCGTAGACCGAGCGATTGCCCTGCTCGGCCGCCTGGATGGCGCGCGCGATCGCCCCATCGTCGACCGCGGCTGCCGCGATGGCGACCTGGGATGCGGCCGCGGGCTCTTCAGCCGCGCCGGGCGCGGCCTCGGTCAGCACCGGCGGGTGCGCGAACTGGTCGACCGCTGCGTTCATTGAATGCTCCCGGCGAGCTGGAAGATCGGGAAGTACATGAGCACCACGATGAGGCCGATGACGAGCCCGATTACGATCATGAGCACCGGCTCGATGAGGCGCGTTACCACCGCCACCCACCGTGCCAGCTCCTCGTCGCAGAAGTCGGCAATGCGCTCCATCATCTCCCCCATGTTGCCGGTGCGCTCGCCGACCCGGAGCATGCGCGCCGCGACCGCCGTCGTGAGTCCGTTGCGCTCGAGCGCCGCGGCCAGCGACTGGCCTTCGCTCACCGCGCGGGTGGCGGCCGCGAACGCGGCGCGCGAGCCCGCCAGCACCACGCCGGCCGACATGCGCATCGCCGGAACCGCCGGCATTCCGCCCCGGATCAACATGCCGGTGGTGCGATAGAGCCGCGCCAGCTGATACACGTGCAGCTGGCG
>DASXKA010000082.1:0-1798 GCA_036497085.1 Steroidobacteraceae bacterium | reverse complement strand
TCCAACGCCGTCGACGATGCCTCGATGGGCGTGACGCTGGCGCTGCGCGGCGAGGATCACCTCACCAATACGCCACGGCAGCTGCTCATCCTCGAGGCTCTCGGCCTCAGGGCACCCGCCTACGGGCACGTTGCGCTGCTGGTCGGCGCCGACGGCGCGCCGCTCTCCAAGCGTCACGGGGCAACGAGCGTGCGCGAGTACCGCGAGCGCGGCTACCAGCCGCTCGCGCTCGCCAATCACCTCTACCGGCTCGGCCACTCGAGCGCACTCCATGGCCTCCTGACGCTCGAGGAGATGGCGCGCGGCTTCGACCCCGAGCACCTCGGCCGCGCGCCGGCGCGCTTCGATGAGCAGCAGCTCCTCGTCTGGCAGAAGGACGTGGTCCATCACCTGACGCCCGCGACCGCGCGCGACTGGCTGCAGGGAGTCCTGCCGCCCGTTCTCGATGAGCGCGCCGCGACCGCGTTCGTGAGCGCGATTCTCCCGAACCTGGTGCTGCCTGAGGATGCGCGGCCCTGGGTCGATGTGGTATTCGGCGGTCCGCCGCCCCTCGAGGAGGGAGGCGAAGCGGTGATACGCGATGCCGGCGCCGGCTATTTCGCGGCGGCCGCGGCGGCCGCCGCCGAGAGCGGCAACGATCTCGCGGCGATCGCGCGGGCGGCGCGCGCGGCGAGCGGTCGCGAGGGCCGGCAGCTCTACATGCCGCTGCGCCTCGCGCTCACCGGACGCGCTCACGGTCCCGAGCTCGCACCGCTCCTCAAGGCCATGCCACCCGGCAAGGCGCGCGAAAGGCTGGCACGGTTCGCATGATCCGCATCCACGACTCAATGAGCGGCGTGAAGCAGGAGCTCAGGCCCATTACGCCGGGGACGCTGCGCATGTACGTCTGCGGGCTCACCGTCTACGACTACGTGCACGTCGGGCACGGGCGCATGCTGACGATGTTCGACGTCGTGACCCGGTACCTGCGCCATCGCGGCTATCGCCTGACCTACGTGCGCAACATCACCGACATCGACGACAAGATCATCCGCCGCGCGGCCGAAAACGGCGAGACCCCGGACGCGCTCACCGCGCGCTTCATCGCCGCGATGCAGGAGGATTGCGCGCGGCTCGCGATCCTGCCGCCGGAGGAGGAGCCGCGCGCCACGCAGTACATGCCGCAGATGATCGCCATGGTGGCGAAGCTCATCGAGCGCGGCCATGCCTACGTCGCCGCCGACGGCGACGTGCTCTACTCGGTGGCGAGCTTTGCGCCCTACGGCCGGCTCTCGGGCAAGCGCCTCGCGGACCTGCGCGCCGGGGCGCGCGTCGAGGTGGACGAGGCGAAGCGCGATCCACTCGATTTCGTGCTGTGGAAACAGGCCAAGCCCGGCGAGCCCTGGTGGGAGTCGCCCTGGGGCCGCGGCCGGCCGGGCTGGCACATCGAGTGCTCCGCGATGTCGACGACGCTCCTTGGGACGCACTTCGACATCCACGGCGGGGGCATGGATCTTAAGTTCCCGCATCACGAGAACGAGATCGCTCAGTCGTGCGCGGCGACCGGGGGCGAGTTCGTGAATCTCTGGATGCACAACGGATTCGTCAACGTCGACGAGGAGAAGATGTCGAAGTCGCTCGGCAACTTCTTCACGCTGCGCGAGGTGCTGAAGGCAGTGCGCCACCCGGAGGTGCTGCGCTATTTCTTTCTCGCGAGCCACTACCGCGGGCCGATCAACTACTCCCTCGAGCAGCTCGAGCAGGCGGACGCGGCGCTCAGCCGCATCTACACGGCGCTGCGCGGGTTGCCGGCGGCAGG
>DASXKA010000081.1:0-6032 GCA_036497085.1 Steroidobacteraceae bacterium | reverse complement strand
GCTCGAGGAGCAGTCGATCGGCGCCGGCACCGAGCTCATCATGCGCCACGTAGTGGGGAGCGACGGCCGCTCGCGGGCCTACCTCAACGGCCAGGCGGTCCCGGTGCAGTCGCTGCGCGATGCCGGCAACATCCTCATCGACATCCATGGTCAGCACGAATTCCAGTCCCTGGTGCGCGGTGGTCCGCAACGCGAGCTCCTCGACGGCTATGGCTCGCTTACGGCGCTCACCGGCCAGGTCGGGATCGCGCACCGGGTCTGGCTCGAGCTCCTCAACCGCACGCTGGAGCTCGAAAGCAAGTCGCGCGACCGCGACGCCCGGCTCGAGCTGCTGCGCTACCAGGTGCAGGAGCTCGAAGGCCTGCACCTCAGGGATGGCGAGCCCGCGACACTGACGGAGGAGCGCGCGCGGCTCGCCAACCGCGGGCGGCTCGCGACGGGCGCGCAGGCGGCGCTCGGCGAGCTCTACGACAGCGACGCCGCCAATGCGCATGCCGCGGTGAGCCGGGCGCTCACGGCGCTGCGCGCCCTGGTGCCGCTCGATCCCAAGCTCGCTCCGGTGCTGCCGATGCTGGAACAGGCCTCCGTGCAGATCCGCGAGGGGGCGCGCGAGCTCGAACGTTACGGCGAGACGCTCGATGTGGATACGGAGCGCCAGGACGAGGTCGAGCGGCGCCTCGCGGCGATCGAGGAGCTCTCGCGCAAGCACCGCGTGGCAGCCGACCAGCTCCCCGCGCGCACCCTGCAGCTGCGCGCGGAGTTCGAGGAGCTCGAGCACGCCGAGCTCGACCTCGTGCAGCTGCGCAGGGAGCTCGCCGGCGCACTCGAGGCCTACCGCAGCCAGGCGCAGGAGCTCTCCGGCAAGCGCCAGAAGGCCGCCCGGGCACTCGCCAAGGACATCAGCGCCCGGATGCAGACGCTCGGGATGGCGGGCGGGCGTTTCGAGGCCGACGTCACCCAGGATGGCAACGCCGACCCCACCCAGCACGGAATCGACCGGATCGAGTTCCGCGTGACCGCCAATCCGGGACAGCCGCCGCGCGCGCTGGCCAAGGTGGCCTCGGGCGGCGAGCTCGCACGCCTGTCGCTCGCGGTGCAGGTCTCGTGCGCGGCGCAGGAAATGCGCTGCATGGTGTTCGATGAGGTCGATTCCGGTATCGGCGGTGCGGTCGCGGAGATCGTCGGCCGCGAGTTGCGCAGCCTCGGCGAGCGCGGCCAGGTGGTGTGCGTCACCCATCTCCCGCAGGTCGCGTGCCAGGCGCATCACCATCTGCGGGTCACCAAGCTCACCGACGGGCGCACTACGCGTACAGCCCTGAACGAGCTCACCCCGGGCGAACGCGTCGAGGAGCTGGCCCGCATGCTGGGCGGCGTCGAGGTCACCGACAAGGCGCGTGCGCACGCCCGCGACATGCTGAACGCGGCCGAGCTCGGCACCGCCGCCCGTACCAGGGGAACGGGCGTCTCGGCCGATAACGCGAGCCGGCCGCGCCCTCCGGCGGCGCGGCGCCGCTAGCCGCGGCCTCGTCAGCTCGCCTTGCGCTTGCGGTGCGGGCAATTCGGGCGCTGGCAGTGCCCGTAGAGAATCAGCGAGTGGTCGCGGATCGTGAAGCCGAGCTTGTGGGCGACGGCGGTCTGGCGCGCTTCGATCCCCGAGTCCATGAACTCCTCGATCCGCCCGCAGTCGAGACACACGATGTGATCGTGGTGGGTGCCCTGGTTGAGCTCGAACACCGCCATGCCGTCTTCGAAGTGGTGACGCGTGACGAGCCCGGCCGCCTCGAACTGCGTCAGCACGCGATACACGGTGGCGAGCCCGATGTCCTCGTTGGACTCGAGCAGCATGCGGTAGATGTCCTCGGCGGAGAGGTGCCGGGTGATGCTGCCTTCGAGGATCTCAAGGATCTTCAGGCGAGGCAGTGTCACCTTCAGGCCGGCTTTGCGCAGGTCCTTGCCTTCCACGGGTTTTCTCCGGCTAATCAGGTATCATCGCGCTCCGCTGATTATCCCCCAACGGAGCCGCATGCGCCTACCCTCGATCGCCGCGACCGGCCTGCTGCTCGCGGCGCTGCCGCTCGGCGGCTGCATCTATCGCATGAACATCCAGCAGGGAAACTATCTGGAGGGCAAGACGGTAGCCCAGCTGCAGGTCGGCATGACGCGCAGCCAGGTGCGCTACCTGCTCGGCTCGCCGATGATTCCCGACATCTTCGACAAGGACCGCTGGGACTACCTCTACTACTTCAAGAGCGGCCACCTGGAGCGGCCCGAGCAACGCCACCTCGTGGTGCTCTTCAAGGACGACAAGGTGGCGAGCTTCCAGCACGACCACATTCCCGATACCGCGCCGCGTGCACCGGACAACGATATCTCGGTGCAGAAGTTCCCGAAGATCTAGCCGCGCTTCGCTCCCTTGCGGCGCTCGCGCTGCACGCGCTCGCGGCGGCGCGCGCGCGGATCGGCACGCAGCGGCCGGTAGAGCTCGATCCGATCGCCATACTGCACGCGCTCATCGCGCCGCCGAGGCTCGCCGAACACCCCGACCGGAGCGGCCTCCCACAACGCCGGATCGATGGCGTCCGACTCGCGCTCGGCGGCGGCGCGGGCGGCGGCGAGCGCGTCGGCGATAGTCGCCGCGGGCGGCAGCACGACGCGCCACAGGTATTGCCGCTCGCGCGTCGCGTAAGCCACCACGCAGCGCTTCGCTCCGGGTGCGCCGCGCGCCGGGCTCACTGCGAGCCCCGCGCCCGTGCGACGAAGGCGTCGACCAGCGAGCCGACGGTCGCGGCGAACTTCGGCTCGAACAGGAGCCCGCTGAGCGAGTTCTTGAAAGCGAAGCGCAGGGTGAGCTCGATGCGGCAGCCGTCCTCGACGGGTGTCAGGAGCCAGCGCCCCTCGAGCTCGCGGAACGGCCCGCTCACGAGCTGCATATGGACGCTGCGGCCGGGCTCGAGCGTGTTGCGCGTCGTGAATTCGCCGTGCAGCGCTCCCTGCCGCACGCCGATCGTGGCGACGATCTCACGCTCGGTGCGCGAGGCGACGCTGGCGTGCGTGCACCACGGCAGGAACTGAGGGTAGCTCTCGATGTCGTTGATGAGCGCGTACAGCCTGGCCGGCGGCTGATTGACGAGCGCCGAGCGCTTGACCTCCCGCATGGCGTCATTGTCCCATTAGCACCAGCCAATGACCAAAGCCGAGAGTGCACCGCGACTGATCGCCGAGAACCGCAAGGCGCGCTTCGACTACTTCATCGAAGAGCGCTACGAGGCGGGCCTTGCGCTGCAGGGCTGGGAGGTCAAGGCGATGCGCGCGGGGCGCGCGCAGCTCAAGGAGGCCTACGTGTATCTGCGCGGCGGCGAGGCCTTCCTCATCGGTGCCCATCTCTCGCCACTGCCCAGCACCTCGACGCATGTGACGCCCGACCCGGTGCGCACCCGCAAGCTCCTGCTCCATCGCAGCGAGCTGCAGGGACTCATCGGCGCGGTCGAGCGGCGCGGCTATACCCTGGTGCCGCTCGAGCTCTACTGGAAGGACGGACGCGCCAAGGTGCAGGTCGGACTCGCCAAGGGCAAGAAGCAGCACGACAAGCGCGCGGTGGAAAAGGACCGCGACTGGCAGCGCGACAAGGCGCGGCTGCTGCGCGGCCGCTGAGGACGGCGCGCGGCCGCGGCTGCGGCCGCCGGGTGCGGGCGGCAACCGGGCGCTTCAGGTATGCTCGCGGGGTACCTTGAAGGGGGCGACCGGTTTCGACGTGGGTCACGAACCTTCAGGGGCGCACCGAGGCGCAGTGCCCTCGTAAATAATGCTGCAAATCATAGTTGCCAACGACGACAACTACGCTCTGGCTGCCTAACCGCAGCTGACCTCTGACCAGCTCGTGCCTGTGCGACTGAATCAGGGGACGCGCTCACAGGATCGCGCTCCGGCGTTGCGAGCAGGCCGGTGCGTTAAGAGTCACTGATCGCTGGCGTAGCGTCTTCCCTGCTCCTCGGGTAGCGCTGCGCGAGAACCAAAGAGAGAGCTACGTGCGTAGATCCTGAAGTCTAGGGCTTACGGACGGGGGTTCGATTCCCCCCGCCTCCACCAGTCCCGATGGCCCCGGCCGCAAAGCCGGGGTCCGGCGGAGGCGATCGGCCGTCGAGCGACGCAAGTGACCCGTAAAGATCCGGCCGGCGGTCGCGGAACACGAACCAGTTATCGCGCAGCTCGCGCGTCGCCTCGAGATCGAACTCATGCCCGAGCACCGCGTCCCCCTCCTCCGGGGCCTCGGCGACTTTCGCGCCCGTCGCGTCCGCGATAAACGAAGAACCATAGAAGCGGATGTACAGCTCCTCGGGATCCTGCAGCGAGCGCTCGAGGCCGTAGCGGTTCGCCGCTACGAGCGGCGTCAGGTTCGCGGCGGCATGACCCTGTTGGGTGCGCTGCCAGTGCTCGCGTGAGTTGACCGGGGCAGCTGGGGGCGGCTCGCTCCCGATCGCGGTAGGGAAGAACAACAGCTCCGCGCCCATGAGCGCCATGACGCGCGCGGTCTCGGGAAACCACTGGTCCCAGCAGATGCCGACCCCGATGCGCGCGAAGCGCGTATTCCACACCCTGAAGCCGGTGTCGCCTGGAGAGAAGTAGTTCTTCTCCTGATATCCGGGACCGTTGGGGATGTGGCTCTTGCGGTAGACACCGAGATTGGTGCCGTCGGCGTCGAGGATCGCGATGGAATTGAAGTACGCGGGCCCGGCACGCTCGAAGAAGCTGACGGGCAGCACCACGCCGAGCTCGCGGGCCACGGCGCTGAAGTGACGCACGGCGGGATCGTCCTCGACCGCGTGGGCGAGCCCCAGATGCCGCGCGTCCTGCTCGATGCAGAAGTAAGGCGTCTCGAACAGCTCGGGCAGCAGGATGATCTGGGCACCCTTGTCCGCTGCGGCGCGCACCAACTGCTCGGCGCGGGCAGTGTTGCGCGCCGTGTCCCAGTTGCAGGACATCTGCAGCGCCGCGACCGTCACCGGCCGCGGCGGCCTGCGAAAATGCTCCGGATCCTTCGACATCGCTCACCTGCCCGTCGCGTGCAATGCAGCCGGGGGATTCTACTAGCCTCCCGCCTACCTCAAACTCGAGCCTTGCGGGAGGCGAGCGACTCGTTTACCTGCGCGGTAATGCGCATCGCGGTCTCGAGCGCCGTGAGTCCGGCCTCGCCGGGCACCACCGGCGGGCGGCCGCCGCGGACGCACTCGAGGAACGAATCGATCTCGGCCTTGAGCGCGTCCCCCTGCTCGAGGCTCTGCTCCTCGATGCTGACCGGCAGCTCCCCCGGTCCCCCGCCCGGCGCGCGCTTGCGGATGTGCGTGACGATTTTCTGCTGCAGATCGAGCGAGAGGTAGGCATCGTCCTCGAAGATGCGCAGCTTGCGCTCGGTCTTCAGGCTGACGCGCGAGGCGGTGGCATTGGCGACGCAGCCGTTCTCGAAGCGGATGCGGGCGTTGGCGATGTCGATCTCGTCCGAGAACACGGGCGTGCCGACCGCGTCGATGGTGCTGATCGGCGCGCCGACGATGGTCTGCACAATGTCGATGTCGTGGATCATGAGGTCGAGGACCACGTTCACGTCCGTGCCACGCTCGCGATAGGGCGCCAGCCGATGGCACTCGACGAAGCGCGGCGCCTTGAGGTACGGCAGGGCGGCCAGAATCGCGGCGTTGAAGCGCTCGAGATGTCCCACCTGGAGGATGCGGCGGGCGCGCGCCGCGACCGCAATGAGCTCGCGCGCCTGGCTTGCGCTCTCGGCGATCGGCTTCTCGACGAGCGCGTGCGCGCCACGCTCGAGAAAATCGCGCGCGATGCCGAAATGTGCCGGCGTCGGGGTCACGACGCTCACCGCATCGACCGCGCCAAGCAGATCGCGGTAGTCGGCCAGCGGGCGGGTCTTGAGCTCCGCTGCGACCTGCTCGCGGGCGTCCGCTCGCGAATCGACGACCGCCACGAGCTCGCAGCCTTCCGCCTGCGCGTACTTCTGGGCGTGGAATCTGCCGAGGTAGCCG
>DASXKA010000080.1:0-5347 GCA_036497085.1 Steroidobacteraceae bacterium | reverse complement strand
TTTCGCATCTTGACCCTCAGCAGACCTCGCTCCCAGAATCATTCTCGGGATTCTGGCAAGCCGGCCTTACGTAGTCCGTCGAAAAGATGCTCGGCATCGTCGGGATCCTTGTAGACCGCCGTGCACTTCCATCTATCGATGGTGAATCCGGGTTCAATCCGCAGGACATCCGCCGCCGCGGACTTCGCTTTCGCAAGCTGCCCCAGTTGGCCGTATGTAGCAGCCAACCAAAGCGGGAGGATTCGTATATTCGGCCGCCGCGATGGGTATACTCGCAGCGTCTGCGCGGCTAAGCGTGATCACGCTTTTTGACGGTCGTTCGTCCCAGTTATTTGATGGTTCATTGGCGAGTGGGCGGCCCCGAGGCACTCAAGCGTGCCATCGTGCTCGCGGCCGTCAAGGACGCTTCGCGCCGCTGACGCGATGGCCCGAAGACGGGCCATCCTTGACCGCCGCTGCGCGCGCCGGCACTGGCGGCGTGCAGGTCGGGACGGAGGGATGGCGCCGATCGAACAGAGGGATAGGACGTGGGGCGCGATCGGTGTTTCGGTCAGCGCGGATGCCGCGCAGTGAGCGCTTTGCCGGACTTCCCGCTACCACTTCCGGCGCGCTGTAGAGCGAGCGGGAAGCGGAAGCGGGCTTCGGACCGCCGAACCCGGCGATCGGCGCGTTGTCATCTTGATTGTCTCGCCGCGGCTTGGCCTTCGATCAGGCGATAACCATCACCGGACCTGACCAGGCGGCCTTCGGCGGTCAGCGCTGCGAGGCGCTCGTAGAGGGTTGCGGTACGCACGCGGCAGCGTGTGCGCAGCTCGGAGAATGGCAGCGGGCGATCGAGGTCGGTGAGCGCCGTGGTGATGCGCTCGTCGACCGAGCTTGGCGGCGGTGCTTGCGGCGTGCGCCGGTCGACGACCTCGAGGGCGAGCGCATCGGCACGTTGCGCGAGCTCGATCGTGACGGTTGGCATGGCGGGCGCAGCGCGGTGCTCGACCGTGAGGGTGAGATCCTCGCCATTGCGACGCAGGTAGAGATTGGAGTCGCCCCAGGCGTGGAACTCGGACGAGCCGCGCAGGGCCTGGCCGGCGCGGACGCGGCCGGCGCCCTTCTTGGCGTGGTGGACGACGATGACGGCTATGCCGTGGCGGCGTTGCAGCTCGCGCAGATAGGCGAGCAGCGGGGCGACCTCGCCGGAGGCGTTCTCATCGATGCGATGCAGGCGCACGAAGGGATCGAGCACGAGCAGGCGCGGCTTCAGCGCGGCTATGGTCTCATCGAGCGCCTTGCGATCGGCCGCGAGATCGAGCCGCACGGTGGGCGCAGTGATGACCTGGACGTCGAGTGCTTCGAGCGCGTGGCCCGCGGCAGCGCAGATGCCCTCAAGCCTTTGGCGTACGATGTGCAGCGCGTCCTCGGCGGCATAGAGCAGGACGCGGCCTTTGCATGCTACCGGGAAGCGGCGCAGGCACGGCGTGCCGGCCGCGACCGACACGGCGAGGTCGAGGGCGAGGAAGGATTTGCAGCATTTGGGCTCGCCGCCGATGATGCCGACCGCCTGCTCGGACCACAGGCCTGTGACCAGCCAGCGCTGCTCCTCGGCGCGCTCGGCGAGGCGATGGGCCGGCTCGACCGGCAACAGGCTCATCGCCGTCGTCCGGCCGCGGCCTTGGTGTCGGCGGGTGGGGAGCAGGTCTCAAGGAACAGCTTCTCGTCGATCTGACGGACCTCGTGCTGGGCGGCATGAGCGAGCAGTTCGCCGGCCATGTTCATCAGCGCCCGCAGGTTGCCCTGGGCGTGATCGCACAAGGTGGCGATCAGCTCCGTCGTCATCAGCTTGGCGGCTCCGGCCTTGTGCAGCGCTTGCTTGAGGCAGTCGGCCAACTCGTCGGGCGCGGCGCGATCGAGCGCCAGGCGCACCCGCATGCGGCTGCCGAGCGGCAGGAACTCGTCGGTGCGCAAGCGCTCGGTCAGGCGGGCGTCACCGGCCAGCACCACTGTGAGCAGGATATGGGAGTCGAGCCGCGCGGAGACGAGCAGGCGTAGCTCGGAGAGCACGGCCGGCAGCATCTCCTGCGCCTCATCGACGATCAGCACGGGCCGCGAGAACGCGGCGTCGATATGGGTCTGCCAGCGCTCGCGCAGCACCTTGGCGCCGCCCCAGCGGTTATGCGGGTGGAGCACGACGCCGAACAGCTCGCCCATCTCGCGGTAGAAGTCGGCGAGGCCGGCCTGGGGACGGCTGATCACGCCGACCTTGACGTCGCGTTGCGCCGCGAGCCGCTCGGCGAGAATGCGGAGCGTCACCGACTTGCCGGTGCCGGGAGCACCGGTGACGAGCGCAAAGCCGCCTTCGCCGGCGAGCTGCTCGACCCGCCAGCAGAACGACTCGATCTGCGGCGTGACGCGCAGCGCCTCGACCGGCACGTCGGGGGCGAACGGATTCCACTTGAGGCCGTAGAGTGCGAGCAGCTTCTTGTTCACGTGTCGTCTCCTTCGTCCTTGGGAAGATAAGGCGGCGGCAATCCGGCCGCGGCCTGCTGATCGATCAGCCGGGCGAGCAGCGGCGCGATGGCGCCGGCCGGGTTGCCGGGCTCGCTTTGGCGGGTGGCAGGCTCTGCCGTCAGCTTGTCGAGCGGCCGGCGCAGGCCGCTGGCGTTTTTGGTCTTGTCCTGTGGATAGAGCCGGCACAGCACCGTGCCGGTGCGGCTGTCCACCAGATGAACCGTGGTGAGATCCCAGCTGGCGAAGCGGACCTCGGCGCCGCGCAGATGGCGGTAGCGGTTCGGGAGCTCGAAGCGGCGGCCCGCGATCACCACGGTGCCGTCGCTCTTGCGCTGGGTGCGCTGCTCGGTGCGGGTGAAGGCGAGCCGTAACGCCGCGCTGTCCGGGCTCGGCCGCGTCACCTCGGGACCTCTGAGGAAGCGCGCGACCGGCGCCTCGTCGATCTCGGAATGGCGCTTGCGATTGTAGTCGTGCTCCGCCCAGGCCTGGGTCGCCTCGTTGAGCAGCGCGAGCGTGAGGTCCGGTACGTCCTCCAGCATGGCCAGCAGCCGGCCCTCGACAGGGCCCCAGAACGCCTCCTGCTTGGCGTTCTGGTATGGGCTGTACGGCAGCGTGGTCTGGTGCACGATGCCGAGCCGGGCGAGCCCCTCGACGATCTCCGAAGCCGTCATGGCGGCGCCATTGTCGCTCAGCACCGAGCGCGGCAGGCCGCGCTTCTGGAACGCCTGCGACAAACCGTGCGCCACGTTCTCGGCGTTCTCCGCCAGGTACCATTGCAGATGACAGGCAAGCCGCGAGCGGTCGTCGAGCACACCGAACAGGATCGGTGTCTGCCACTCGCCGCGTGGAGTGAGCACCTTCCGCGATCCGACGTGGCAGTCCCAATGCCACAGGCCGTTGACATACTCGGCCTCGTAGCTGCGCACCTCACGATCGAACAGGCGGGCTTCGGCGCGCTCGGCGCCTTCGGTCCGGCGCGAGGTCAGGCGTCGGCGCTTGTCGAGACCATGAGCCTCGAGGAAGCGGCGCAGTGTCGAGTAGGACGGCAACGGCACGAGCTCGGGCTGCTTCTCGGCCAGTGCGAGCAGGTTGTCATGATGAAGCTTGGCGCTCCAGCTCTTGTGCGCGGCGTATTGCGCCAGCATGGCCTGACGCACGGCGGCGGTCACCGAGACCTGCTCGCCGGCGTCGCTGCGCCGCTTGCGCCTGAGCACGCCGACAGGATCCTGCCGCTCCTTGCGGGCGCGGTAATACCAGCGCTCGAGCGTCGAGACGCTAAAGCAGACCGGCTCGCCGCTGATCGGATGGCGCCATGTGCGCGCGGCGAGCTTGTCCAGCTGCGCACGCAGCTCGCCCTTGCGCGGCGGCGCCGCCAATAATTGGCCCACCACCGAAAAGCGGAAGTGCGCCCACTGCTCGTGGACCCGTGACCCGCGTCGTTGCGACACGCCAGCGCTCTCGAATGCCCAAGGAAAAATGCCAAAGGAGCCGCGACCGTAGGACAAGGCCCCGCCGGCCGGCGACGGGCATGCTCTGCGGGCCGGCGATGCCCGTCATGCAGCGTGCATTGCCGCGCCTCCGCTGATCGGCAAGAGGAAGCGCAAGAGCGCGATGAGCCGCGCCGCGGCGTCGCCGGCAAAGCGCTCCAGCAGCGATGCCGGCAGCCGGCCGCGGTCGACCGGCGGCATCAAGGCGGCCGCCGCCAGCTTCCAGAACGGGCTCGCCGCAAACGTGCTGACCCACCATTTGCGCCAGCGCCCGATGGTTCGCCGGCTGACGCCAAAAAGCTCCGTCAACTGCCGGGTTGCCGTCACCTCCTGCCGCATCGCCGCGACCAGCACCACCACGGCGCCGAGCCAGGCCTTGCGGCCGAGGAAGCGGAATGACGGTGGCGTGTTGCGGCTGCGGCACAGATCCACCGCGCAGCAGAAGCTGAAGCGCTGGGCGTACTCCTCGCCGAGCCTGCCGCCCGGCCCGCCACGCGGCTTGCGCCGGAACCGCGCCGAGTGCACCACCCCGCCGCAACGCGCGCATCCTGCCGCGCGTGCCGCCGCCGCGAGGTCTCGATCGAAGGCGAGCAGAAGCTCATGGAATCTGGCATCCGCCAGCAGCGTTCGGTACAAAGAACCCATCCTTCTCAAGTTGAAGACCGCAATGGCCAAACCCGGACGGAATGATCCCTGCTCTTGTGGCAGCGGCAAGAAATACAAGCGCTGCTGCCTCGCCAAGGACCAGGAAGCCGAGCGCACGCTCGCCGCCACTGCCGCTGCTGCCGCTGCGCCATTGCGGCGGCTCCCCGACGTGGCTGGCGAAATCGCCGCCAGGCTCGCTGCCGCATACGGCGTCGACGACACCGAGGACGAGCCGACGACCCTGTCCAACGCCGCCGTTGATCTCATCCATGACGGCAAGCTCGACGAGGCCGAGAAGGCGGCACGCGATCTGCTCGAACGCTTCCCCGACCTGCACGACGGCTGGGATCGCCTCGGCATGGTCTACCAGGCCAGAGGTGATCATCACAAAGCCGCTGATTGCTACCGCAAAGTCATCGACCTCATTCGAGCCAACCCCGACAGCTACGACCCCGACTTCGAGGCCGTCTTCCAGAAACTCGTCGATCAGCTCGATCCATCAACCCCCACCTGATCGTCGCGCTCCCGGCGCTCACGCTCAGTGAGGGCGATGCCCCGCGGCCCATCATATACCGTGCTCAGAACCACCCGGGTGTGCCATCAATTTACGTGCGCGGGGTTACCAGAAACAGCGCGGCCTGGGCGATATCGTCCGGTGCGGCGAGGTTCGGCAACGGCTGCCAGCGCGCTAAGGATCTCCGCGAACGCCGCCTCAG
>DASXKA010000079.1:0-3506 GCA_036497085.1 Steroidobacteraceae bacterium | reverse complement strand
AACTCCTGCAGGTGCGCGAAATCGTAGGGCGGGCGGTATGCAAGCCGCAGTACGACCATTTCGGACCTGCCGTGCGCGCACCCTGCCGGGGGTGCGTGCGCCTCAGCCGCTCTGTCGCGCCATGGCGCGGGCGAACGCAGGCCGTCCGACGACCCGCTTGACGTAGTCCTCGATCACAGGTGACCTGGGGAGGATCGGGCTGATGGCTAACAGCGCAAACGAGGTCGCATAGAGCACGTCCGCCGCCGAGAAGCGCTCGCCCGTCAGGTACGGCGCCTGCGCGAGGCGCGCGATGATCCCCGGAATGACCTCCTCCAGGGGGGCCCAGCCAGCCGTACTGCGCGGCACCTCCCAGCCCATGAACTTCGACACGAATGCCGGCTCGAATACGCCGGCGTAATAAACGAGCCAGGTCAGGTACGCGCCGCGCTCGGAGTCGCCCGGCAGCGGTCCGATGCGGTTCTTCGGGAACTTGTCGGTGAGATAGAGCGCGATCGCCGCGGACTCGAACACCACGACCCCGTCGTCGGAGATCGCCGGCACCTTGCCGTGCGGATGAGGATTGGCAGGGTCGCGCTCGCCGCCGCCGTCGCGGGTGCGTGTGCTGACCAGGCGGATCTCATAGGGCGCCTCGAGCTCCTCCAGCAGGAAGATGAAGCGCGTCGAGCGCGTGTTGGGGCGGTGATAGAGCGTGATCAAAATGACACTCCTCTTCAGCGCAGCGCGCGCAGCGTCGCGAGCGACGCCTCGCGCAGCCTGCCGATCGCATCGTCGATACGGTTGACCGCCGTCTCGTCGTCCTTGCCGAGGCCTTCCCAGTTGTCGCCCCATGCCTTGAGGAGCTCCGCCGCCCGATCCGCTACCGGCCCCGGCACGAGCGCCGCCATATCGCGGATCGCCAGCACGTCCGTCCAGCCGTTGCGCGGGTTCCCGCCGTTGCGGTCCCGGTCGTATTGCGCGAGGAACGTCACCCGCTGCAGATCGCCGGCCCGCATCAGCACCTCGAAGGCCGCGGTGCGTACGTTGCGATTGCGCTCGGTGTGCTCGTTGCGCCAGGTGTTGTAGGCGAGGCTGCTGATCGCCACCACGAGGCTGATCAGTGCCACCGAGTTGTTGCGCAGCTGTTCGCGTATCGAGGTCACCATGAACGGATGATACGCTGCGGCGCTGGAAATGAGCGGCGCCTGCGGCGGACAATGTGACCTAAGCGGAGGTGTGCGGGATGAAGAGCAGGCGGCGGCGCACGGCGAGCCAGGGGGCCGGGGAATTGAGCTCCCCGGCCTGCTACCTGCACGAGCTCGAGTCGGATGCTGCGGCACCACAGCCGCGCGACGTAGCGATCAAGCGCATCTACGAGAGAGCCGAAGCGCACGATGGCTACCGCGCACTCATCGACCGTCTCTGGCCGCGTGGTGTCAGCCGCCAGCGCGCCGCGCTCGATGCCTGGCTCGTCGAGCTCGCCCCGAGCAGTGCACTGCGCACCTGGTTCAACCATGACCCGAAGCGCTGGAGCGAATTCGCCCGCCGCTACCGCGCGGAGCTGCGTGCGCAGGGCGAAGCACTCGACTCCCTGCGGCATCGCGCCGAACGCATGCGCGTGACGCTGCTCACCGCCACGCGCGAGCCGCGCATCAACCACGCCGTGGTGCTGCGCGCGCTGCTGCTCAAGAGCCCCGCTCCGCGCCGCCGCGCCCCGCGGCCTTAACCGCGACTGAACGCGCAAGCGCTCGCCCGCGCGGTCAGCGCCGGCGCGCCCGCCGCGTTATTACCCTCAAGTGAAATGGAGGATCTGATCATGCGTAGCATTGTCAAACTGATGATCGCCCTCGGTATCGGCGCGGTCCTCTCGGGCTGCGTGGTCGCCCCGGTCGGACCCCCGCGCGCCTACGTCGGCGTGGGCGTGGTTGCGCCCCCCGTGGTGGTGGTGCGCGGTTACTACGGCGGCTACTGGCGCCACTGATTTCCGAACCTGCCGAGGCGACGGGCGGCGCGGCCGGGTGCGTACGGCACGCCGCGTGATTCAAACCGTCACCTCCGCTAGTATCGGGCCCTCCGCGACGCACCGCGAGGACCTGCTTGAAAGTCGGCGCCAAGACTGACACCCCGCGCGCGCCCGCGCCGCTTCTCACTTAGCTGCCGCGATGTCGCTGCGCTCGTCCCAGATACGTACGCTCGTGCTGCTCTTCTGCGGCTACGCGTCCTGCTATTACTGCCGGGCGGACCTCTCGGTGGCCACTCCGCTGCTCGCCGACGAGCTCGCGGTGCGCGGCGTGAGCCACGCCGAGGCGCTGGTCCACATCGGCACCGTCACCTCCCTCGGCGTGCTCGCCTACGCGCTCGGGAAGCTGTTCCTGACGGGGCTCGGGGATTACTGGGGCGGACGGCGCAATTTCCTGATCGGCGTGGGCGGCGCGGCGGTCTTCACGCTGCTGTTCGCCGCAAGCGGGGGACTGCCGCTCTTCACGCTCGCCTGGAGCGCCAACCGCCTGACCCAGTCGGTCGGCTGGGCGGGACTCATCAAGGTCTCCTCGAAGTGGTTCAACTATTCCTCGTACGGGTCGATCGCCGCGATCCTGAGCATCAGCTACCTGGTCGGGGACGCCGCGGCGCGCCAGCAGATGGGGATGCTGCTCGCCCACGGCTACGGCTGGCGCACGCTGTTCGTGTTCGCGGCGGCCGTTGCGGGTGCGGCGCTGCTCGCCAATTTCCTCTGGCTGCGCGAGTCGCGGGTTGAGGAAGGCCATGCGGAAGCCGAGCCTAACCCGGCGCTCAATCTCTTCACCTCGGGCGAGTCACGTCCGGCGAGCGTGGCGGCCCTTCTGCTGCCGCTGCTGCGCAGCCGCGCGTTCGTGCTCGTTTGCCTGCTGTCTTTCGGCTGCACGATAATCCGCGAGACGTTCAACACCTGGTCGCCGGTCTACCTGCGGGACTTCCTGGGCTACAGCGTGAGCGACTCCGCCGGCGTCAGCGCCATCTTCCCGGCAGTCGGAGCGGTGTCCGTGCTGCTCGCCGGGTGGCTGAGCGACCGCTTGGGCCCCACCGGCCGCTCGCTCCTCATGTTCCTCGGTCTCATCGGCGCCGCGCTGGCGCTGCTCGCGCTCGCGGGAGTGCCGTCCGGCCCGTCCGCATCACTGCTGCCGGTGGTGCTCATCGCGGTCGTGTTCTTCTGTCTCCTGGGACCCTACTCCTACCTGGGCGGCGCCTTTGCGCTCGACTTCGGCGGCAAGCAGGCGAGCGCCGCCTCCTCCGGCATCATCGACGGCATCGGCTATCTCGGCGGCGTGCTCGCCGGCGACAGCGTCGCGCGGCTGGCGATGAACTTCGGCTGGCGCGGCGTGTTCGTGTCGCTCGCGGCGGTGAGCGCCGCGGCGGCCGTGAGCGCCGGGTATCTGCATCTGCTGAATCTGCGGACCGCGGCGCTCAAGGCGGCTCCGGCGGCGGGCGCCCATGGCTAGGCCCGCCGTCTTCAGCGAGACCGGTCTGCTGCGGCGCAGACTCGGGGCGGC
>DASXKA010000078.1:0-2077 GCA_036497085.1 Steroidobacteraceae bacterium | reverse complement strand
GCCGTGCCCACGCGCACTATGGTGGCGCCTTCCTCGATCGCGGCCTCAAAGTCCCCGCTCATGCCCATCGAGAGGGTGTCGAGCGCGGCGCCGCCGCCGTTCAGCGCCTCGAGGAGCCGCCGCAGCTCGCCAAACCAGGCGTGCTGGCGCTCGGGCTGCGTCTCTTCCGGCGGAATGCACATGAGGCCCCGGAGCCTGAGGCGCGGCAGGAGCGCCACCGCGCGCACGAGTCCGGGCAGCTCGCCCGCGGCGATTCCGCCCTTGGCGGCTTCGTCCGCGAGGCGGACCTGCAGGCAGACGTTGAGTGGCGGCGCGTGATACGGGCGCTGCTCGGAGAGCCGCGCGGCGATCTTCAGGCGATCGACGGCGTGCACCCAGGCGAAGCGCTCGGCGATCGCGCGCGTCTTGTTGGCCTGGATGCGCCCGACGAAGTGCCAGGTGAGCGCGCGATCCTGCAGCGCACCAAGCTTCTGCAGCGCTTCCTGCAGATAGCTCTCGCCGAAGTCTCCGAGGCCGCAGTCGGCGGCGGCGCGCACCACTTCGGGGGGCTGGGCCTTGGTCACGGCCAGGAGTGTGACCGAGTGCGCATTCCGGCCGGCCCGGGCGGCCGCCTGCGCCATGCGCTCGCGCACCGCCCGGACCCGTTCCGGTAAATTCTGCGGACCCCGTAACATATTGGACGTATAAGCCCTCCGCTATACTTCCGCGGCTCCGGCGCTCGAGAGCAGGTCGCTTCTTTTCATCCCGCCGGAGGCCCGGTCCCAGGGAGCTTCAATGGCCGTCGACATCGCGCAACTCCTGGCGTTTGCCGTCAAGAACAATGCCTCGGACCTGCATCTGTCCTCGGGGGTGCCGCCGATGATCCGCGTCGACGGCGACATGAAGCGCATCAACATGCCGCCGCTGTCGCACAAGGAAGTGCACTCCATGGTGTACGACATCATGAACGACAAGCAGCGCAAGGCCTATGAGGAATTCTTCGAGACCGATTTCTCCTTCGAGATTCCAAAGCTGGCGCGCTTTCGCGTCAACGCCTTCAACCAGAACCGCGGCGCGGGCGCGGTGTTCCGCAACATCCCCTCGGTCATCCTCTCGCTCGATGACCTGAGCGCGCCGAAGATCTTCCGCGACCTGTGCATGCTGCCGCGGGGACTGGTGCTGGTCACCGGGCCCACCGGCTCGGGCAAGTCGACCACGCTCGCCAGCATGGTCAATCACTGCAACGACAACCGGCCCGACCACATCATCACCATCGAGGACCCGATCGAGTTCGTGCACGAGTCCAAGCGCTGCCTGGTCAACCAGCGCGAGGTGCACCGCGACACGCTCGGCTTCAGCGAGGCGCTGCGCTCGGCACTACGCGAGGATCCGGACGTCGTCCTGGTCGGTGAAATGCGCGACCTGGAGACCATCCGCCTGGCGCTCACCGCGGCCGAGACCGGCCACCTGGTGTTCGGCACGCTGCACACCAGCTCCGCCGCCAAGACCATCGACCGCATCGTCGACGTGTTTCCGGGCGAGGAGAAGGACATGGTGCGCTCGATGCTGTCGGAGTCGCTGCGCGCCGTCGTCTCGCAGACGCTGCTGAAGAAGAACGGCGGCGGCCGGATCGCGGCCCACGAGATCATGATCGGCACGCCGGCGATCCGTAACCTCATTCGCGAGGGCAAGATCGCGCAGATGTACTCGGCCATCCAGACCGGCGGCGCCCAGGGCATGCAGACCCTCGACCAGTGCCTCACCGAGCTCGTGTCCAGGGGCCAGGTCAGCAAGGAAGAGGCGCGCTACAAGGCGCAGAACAAGGACGCGCTGTAGGAAGCGGACGCAGGAGAGGCTGACATATGGATCGCGATCAGGCCATCAAGCTGATGCAGGACCTGCTGCGGCGGGTCACGGAGAAGAAGGCCTCGGACCTGTTCATCACCGCGGGCTTCCCGCCGGCCATCAAGATCGACGGCGAGATCCGCCCGCAGTCGGACCGCGCGCTCACGGCCGAGCAGTCGGGCACGCTGGTGCGCGCCATCATGAACGACCGCCAGACCAAGGAATTCGACGCCACCAAGGAATGCAACTTCGC
>DASXKA010000077.1:0-4779 GCA_036497085.1 Steroidobacteraceae bacterium | reverse complement strand
TCGTTGTCTGTTCCCCGAGCGCTGCGCGCTCCCGCTGGGTGAACGAGGAGATCCTCGCGTTCAAGCGTCTCGGTCGCGAGGACCGGATCTTCTGTCTCGTCGTCGACGGCGAGCCCAACGCCTCCGACAGTCCCGCGCACGTGGACCAGGAGTCGTTTCCGCCGGCGCTGCGCTATCGGCTCGGCGCCGACGGTGCTCTGAGCACGATTCGCGCCGAGCCCATCGCCGCGGACGCTCGCGCCGGCAAGGACGGCAAGCGCAACGCCAAACTGAAGCTGATCGCCGGCGTGCTGGGAGTGAGCTACGACCTGCTGCGCCAGCGCGAGCAGCAGCGCCGCAACCGCCGCCTGCTCGCGGTTACCTGCGCCGCCATGGCGGGTATGGTGGTCGCGACCGGACTTGCCGCCTACGCGCTTATCGAGCAGCGCGCGGCCGAGCGGCAGCGCGCCCGGGCGGAAACGGAGGCGGAAACCGCCCGGCAGACGACCAACTTTCTGGTCGATCTGTTTCGGATCTCCGATCCGAGCGAAGCGCGCGGTAATTCTGTCACTGCACGCGAGATGTTGGACAAGGGCGCAGCGCGCGTCGATCGTGAGCTCGCGAAGCAGCCCGCCATCCGCGCGACGCTGATGGACACCCTCGGCACGGTGTACATGGGACTTGGCCTGTACCCTCAGGCGCGACGGCTGCTCGACAGCGCCGTCGCGACCCGCGGCAGCGGGACAGCTGCAGGCCCGCTCGCACTCTCGGTCTCGCTCGAGCACATAGGCGAGCTACTGACGCTGCAGGCGCAGTTCGGGCCCGCCGACAAGGCCTATCGCGACTCGCTCGCCCTGCAGCCCGCGCGACCCAAAGACTCGCAGAGCCAGGCTGAACTGGCTAAGACCCTGCACGGTCTGGGCACGCTGCTGGAGCAGCAAGGTCAGTACCCGGATGCCGACCGCAGCTTGCGCCAGGCACTGCAGCTGCAGCGCAAGGTCTACGGCACCACCAACGGCGAGATCGCCCGGACGCTGAAGGACCTGGCGCGCGTTATGGATAATGAAGGCGACCTGAGCGGAGCCATACCGGTGATGCGCAGCGCCGTGGCCATGCAGCGCGAACTGTGCGGCGCAGAGCCGGACCCCAATCTCGCCGAGGCCATCAACGACCTCGCGCTACTGCTCGAGGAGCGCGGCGACTATGTGGAGTCGGAGCGGCTGTACGGGGAAGCGATCGCGATGAAGCGGCGCGTTTTCGGCGACAAGCACCCGGAGGTGGCGATGGGCCTGAACAACCTCGCGGCTGCGCTGCAGGACCAGGGTGACCTGGTGCGCGCCGAGTCTACGTACCGCGACGCGCTCGCGATGCAGCGCGAGTTGCTCGGCGAGGTGCATCCGGATGTGGCGAATACGCTCAACAATCTGGCGTTCGTGCAATCCGGACGCGGCGAGCTGCGGGGTGCGCTCGCGACCGAGCGAGAAGCATTGGTGGTGTACAAGAAGCTGTTCCCCGCTGACCACCCCGACGTCGCGCGCATCATGAATCGGATGGGCTTCTGGCTCACGCAAGTCGGCGACTATGCGGAGGCCGGCCGGGATCTGCAGGTGGCGCTCGCGATGCGCCGGCGGCTGTTCGGTGCCACCCATCCCGAGGTCGCTTCGAGCCTGATTCACATGGCGATACTCCAGGTCGCGCTGCGCAGCTACGGTGATGCGCTGGTGTCTGCGCGCGGCGCCGTCGACATCTTCACGCCCACGTTGTCGCCGACGCACTGGAAGACCGCGGTCGCGGAGAGCGTGGAGGGAGCGGCCCTCACCGGCCTCGGCAGGTACGCGGAAGCGGAGCCGCTGTTCGCGCGCAGCCTTGGCATCCTCGGCAAGGACGGCGGCGCGCCACCGGAGTACCTGCAACTCGCGCAGCACTACCGGGATAAACTGCGCGCCGATGAGCTGCACACCGGACCCGCTGCGATCAAGAGCTCCGGGCGCGCACCGATCGTGGCAGACGCAGGCACGCGAAGCCCGTAGCCGCCGTGCCAGCGCCCAAGGATGGGGACTCACGCAAGCTGCTGGCCACGGGCAAGCAAACCGTGTTAGCGTAACCGTGCGATAAGAGGCGCTCAGCGCCAAAGAAATGGATTGCCTCCGCCCGGCCGCATCCCGGCCTAGCTGGCGTCGAGAGCAACACCGAGGTCATATGCTTCTTCATCGATCGGAACTGACAGGCGCGCGCGCGGCCTTCGCCATCGGCGCGCTGCTCGCCGCCGCCACGGCCGACGCGGAGTTCGTGCGCCTGACGGCCGCGAACGCCGTCGGCAATTCGGTCTACGACGTGACCTCGTTCTCGCCCTCGGGCCCGGGCACGACCAGCCCGCTCAACACGGACGGGGCCAGCCACGGCAGCTTCAGCGCGCTGGTGCAGGTCGCGAACCTGGCCGCCGGTACCGTCGACGTGCTGGTCGCCGACATCGAGAGGGGCCAGATCATCCGCTACACGCCGGCCGTCGGCGCAACGCCCGCGTCCGAGACCGTCGTGTGGAGCCATACGAACTCCGGCCCGTCGAATCCCGACGGCCTGTCCGTGGATGCCGCCGGCAACCTGTATCTCGTACAGCAGAACAAGCCCTCGGTGTGGGTCCTTCCGGTCAGCACGACCTCGCCCACGGGCTTCGCCGCGACGCCGCTGCTGATCGACTCCAGCGGCTACTCGAGCTTCGGCGATCAGTACCTGCGGGAAACCGCGGTGGCGACCACCGCCGGACGGGGCTGGAATGTGGGCGACCTTCTGGTACTCGGCAGCTCCAAGAACGCCTCGAACAAGTGCGTCCTGTTCGTATATCGCGCGGCCAGCGTGCAGAGCGTCCTGAGCGGCGCGGGTGGGCGCAACGGTCCGGACGTGGTCCTCATGCTCCCCGGTCAGTTCACCTTCGGCGGCAACCCAGTGGGCATGGACTTCTGGCCGCCCGACTCTGTTGACAGCAACCCGACGCTGCTCGTTACGACCACCGCCGGCCAGGTGCTGCGCCTGGACTTCACCTCCGGCACGGGCGGCTTTGCGCCGACCCTCGTTGAGGTCTTCGCTACCGGCCTTGGCGGCGGGCTGCAGAAGGTGAAAGAAGGCCTGTACCTCGAGGCACCCTACGCCTTCGTAACCCAGACACTTGCCGGCAACACCGGCCAAATCCTGCAGTTCGGCGCGCCGGTGAGCTCCGGCGTCACCAACCTGATCGGGATCGCGACGCAGGGTGTGGAGAGCCCGGACGCCCTGGCGGTCGCGCGCCAGTCCGCGGTCGCGGCGAGCACCTGTGTGGCTCCTGGCGTTTGCGACCTCAGTGGAGGCGTCCTTCTGCACCAGATTACCGGGCCCGCTTCGCCGGCGGTGTCTGGCAACGTCATCGAAGGCAGCTGCGTCGTTCTGTCGGATCCGCGCGTCACGAACGGCGTCTGCAACGGCAACACGCTCAGCGTGTCGACGCTGTGTCCGGGTTTTGGCAGCGAGATCATTCCCGGGACCATGTGCGGCGGTTCGGGCGCTTCCGGCGCCGGCTTCGCCCTGCTGCGCACCCTCGCTCCAGGGGTCAATGACATCCCCGGGATCCTCGTTTACAACCAGGAGAGCGTCAATCAGATCCTGCCGCCCACCGCACCGGCGACCAATCCGGCCTGCCCGTCCGCGCTGCTTGCCTGGGTGCCGTTCTCGGGCGCAAATCCGAGCGAAGGCAGCATCGTCGAGGTGGATCCGCAGACGGGACTGCTGGACTTCATCGACCTCACCGGGTACTGCGACTCCTCCGGCGGCTCGAGCCGCGGAATGTCCGTCTGGGCTGTCGGACTGACGCTGAACGCGTACGCGTTGAGCGGCGGCCTGCCCGGCTTCGCGCAGACGAAGTACAACAACCTGTTCGCGACCGTCACTGGTGCGAACATCCTCCCGGCGACCAAAGCCGCGCTGGAAGCGGCCCTGACTCCCGTGAACACGTATATGGCGGCGGGAGACTATGGCTGTGCGGCAGTGCAGGTTGTCAACGCGGACGCGCTGGTGGGCGGTGATGCAAACCCCGCCGGAGATTACCCGGGGAACGCTGCCAACCCCAATCCGTGGGGTGAGATTCGCGGGCGGCTGGCCAATCTCTACCTGACGCTCAACACACGCATTCTCGGCAACACACCCAACTTCGCGTGGCCCCTGGCGTCAACGGATGTGCGCCCCGCATGCCCGGCGCCGCTCGTGACGCTGCAAGCGACGCCGTCGAGCATTCAGCCCAACGGTTCGGCATCGATCACCTGGAGCACGCAGCATGCGACCTCCTGCCAGGCGGTCGCCGCGGTCGGCGATCCGGGCTGGGGCGCTTCCCAGGGCACTAGTGGCAGCTATAACACCGCGGCTCTCGCTGCGACTACGAGCTACTCGCTCAAGTGCACGGGCGCCGGCGGCACAAGCCCCGCCACGGTGATGGTGACCGTGGTGCCGCCGCCGACGATCACATCATTTACCGCAAGTCCGGCCAGTGTCCCCGTCGGCGGTTCGTCGACGCTGAGTTGGAGCGGGAGCGCGCTGACCGGCGTGTCCTGCTCGGTCAACGGCGTGTCGGCAACCAATTCGCTCAGGGTCACGCCCACGGCCACCACCACCTACACGCTGAGCTGCACCTCGGTCGGCGGCACGACGAGCGCGACGGTGACGGTGACCGTGGTGCCGCCGCCGAAGATCATGTTATTCACCGCGAACCCGGCGAACATCGATCCCGACTGTGTCCGCGACGGCCACCCGAGTTCCTGCAGCTCCTCGACACTCAAC
>DASXKA010000076.1:0-19136 GCA_036497085.1 Steroidobacteraceae bacterium | reverse complement strand
CGCGCCGAGCGCCAGCCGCTCGGGTGGCGGCGGACGCTGACCCAGGCTCGCAAACAGCGCCGGGAGCACATAGCGGCTGAGGCACACGAGCGTCGAGACGGGATTGCCCGGCAGTCCGAAGACGGCCGCCCCCGAAGGCGCTACCCCGAACCACAGCGGTTTGCCGGGCCGCTGCGCCACCTTGTGGAAGATCGCATGCACGCCGAGCTCTTCCAACACCTGCGGCACGAGGTCGAACTTGCCCATGGAGACCCCGCCCGAGAGCACCAGCACGTCGTGGGTCTCGAGGTGGAACCGCAGCCGCTCGCGCAGCTCCCCGGCGTCGTCCCGGATGTGATCGTCCGCGACGCGCTGGAAGCCGTGCTCGCGCAGCGCGCTCACGATCCCGTAGGCGTTGGAGCGGCGTACCTGGTGGGCCAGCACCGGCTCGCCGGGCTCGATCAGCTCGTTCCCCGTCGAGATGACGGCGAGCATCGGCTGGCTGCTGACGCGGATGCGCGCCATGCCGGCGGAGGCGGCGATGGCGATCTCCGGCGCGTGCAGCCGCGTGCCCGACGCCAGCAGCAGGGTTCCCTGGCGAGTGTCGCTGCCGCGCCGGTGCACGTTCTGCCACGGCTCCACGCGCACCGCGGCGCCAAGCACTGCCTCGTCCCCGCTCTGCGTGAGTTCCTCGACCGCCACGACGCTGTCGCAACCGGCCGGAAGAACCGCGCCCGTCATGACGTCGATGCAGGCCGTGCTCGCGGCGAGGGTCAGCGGCGGATCGCCCGCCGCCTGGGTAGCCTGCACGCGGAAGGCGCGCCGGCCCGCCGCCACGGCGCGGCTGTCGAGCGCGATGCCGTCCATGGCCACCCGGTCGAACGGCGGCTGGTCACGCTCGGCGTAGACGTTCTCGCGCAGCACACCGCCGGCGCACTGCGCGAGCGGCAGCGACTCGATCGGCAGGCACTGCAGGCGCTGCCCGATCAGCGCGTCGGCTTCAGCGGGCGTGAGCACTCAGGGCTTCTTGGCGTCCGCGGACTTGGCCTAAGACCTTCACCTGCTCGTTGAAGCGGTCGGCGACTGTCTGCAGCTTGTCGATGGCGGCGTTGTGTTTCTGGGTCTCGACGCGCTGCATGTCGGCCTTCTGCTCCGGCTTGATCTTGTCGCCGCCCTTGGCGAGGGCGTCGTCGACCTCCTTGTCGATGCACGCCACGTAGTCGTTGACGGCCTTGTTGTAGTCGGCGACCGCTTTCTGCCCGGCGAGCATGTCCTGCATCGTGGCGCTGGCTCCGTCCGGCAGCTTGTCGGGAGCGGCGGGGTAGGGGCAGTCGGCGTAGGCAGCGCCGGCCGCGAGCGCCGCGGTGGCTGCGAGGGCAAGGAGGCTTTTCATACGTTTTGTTTCCGGGCGGGTAGAAAAGGATCGCTATCTTAAGAGGCGCTCGCAACCTAAGGCTACTGGGAGAGCCCCGCCGGGGGCGCGCTCCGGTGCTCTCAGGCCCGGCCGCCCCGGAAGCAGTCGCGGGCATGATCGTCGACGACGCCGACGGCCTGGAGGTAGGCGTAGACGATGGTCGTGCCGACGAAGCGGAAGCCGCGCCGCGCGAGGTCGCGGGAGATGAGGTCACTGAGAGCGGTGCGTGCCGGGAGTCTGCGGCCGCGGCGGCGGACCACCGGCTTGCCGCCGACGAAGGCCCAGAGATAGCGATCGAAGGAGCCGAACTCGCGCTGCACCGCGAGGAAGGCGCGCGCGTTGGTGACCGCAGAGTCGATCTTGAGCCGGTTGCGCACGATGCCGGGGTCGCGCATCAGCGCCGCGCGCCGCCGCGCGTCGAAACGTGCCACCTTGCGCGGATAGAAGCGCGCGAAGGCACGCCGGTAGCCAGCCCGCTTGTGCAGAATCGTCGACCAGGAGAGACCGGCCTGTGCACCCTCGAGGATCAGCATCTCGAAGAGCCGCCGGTCGTCGTGCACGGCCCGGCCCCATTCCTCGTCGTGGTAGCGCTGCGATTTCGGATCGGCATCGCGGGCCCAGCCGCAGCGCGCCCTGGCGGATGCCGCCGCCGCCTTCGGGGTTCGGGTACTCACGCCCGCTCACATTAGCGCAATCGGGTCAGAGCTTCACGGTGACGGTGGCGTACGCCAGCCGGCCGATCGGCGAGTAGGTCGATATGTCCGCGTTGTTATCGCTGAAGGTGCGCGGCGCAAGCGGCGGCATGCGGTTCGTCACGTTGTTCACGCCGACGGCCATCGTGAACTTCTCCCAGTCGTAGGCGGCGCGCAGGTCGAAGGTGGAATAGCGGCTGACCGGCAACGGCGCGGAGACGCCGTTCGCGCCGGTATCGGTTACCGCCGACAAGTAGGAATTCGCCACCTGCAGGTGCAGATTGTCGGAGCTCCAGTCGAGCGTCGTATAGAAGTGCCACTTCGGCAGAGTTCCGCCGAACACACCCGCGTTGGTCGCATTGCCGGCGTACTGGATGAAGGTATGACCCGGGAGCGGCAGGTCGAGGAAGGTGAACGAGTCGAAGACCGAGCCGGTCGTGCCGAGCTCAAACGTTCCGGCGCGCGCCGTCGGAATGGAATAGAAGGCGCCCACTGTCCAGGACTTCTCGATCAGCTCAGCGTTGTTCTGGAAGCGGTCGATCACGTAGAGGTTGGCCGCGTTGGCGAGGCCTCCCTGGAGGTAGGTCAGCAGTGTCCCGGGGGTGCCAAAGGGGTTGGTGGCGCCCGCCTGACCGGGGAAGCTGCCGATCGCCAGATTGGCAAAGTACGGCGACGCGGAGCCCTGCGCGTTGATGCTCTGCAGGATGTTGTTGAAGCCGATGCCGGCCTGGAAGCCGCGCAGATCGATGTTGGAGTAATCGGCAGTCAGATTCAGGTTCTTGACGAACTCGGGCTTGAGCACGAAGCCGATCGTTCGCGATATCGAGGTCGCCGGCTGGAGGTTCGGGTTGTTGCCGTCCTCGCCGTTGAAGGGTGCCGGCGCCAGCCCCTGACCGGGGAAGGCGTTCGGGATCACAGCGGCGCCGACCTGGCGCGTGTCGGTGGGCCCGTACTCGGAGTACAGGTTCGGAGCGAGGAAGGACTTCGCGTAGTTGCCGCGCACGGTGAGCTGCTGATCGAACGGTCGCCAGCGGAAGCCGAACTTCGGAACGTTGGAATTGCCGGCATCGCTGTAGTGTTCGGAGCGCTCCGCCGCCGTCAGATCGAACGCCCGGAACACCGGAATGCTCCACGCTTCGCTGGTG
Organism: Steroidobacteraceae bacterium; assembly: GCA_036497085.1. GTDB lineage: Bacteria > Pseudomonadota > Gammaproteobacteria > Steroidobacterales > Steroidobacteraceae > 13-2-20CM-66-19. The sequence goes on along the minus strand of DASXKA010000076.1, from coordinate 15,906 downwards.
AGAGGTACGCGTACTTCGACGAAGGCACCGCTGATAGTGCGGTGCGCTGAGAACGGGTCGGCGAACGTACCCCCGATCCAATTCTGGGAATTGACGCCGAACGCGCCGGTCACGGGATCCGTGACCCGCCCGTTCGGATCGGCGTGACCCGAGAGCAGCTCGCGACGGACGGTTGCCCCGATCGCCATACCGACCTCGCCGGCCGGCAGCCTGCCGAGGCGCCCGACGACCTTGCCGTCCCAGGACTCGAGCTGGCTCACGGCGTTGATGCGCTCCGTGCCGTAGAGATTTGCCAGCGAGCCCGGAACGAGGCCCGCGGCAGTGGCGAACGGATCCAGGGCCGGCTGCAACGCCAGCGGCCCGCTCGCCGAATACCCGGTGTGCACGTCGCTGAAGGGGCCGCCGGCCACGGCCTGGCCGGCGCCATTGAAGCCCCCGGCGATCGCCGGCGCCAGGTTCGGCTTGTAGATCAGGTTCGTTTGCTGCTGCTCCAGGTCGCTCTCGCTGTACACCAGCGCGCTCTCCCAGGTCCAGTCATGAGTGAGTTCGCCGCGCAGTCCCGCGGTAATGCGCGTCGCCGTCACGGTGTCATAGAAATCATGCGGGGCCGGCAGATAGGTGAATGTCACGCCGGGAAAGGCCGTGGTCAGCGGGTTGTACGGCGCATCCACCGGGACCGTGTTCCCGGTCGCGGCTACCGGAGCCCATTTGGTCCAGCTGCGGTCCTGGGACGCCAGGGCATCGCCGAACAGCGTCAGCCTGTTGTGATCGATGAGCGGCAGGTCGAAGCTGCTGCTGAAGGATGCCAGGTCCTGTTTGAGCAGCATCGTCTGGTAGGGCGAGATGTCGAAGCCCGCGGCGACCTGCGCGGGCGTCGTGGGTATGTAGGTACCGTTGGCCACCAGCGCGGCCAGCGAGGGTGCGGTGGCGTTGACGCCGGTCGGATTCCTGGCGCTCGGGGAGCTGATCCCGGAGCTGAGAATGTCAGTGGCCCCGCCCACCGTTCCCGGCAGGTTCGAGGTCTTGCCGTACAGGGGGCTGCTGAACGAGCGGTCACTCTGGAACAGCGGGTCCGTGTGGCTGTAGTTCACGGTCGCGGTGATGTTGCCACTGCCGACCGGCGTGCCACCGGTCGCGAACGCCGACCACTCGCCGTAGTCCGCACCGCCCGCGGCGCGCGCCCCGGTCGTCAGTCCGCGATAGTCAGACTTGAGTATGAAGTTGACGACGCCGCCGACCGCGTCCGAGCCATAGATCGAAGAGGCCCCGTCCGTCAACACCTCGACGTGATCGATCGCGGCCGCGGGGATCTGGTTGACGTCGACGAAGTTCTTGCCGTTGACGGCACCGATGCCGCTCGCGGCGACGCGCCGGCCGTTCACCAGCACGAGGGTCGGCAGGTTGCGCAGCTGTACTTGCGAACCCCCGGCGGTGTTCTGATTGTTGTTGTTAGCGTTGCTGGTACCGGCGTTGCTGCGGCCCTGGAACGCGGGAATCTCCTTGCGGAGTATCTCGAGGGCATTCGAATCCACACCGCTCGCCTGCAGCTGCGCGGCGCTCAAGGTCTCGACCGGCACGGCGACGGCATCCGGCGTCGTCGGAATACTGCTGCCAGTCACCACGATGAGCGGCAGCTCGGCCGGAGCCTCCGCCTGCCCGGCCGCCGCGGTTGCGGATTGCGGTTCGGCCGCAGCCCCCGCGGCCGTGGCGAGCACTGAGGCAACGAAAAAACCGATCTTGTACTTGTCCACGGTTTCCCCCTAGACCGATTGCGACCCGTCAGGAAGCGGGTGCAGCCTTGACGTCGAACCAGATGATCCCGCCCCCGGTCTTTCCCTCTCCCGGCGACACCGCCAGATACAGCCGGCGAAGCTCGGGGACCAGGATCGCGGTCTTGGCGCCGGCCGAGCTCGCCACGTGCGGCAGCTCGGCAAAGTGCCCGGCGTCCCGCTCTGCATACACGCCGATGTAGCCCTCGCCGCCCGGCGCGTATATGCGGCGGTTCCCGGCGTCGAAGATTTCCGCGTCGACCCGCTTGGGCGCCGCGAAGCTCGCGACGCTCGCGCCGCTATCGGTGTTCAGCACGATGAATTTGCCCGGATCACGTGCCACGACGAACAGCCGGTGATTGGCTTCATCGAGCTGCGCGAGCGCATTCTGTGCGGCCTCGTGAATCGGCCAGCGTGCCACCACCGTGCGGGTGGCCTTGTCGATCACCGCGACGTAGTTCTTGTCGGTGACGTTGATGTAAAGGCGCGGCCCGTGCTGCTCGATCGCCATGGCCTCGACGTGATCGGCGTCGAGGTGCACTTCGCCGACCTTGCGGAGCGTCACCGGATCGATCTCTTCGAGCCAGGACTCCTTGAGCTTCACGTCCTTCCCGCCCGTGACAACATACAGGTGCCCGCTGCCCCCGTCGAAGCCGACTGAGTCGGCGCCGGGGTGCAGACCGAGTGTGCCGGCCGGGGCGAGTGTCGCGGCATCGAGCAGCTTGATGCTGTCACTGCCATCGGTGATCAGCAGGCGGTGTGTCTGCGGGATCGGAACGATGCTGTGCGGTGTCTCGAACCCGCCGACGCTCTTCAGGTGCTTGCCGCTGCGCAGATCGAACACCTCGAGCGTGCCGTGATCTTCGGCCGCGAGGAACAGGCGATTGCCCGGCAAATCGACGGCGAAGTGATCGAAATCGCCGCTGTACCCGGGCAGATCGGTGCGGCCTTCGAGTACCAGTGTCGCGCCGCTGCCCGCGCCGCCTGCGGCTGGAGCTGCGGCCGCGGTGCGAAACAGCGCAGCCGAATCGGGAATTCTCTTCTCGAGCTCGGTCTTGATTTTCTCGGCGCGGGCATGCAACGCCTCCTGGTCGTCGCCCTGCTGGTAGGCGAACACCACGCCCACGGCGCCGACTACGGTGCCGGCCCGGTCGTGCAGCTGCATTTCGCTCTCGAAACGCTTGCCGGTGGAGTTGACCTCGAGATTCGGCTTGCCGGTGAATACACAGCGCATGTCGTCGTTGTCGGCCTTCTTGCCCAGGCGGCCGATATTCGAGCCGGCGATGATGTTGTAGTCGCTGTCGGGTGGCGTGACGTGGATCGCCAGAATCTCGACTTCCGGATAGCGCTCCAGGAACTCGTCGACGAGCTGCTGCGCATAGGTGTGGCTGGGCGCGTCCGGCTCGTAGGGATAGGGATCGAGCAGATTGCCGGCGTGCGAGATGCGCCGCCCCAGAAAATCACGCACGGCCGCGGCGCGGCGCTCGAGCGCGGCGCGATCGCTGCCGGCGTGGTAGCCGTAGCTCAGATGCAGCGTGCCGATCGCGTCACCGGAAACATCGTGCAGCGGCAGCCGCACCTCGAGCCGATCGCCGGACGGGCTCACGGCCGATACCGTGGTGCCGCTCGTGCTCGCGGCCCGGTCGGCGGCGTCGCTCTTTGCCAGGGGTGCCTGCGGGTCGGTCGATGCCACCACCACGGCCTCGGTTCCCTTGGGCGGCCTGGCGCTGATGGCGGCGGCCAACAACTCGGGGTTGGCGCGGCGCGCCTCGAGCAACAGCTCGCGGGCGTAGGTGCTGCTCCGAATCGGGGCAGCCTGGGTCGCCGACACAGCCAGACTCAAGCAGCATGCCCACAGCCAGCGCACCATTTCTTTCCCCTCTCCAGGACCTCGTGCACTGTTTTAACCCAGGACTCTGAAGCGAGCCTGAATTCGCTGCGGCGCTGGAGCCCGCTACTCCCCGGCCACGAGCAGCACGAAAGTCTCCGGCAGGATCGGGGCCGCGCCGCCTGCGGCCGGCGCCTTGCCGGTGCGCGCGGTGGGCAGGTAGATGCGGCCCGTGGTCTCATCCAGCGCCAGGGTTCGGGCGCCCGGCTGAGTCGCGAGTGTCTGCAGCGCCTCGTAGCGGTCGGGTGAGGCCTCGCGCAGCACGCTGAGCGTACCCTCTCTGTTGGACGTGAAGATCCGCTGGGTCTTCGGCTCGAAGACCGCACCGTCCGGATCGCTGCCGATCGCCGCAGTTGCGACGACATGTCCATCATCGCTGTCGAGCACCGCGAGCTGCCGGTTGCCGCAGGCGGCGAATACCCGGTGATGCGCGCGATCGACCGCCATGCCGGTCGGCTCCGCGCAGCCGCCGAGCGTCCAGGTGCCTGCGGGCTGCAGTGTGTGCGTGTCGAAGACGTGGATGACGCTCCGGCCTTCGTCGTTCACGAAGGCGCGGCCGCGCCCGTCGAAGCCGATCTGCTCGAGCTTCGCGCCGCCGAGCTCGAGCGTGTCGACGATGGTGTCGCTCGCCGGATCGATGATGGTCACATCGCCGCTCGCGCCGCCGTTGACCACGTACAGCCGGCGGCTGTCCGGGTCGTACTGGATCGCATCGGGCTTGACGCCGGTGTAGCGAACGACCTTGCGGACCTTGAGCGTGGAGCGATCGAACACCGTCACGGTGCGATCCAGGCCGTTGCTGGTGTAGCCCTTGTCGAGCTCGGGAATGATTTCGATGCCATGCACGCCGTGCATACCCGAGATCTCGCCGAGCTTCGCGCCGGTGTCAGCGTTGAGAACCTCCACCCGGTTCAGGTGCGCGACGAACACGCGCCGTGTCGGCGCGTCCACACGCAGATAGTCGTACCCCGCGTCGTTGCCGCCGATCGGAAATTGCGCAATCATGCGATAGCCGCCCGCGGCGGGCGGTGCCGAGTGCGCCGCCACGCCGGTGAGAACGCTCGCCGCGGCGAGCAGTGCAGACAACAGCTGATGGTGACGTGGCATTTGGCGTACCCGTGAGTCCGACTCCAGACGGCGCGCAGTCTGCCGGCGAAACCTGAAGCCAAGATGAAAGTCCTGATCGTCGAGGACCAGCGCAAGCTGGAGCAATTCCTGAAGCAGGGGCTCACCGAGGCCGGCTACACGGTTGGCGTTGCCGCCAGCTGCGCCGCGGCGCGCGATGCCCTGTGCGAGGCCAGCTACGATGCGATCGTGCTCGACCTGGGTCTCCCCGACGGCGACGGACTCGATCTGCTGCGCCAGTGGCGCCGCAGCGGCTTCAACGAGCCGGTTATCATCCTCAGCGCGCGCGATGACCTGCAGGACCGGATCAAGGGGCTGGACGTCGGCGCCGACGACTACCTGCCGAAGCCTTTCAGCCTGCAGGAGCTGCTCGCTCGGCTGCGCTCGCTGCTGCGCCGCCATGCCAGCGTCAAGGACACGGTGCTCGAGCACCGCGGCATGCGGCTGGATCTGGTGGGACGCACATTGCATTTCAACGGCGAGCCGATCGAGCTCACCAACCGCGAGTTCGCGCTGCTCGAAGTCTTCATGCAGAACCCGGGGCGGGTGCTGCCGCGCACGCTGATCTGCGAGAAGGTCTGGTCATCGCCGTACGACGTCGACGCCAACCTGCTCGATGTGTACATGAGCAAGCTGCGCGCCCGGTTCGAGACCGAGGGAGCCCGGCCGTTATTCAAGACGGTACGCGGCGTCGGCTACAAGCTGCAATGAGGTCGATCGGCGCAAGGCTCGCTCTGTGGTACGCGGCCACCAGTACGGCGACGCTTGCCTGCCTGTTCGTGGTGGGCTATTACCTGCTGCGCGGCTATCTGATCCATGGGCTCGATCTGCTGAATCAATCCGAGTTCCAGCAGATCCGCGCCCACCTCGGCACCGATTACGCCGCCCTGAGTGCGGCGGTGATCGACCAGCGCATCCGCGAGACTACCGACTACGCCTCGGTGCTGTTCTACATCGACATTCACCGCGGCGACACCGGCACGATCTTCTACTCGGGCAATCTGAACGGCCGCGCGATCCCCGACGTCAAGGGATTGCGCCGCTACGACGTGCGCTGGGACAACGGCCCGCTGCGCGTCGGCGAGTTCATCATGGCGCCCTATGACGTCATCGTCGCGACCCCCGAGACGCAGGTCGAGGGCGTGATGGAAGGCTACGCCGAGGTGTGTGTGGCGCTGCTGGCGCTGCTCCTGGCGATGAGCGTCGCCATCGGCTTCGGCCTGAGCAATCTGGCGCTGCGCCCGGTGCGGCTGATCCGCGCCACCGCCAGCCACATCGGCTCGGAGAACCTGAGCGAGCGCATCCCCGTGCCCGCGGTCAAGGACGAGATCTCGGACCTCGCCCGGCTGCTCAACGAGATGTTCGACCGGCTGGAGGCCTCGTTCAACAACGTGCGTCGCTTCGCCGCCGACGCCTCGCACGAGCTCAAGACGCCGCTGTCGCTCGTCAGGTTGCACGCCGAGAAGGTGCTCGGCAGCGGCATGCTCACTCATGACAACGAGGAGGGCATGCAGACCGTGCTTGAGGAGCTGACGCGTGTCGACGCTACCATCGACGAGCTGCTGTTCCTGTCGCGCGCCGAGTCGCGCAATATCACGCTCGCGGCCACGCCGAACGACCCGGCCCTGCTGCTCGCCAATTTCAATGTGGATGCGCAGGTCCTGGCCGAACACTACGGCCTGAAATTCTCCTACGGGCACGCCGGCCAGGGGATGGCGATCTGCGAGCCTCGCTGGCTGCGGCGGGTGCTGCTCAATCTCCTCAGCAACGCCATCAACGCTTCCCCGCCGGGCGGTCACGTGCGGCTGCGCTCGCGCCTCGGCGGCGAGCTGTGGCGCGTCGAGATCGAGGACGAGGGCGAGGGCGTGCCGAGCGCGGAGTTCGAGCGCATTTTCGACCGCTTCGTGCGCATCCCGTCTCCGGAGCCGCAGCGGCATCAGGGCAGCGGGCTCGGGCTCGCCATCTGCCGGAGCATCATCCAGCTGCACCGCGGGCATATATTCGCCGAGCATGCCGCCAACGGCCGCGGCCTGCGAGTGGTGTTCGAGATACCCGCGCAAGTTCCGCCCGAGGGCCCGGCGCGGCGCGCGCATCCGCTCAGCCGTGATGAGCCAGCGCCAGCAGAGTCAAGGTGATGGTGATGGCGCCGCCGATGCGCGTGGCAATCTGCGCGAACGGCATGAGCTGCATACGGTTGGCGGCGGTCAGAATCGCCACATCGCCGGTACCGCCCTGACCGGCGCGACAGGCGATCACGATCGCCGTGTCGATGGGGAACAGCCGCATCCACCGCCCGACGAAGAATCCGGTGGCGACCAGCGCCACCACGGTGGCGACGATGGTGAGGAGGTTGCGCGGAGCGAAGGCCGCGGCCAGCCGATCCCACGGCGTGAGCGCCACGCCGATCGCGAACAACAGCGGATAGGTCACGGCGCGGCGGAAGAACTCGTAGACCACGTGGGCGCCCTGTTGCAGCGACGGCGGCACCGCCTGGACGAGCTTGAGCAGCACCGCGATCAGCAGCATCGCGACCGGTGCCGGCAGGTGGAAGGTCTGGAAGCAGACCAGTCCGACCAGGTACAGCGTGATGACCAGCAGGCCCGCGGCGGCGATGTGCGTGACGTCGAGGTCCACCGGCGCGTCCTGCTCGCGGCTGGCGAGCTCCTCGCTCTCCTCGGGCTGCAGGCGGCCTTCGCCGCTCAGGCGCGGAAAGCGCCGGCCGATGAAGTTGAGGGTGCCGGCGAGCAGGATCGCCGTGAGGCTGCCGACCATGACGGGTGGCAGCACCTGCGCAAACAGCTCGCCCTGCGGCTGCTGCCACAGCTGGCCGTAGCCGACCGACAGCGGAATCGCTCCCTCGCCCACACCCCCGGCCATCACCGGGATCACGATCATGAGCAGCGTATGGCGGGCGCCGAGCCCGAGCGCAGTGCCGACCGCGGTACCGACCAGCAGCGCCGCGACCGACCCCGCCAGCATGGGCACGAACAGCCTGAGGAAGCCCTTCACCAGCAGCACGCGATCCATGCTGAGGATGCTGCCGACGATCACCGCCGCGATGAACAGATAGAGAAAATTGGTGGACTTGGTGAAGTCCGTGACGGTGCGGACGATCTCGGCGGGAATCAGGTGTCGGTAGTTCAGGAACGAGGGTACGAAGGTGGCGAAGATCGCCGCCCCGCCGATCTGATTGAGGAGCGGCGTGCGCCGCCCAAGCTCGGCGCATGTGAAGCCCAGCACCGCCAGCACTCCGATCATCATGTTGATCTCGCTGGGCACCTTGCCGGAGCTGACGAAATACGCGAGCACGCCGAGCAGCACCAGGTACACCGGCAGGGGAATCACGCCGAGGCGCAGCTCCATGATGCGCCACCAGATCTGCGGCCAAGCGCGCGTCGTGTCGTTCCGGGTCGCGTTGTTCATGGGCCTCCCCGCTCAGCCGTCGCCGGCACGCGCACGTAGCGCCGCGCCAGGGCCGGCAACACCAGCAGATTCAGCACCGTCGATGACAGCAGGCCACCGAGCACCGTGACCGCCATCGGCCCCTCGATCTCCTGTCCCGGGCGATTGAGGCCGAAGGCGAGCGGCGCCAGGCCGAGCGCCGTGACGGCGGCGGTCATCAGGATCGGTATGAGCCGCTCGTTGGCGCCGCGTACCACCAGCTCGAGGTTCCACGGCACACCCTCGACCTCGACCAGGTGCTCGTAGTGCGCGAGCTGCAGAATCGCGTTGCGCGCGCTGACGCCGAACACCGTCACCAGCCCGACTACCGTGCCGAGGGAAATCCCCACGCCCGTGAGCGCGATCGCCAGCACGCTGCCGATGAGACTGAAGGGCAGATTGGCGAGCACCAGCCAGCTGTTGACGCGCCAATGAAAGGAGACGAACAGGATCATGACGATGAGCGCCAGGGCGAGCGTCGAGTAGAGCAGCAGCTCATTGCGGGTCTGCCGCTCCGCGGCGGCCGCCCCGGTGTATTCGAGGTACACGCCCTTCGGCAGCGCGACCGCGGCGGCAATCGCGCGCTGCGCGGCCTCGACCACTGACTGCAGCGATCCGCCGCGGACGTTGAATGTCACGCTCACGCGGCGCTGGCCGCCATCGTGCTCGATGCTGTAGCGATCCTGGGTGACGTCGATGCGGGCCACCTGCGACAACGGCACGGGGCCGAGCGGACCGGCGATCATCAGCTGCGCGAGTTGTTCGGGCTGGTCCCGCCATTTCTCCGGCAGCAGCACCTCGACGTCCACCGTGCGGGTGCCGCGGAAAGTCTGTCCGACCTGGGTACCGGCGTAAGCGGTCTCGATGGTGTCGAGCACGTCCTGGACCTTGAGCCCGGTGGCGGCGAGCGCCGGCGGTGCGAGCTGGATCGCGAGCGTCGGCGTGCCGCCCTGTACCTTGAACTGCAGGTCCACGATTCCCTTGACCCTGGAGAGCGTCGCGGCCACTTTGCTGGCGGTGGAATCGAGCGCATCGAGATCATCACCGAAGATCTTGATCGCGACCTGCGCGGTCTCGCCCGACAGGCTCTCGCTGATGCGGTCGCCGAGGAAGGTGACGACTTCGCTCTCGATGCCGGGATAGTGCTCGAGGATGCCGCGCAGCTCCTCCTGGGCGGCGGACTGATCGACTTTGGCATCGGGCCTGAGCTCGACGTGGAACTCGCTGCGGTGCGGACCCCAGGTGTCCTCGCTGAGCTCGGCGCGCCCGATCTGCTGCTCGATGCTCTTGACGTATGGAAGCGCGAGTACCTCGGCGCTCACGCGCCGGCCGAGTGAGCGCATCTCCGCGAGCGAAGTGCCGGTGATGGAGCTCGTCACCTGCATGACGAAATGCCCTTCACGGAAATCCGGCATGAAAGTGCCGCCGAGAAACGGCAACGCGGCGGCGGAGCCGGCCACCAGGGCGACGAGCACCACGATCATGAGCTTCAGGTGCCGCCCCACGTGGTGCACCGACCAGCGCTGCCAGGCCTTGAGCCGCTCCAGCCAGCGGGCCTCGGCGCGCTCGTCATGATGACGCAGCAGCAGCGCGCACAGCGCCGGCGTCGAGGTCATCGCCACCGCCAGCGAGGCGAGCACCGCGAAGATGAAAGCCAGCGCCAGCGGACCCACGAACCGTCCCTGTACGCTGGAGGTGAAGAGCTCGGGCAGGAACACCACGATCACCACGGCCGTGGCGTAGATGACCGGTCCGCGGACCTCGAGCGATGCGTCGCGGATGATGTCGAGGCGCGGACTCGGAGAGGCGAGTCGGCTGTTGGCGCGCAGCCGCCGCAGGATGTTCTCGATGCCGATGATCGCATCATCCACCAGCACGCCGAGTGCCACCGCGAAGCCTCCCAGGGTCATGGTGTTGAGCGTCAGGCCCATGCGGTTCAGTACCAGGACGGCGGCGAGCAGCGACAGCGGGATCGCCGTGAAGGCAATCAGCGCCGCGCGCAAGTCCCGCAGGAACATGTACAGCACCGCCAGGATCAGCAGCGCCGCGAGCAGCAGCGATTCCTGCAGGTTGCCGAGCGCGCGCTCGATGAAATTCGCGGGCCGGTGCAGGTCCGGGTAGACCGTAATTCCCTGTGCCTTGAGCGCCGGCTCGAGCGCCGCCAGCGCCTGCTCCACCGCCCGGGTCGTGTTCAGAGTGTTGGCGCCATACTGGCTGGCAAGCGACAGCAGCACCCCGGACTTGCCCATGATGAGCGCATCGCCGAAGCGCAACGCGGGCGCCATCTTCACCTCGGCGAGATCGCGCAGCAGCAGCGGCGTGCTGTTGCGGACCGTGACCACCGCGGCGCCGAGCGCCGCGATGTCGGGCTCGGGGGTCGGCGACTTGAGCAGCACTCGCTGGGAGGCGAGATCGATGAAGCCGGCGCCGCGCAGCGGCAGTGCCGCGCGCGCGGCGTCGGCCAGCTCGCTGAGGGTGACGTTGTAGGCGGCGAGCTTGCGCGGGTCCGGCAGGATCTGAATCTGCCGCACGTCGCCGCCAAACACGATGACGCGCGCGACTCCCGGCACGGCGAGCAACCGCGGCTTGATGACCCAATCGGCCGCGTCGCGCAGCGTGTAGGCGTCGACCTGGTCCGACAGCAGGCCGATCTTGAGCAGGTCCATAGTGCTCGAGACGAGCGGCGAGAGCTTCGGCGTCCCGACGCCGGCGGGCAGGCTGCTGCCGAGCTCCGCCAGCCGCTCCGATATCCCCTGGCGCGCCACGTGTACATCGACGCCGCTCGCGAACGTGACCGAGACCACCGAGAGTCCGGGCGTCGATTCGGAACGCAGGGTTGCCAGCCCCGAGGCGCCGTTCACGGCATTCTCGACCGGCTTGGTCACGAGCTCCTCGACCTGCTGGGGTGCGAAGCCGGGCGCCTCGGTCTGTATCTCGACCTGCGACGGGACGAATTCCGGGAAGACGTCGAGCGACGAGTGCAATGCGCCCCAGGTGCCGAGCACTAGCGCGACGAGCGTGAGCGCGGTCACCGAGCCGAAATGCCGCACGCATAGCGCTACCAGCCGGCGCATGGGCTGTCAGTCCGCCGCCGATCCGGGGTTGACCTCACGCGCCAGCAGCTCCCCGGCCGAGCTGGTGACGATGGGGGCGCCGGCCGCAATGCCCGCGCTGACGAAATAGCCGTCGTCGGTCGGTGCGCTGGTATCGATCTCGGTACGCACGTAGTGACCGGGCTTGTCCTCGACGTAGCACCAGTACTTGCCGGCGTTGATCAACACCGCGGCGGCGGGAACGATCACGCCGGCTACGCTGGCGCCCACCGGCGTGCGTGCCAGGAGGCGCTCGCCCTCGCTGACATCGCTCCCCTTCAGTACTGCGAAGAAGCTCCTGCCCGGGAGGCTCGCGTCCGCCGGGGCACTCCATACCGAGTCCGACTCGAAGCTCTTCTCGCCCGGCGCGGGGCTGAGGTGCAACAGGCGCAGCCTCGCGGGCACTGTCGCCCCGAGCGAGCCGAGGGGAAAGGTCGCGCGCACGAGCTTGCTCTCGCCGCTCGCCAGCGCCACCAATACCGGACTCGCGTAGTCCCCCTTCCAGGGTGCATTGCGGCCAAGGGTCGCGGACATGCGCCGCTCTGCCAGCGCCAGCGCCGCCGCATCGACGGTCGCCTGACGTTCCGCGGCCTCCTGCGCCTCGATCGCCATCGCCCCGGGCGTGCCGGCGAGGCCCTTGCTGCGCAGCAGGGCGGCGTGACTCTGACGCTCGGCGGCCGCCGCGCTGGTGATGTCGGCCACGGCCTGCGCGATTACCTCGCGCGTGAGCACTAGTGCATAGCCGGTGGTCTCCGGCGCCTGGCGCGACGCTGTGGCGGGAGTCGTCGCGATGCCGGCCTTCTCGATCTCGTCGCGTTTGAGGGTGACACCCTCACTCTCGGCGGATGCCTGGCCGGTCGCTTCCGCGGGCGCCGCCGCCGCCGCGGGCTGGCTCGGTTGGCAGCCGGCGAGGCCTGAGAGCGCAGCACACAGGGCCGCGAGCCACAGCGCCGCGGCGGGCGGCACAGGCCACGGCCGCGCCGCTGAGGACGGCTGTGGGCGCCGAATGGAATTCATCGCTGTTTTTCCCCGATTGGCGAAGTGGCCTGGTGTTCTCGCGGACGCATCAGGAGCTCGCGGCGGAGGCGCTGCTCCATCCGCCGCCGAGCGCCTTGCACAGCGCGATCAGCCCCTCGAGGCGCGCAAGGCGGTACTGCGTGAACTGGTCGCGTGCGCTGTAGAGGGTGCGCTGCGCTTCGAGCAGCGTGAGGAAATCGCCCGAGCCCTTCTCATAGCGCAGCTGCGCTCCCTCGAAGGCGCGTTCGCTTTCGGCGAGGTTGCCGCTCTCGAAGTCACGCTCAGCGTTCAGGTGCTGCAGGGCCGAGAGCGCTTTCTCGACGTCAACCAGTGAAGCGAGCACCGCGGAACGATAGGCGGCGAGCAGCTCGCGCTCCCTGGCCGCCGTCTCGTCGCGCTGCGCCTGCAGCTTGCCGTGGTTGAATATCGGCTGCGTCAGGTTGGCGGTGAGCGCCAGCGAGGGGCCGGCACCGGCGATCGTCAGCACGGTGGCCGGGAGCGCCGGGTTCTGCACACCGGCGCCGGCGGTCAGCGTGAGGCTCGGCAACATGGCGGCGCGCGCCGCCGCGAGATTGGCGCTGGCGGCCCGCAGGTTGGCTTCCGCCATCACCACATCCGGCCGGCGGGTCAGGAGCTCGGAGGGCAGGCCGGCGGCGACGGTGGGCTCGAGCAGCGCATCGAGCGAGCGACCCTCGACCTGGAAATTCTCCGGCACCCGGCCGAGGAGCACGGCGAGCGCGGCGCGCGCCTCGACCTCCGACTGCTGCAGATCGGAGAGGGCGATCTGCGCGGCGTACAGAGCCGCCTTCTGCGCCGCGAGCTCCACGGGACTCGCAACGCCAACGTCGAAGCGCGCCTGCACCACCGCCAGGACCTTCTGCGCGTTGTCCCGGTTGGCCTGCGCGATCGCAATGCGCTCCCGCAGCGCCAGCACCTGGAAATACTCGTCGGCGACGCCGCCGAGCATGGTGAGCGCCACCGTGTCCCGTTCGGCGCGCGAGGCTGCCGCTGCGAGTGCCGCGGCGCGCGCGCTGGCGCGGTTTTTCCCCCAGAAGTCCACCTCGTAGCTGGCGGACAGCATCGCCAGCCAGTCCGATTCGTGGCCCGATCCCTGCTGTGAATGCCCGGAGAGATAATTAGCGTTCGCGTTGGCGTCGACGCTCGGCAGGATCGCGGCTCCCGCCTGGCGCGCGCGCGCGTCGGCCTGCAGCACCCGCTCACGGGCGGCGGTGAGGTCGCCGTTGCTGCTGACGGCGAGGTCGACGAAGCTGTTCAGCTCATCGCTCCCGAAGCCCCGGTACCAGTCCTGGGCGGGCCATGAACCGTCGCGCTGCGTACCGTACTGAAACGCGGCCGGCACCTCGCGCGGCGGCAGCAGCGCCGCCCCACCGGCACAGCCGGACAATAAGGCGCAGCACAGGGAGACCGCCGGGAGCCGGTTGCCTGTGAGTGCGCCGCCGAGGTGTCTCTTGTTCTTCACGGGAGCCGCTTGGGCCGAGTCACTGGAGTCTAACCGTATCATCGGTTTCTGAATTCAAGCTAAATCGTCCTTTAACCTCAAGGGGCATGGCGGCGAGGCCCCGGCGATCTGTTATCGTCGGCGCCCGTGAGTGACCGATACGACCCGGGCGCGATCCGCTTTCACTGGATCATGGCAGTGCTCATCATCCTGGTCGGCGTGCTCGGCCTGCTGCACGATTCCTGGCCGCAGGGCACGCAGAGCTTCTGGATCAACATTCACGCGCTCATCGGGCTGCTGGTGTGGCTGCTGCTGATGGCGCGCTTCTGGTGGCGCAGCAGCCACCGGCCGCCGCCCCTGCCGCCCGCGGCCGGCGAGCTCTCGCGGGCGCTGGCACGCCCGGTCCACCTGCTGATGTACGCGCTGCTGTTCGTCATCCCGGTGTTCGGCATCGTCACTTTCATCTGGCACGGGCGCGTGTTCGACCTCTTTCTGTTCAAGGTGGATTTCGGGGTGCAGAAGAACCGCGCGATCTTCCATCCGACGGAGGACATTCACGGCTACCTGGCCTACACGCTGTTCACGGTGGCTGGCCTGCACGCGCTCGCCGCGCTCTGGCATCAGTTCATAAGGCGCGACGGGGTGCTAGCGCGGATGTGGCCGCCCTGAGTGATGAGCTTTAAAGAGGTCCGTACAGCACCCGAACCAGATCGAGCACCATGCCTTTTACCGATTCCTCACCGACTTCTGCGACGGCGTAGTCGCCGAGCGCGTTCCCGCCCCGACCGTCGGAGGTGTTTCGCTCGAAGCAGATCCGCCGGGTCTGGCGATCCGGCCTCGCCCGAAGGTATGGATAGCCGCCATGGCCGTGGCCGAGGCGTGCATGCCTGCTGACGGGGATATCGACGCGTGCCTCGCCTCCCTCAGTCAGAACTCGCGCCGCTACGCCGCGTTCGTTGAGTGCCTGGGCCATCTGCCGCAGGGCAGGCACGATCACGCTGGCGATGCAAACCGCGGCGGCCTGAGAGAAATTCTCCTCGGCCGAGCTCTTACCGGCCGCTTCATCGCGGGCCTGAGCCACTAGAGCCCTGTGGTGAGCGAAGATGCTGTCGAGCTCCTGCTCGATATCTTTGGCCATCGCGATAGCTTACCTCGCCGGTTGCGCCCGATGGCGGCTGGGATGCGCAGCTCCTCGGGGCAATGGTTAGGTACTTACCGGCTCATGAGCTATCCGCTGACGAGGTGGCTGGGGGCGCACCCCTTCGGCGCAGGCGGCTCAGCAACCGTACGGCAAACCAACAGAACAGGACCGCAATCGTGACTGCCGCCAGCGGCGCGGCGAGCGCCAGCAGCGAAACGATGAGCGCGCCGGCGACTTCGCCGGTTGCGATTGCGTGATTGCCGAATCCCGCAGTCATCGTCGTGGACTTCACGCGCAGCAACGAGGTGAGACCGTGGATTGCGCCGGCGGCCCCCCCGCCCGCAATGAGTGCCGCGGTCCACCTGACCATCGGTGGCACGTCCGTCATGACCGCCGCAGACACCACGGTACCCGCGACGAGCGCCGCGGGCGCCGCAATCACGTCGAGAGCGTTGTCCACGCCCGGAATGTAATAGGCGAGGATCTCCAGCGCCGCCGCCACGCTCAGCATCAGGAGCGCCGTGGGTGTGGCGAGCCAGGCGAGGCCGCTGGCGAGCGTGAGATGACCGGTGTACGCGCCGACGCTGACTACCAGCATCGGCACGAACACGCGAAAGCCCACCGCGGCCGCGAGTCCCACTCCCATCGCGACCGCGAGCGCCAGATCGAGCCCCGCCATGTGTGGCGCGGAAATCATGCCGGCTACCATAGAAGCGGCCGCTACCTCTGTCGAGCGGACCGGTCGTTCAGTTGGCAGCGCGCCGGTCGGCCGTCGTTGCCGACCTCCGGGTTCGGGACCGCTGGCCTCCGCGGACCTGAGCGCAAGGCGCAGTGCGCGCGCCACCCGTGCGACCTGATACAGCCGCTGGGCGCGCGACGAAGCTCAGCAGCCCGAAGGCCCGCCCAAAAGAGTACAGCGCCACGAGAGCAAGGAACGCTGCCATCCAGGGATGCGCGTCGGCTTTCCAGCCTGC
>DASXKA010000075.1:0-33863 GCA_036497085.1 Steroidobacteraceae bacterium | reverse complement strand
AGACCAAGTCCAAGAATGCCCAGGAGGCGCACGAGGCCATCCGCCCGACCTCCGCGGCGATCACGCCCGCCGACGTCGAGGGCAAGGTCGAGGACGACCTCTATCGCCTGTACGCGCTCATCTGGAAGCGCGCCGTCGCCTCGCAGATGAGCCACGCGGTGTTCGACACCGTGGCGGTCGACCTGCTGGCAGGAAGCGACGGGCCACACCGTCACCTGCTGCGCGCCAACGGCTCGACGCTGGTGAAACCGGGTTACATCGCCGTGTACCAGGAAGGGAGCGATGACGCCAAGGTGGACGATGCGGATCACGTGCTGCCACCGCTGAAGGAAGGCGACAACGTCAGCCTCAACCAGCTGCTCGCCACGCAGCACTTCACCGAGCCGCCGCCCCGTTACAGCGAAGCCTCCCTGGTCAAGGCGCTCGAGGAACACGGCATCGGCCGACCCTCGACCTACGCCACCATCATCTCCACGCTCCAGGACCGCGAATACGTCGAGATGGACAACCGGCGCTTCGTGCCGACCGACATCGGCAAGATCGTCAACCGCTTCCTCACGCATCATTTCCACCGCTACGTGGAGTACGGCTTCACCGCGGCGATGGAGGATGAGCTCGACGCGGTGTCGCGCGGCGAAGAGGCCTGGACGAACCCGCTCGCGAAGTTCTGGAAGCCGTTCATCCAACAGGTCGACAAGATCGAGAAGACCGTAACCCGCGAGCAGGTCGCGCAGGCGCGCGAGCTCGGCAAGGACCCCGGGAGCGGCAAGCCGGTCACGGTGCGCATGGGCCGCTTCGGCCCGTTCGTGCAGATCGGCACCAAGGACGATGAGGAGAAGCCGCGCTTTGCGGGCCTCAGGCCCGGGCAGAAGATGGACGCCATCACGCACGCCGACGCGATGGAGCTCTTCAAGCTGCCGCGCACGCTCGGCGAGACCGCACAGGGCGAGACTGTCGTCGCCAACGTCGGCCGCTTCGGCCCCTACGTGAAGCACGGCAACAAGTTCGTCTCGCTCAAGGAGGACGATCCCTACACCGTGACGCTCGAGCGCGCGCTCGAGGTCATCCGCCTGAAGCAGGAAGCGGACGCGGCGCGTCTGATCCAGGATTTCCCCGAGGACGGCATCCAGGTGCTGAACGGGCGCTACGGTCCGTACGTCACCGATAAGAAGAAGAATGCCAAGGTACCGAAGGAGCGCGACCCGAAGAGCCTGACGCTCGAGGAATGCAAGGCGATGATCGCCGTGGCTCCCGAGCGCGGCGGCCGCTTCGGGCGCTTCCGCCGCGGCAAGCAGGCGGCGCAGCCCGCGGCCGGCGATGGTGCCGCGGCGGCCCCCGCCGGGCCCGCGAAGACGACGCGCGGCGCCGGCAAATCGGCCGCGGGCAAGCAGGCAGCCGCAGCGGCTCCGTCCGCGGGCCACGCGCGCCCGAGACCAGCGGCGCGCAGCGCGCGCACGGCACGCGCGGCCGCCAAGGGCGCTACCGCAAAGAGCGCGGCGCGCAAGCCACGCCCGGCGCCCACAGCCGCCGCGTCCCGCGCGCGCGGCGTCAAGTAACTCAGGTCCGGTGCGGGGCCGCGCCGAGGGCGGCCAGGAACTCCTCGATCGCCGCCATACACTCGGGCTCATCGAGCAGCGGCGCGTGCCCGCGGTTGGCCACGCTCAGCGTGCGCAGATCCGGCTTCTCGCGCTGCATGCGCGCGAGCGTCGCCTCGCTCAGGATGTCGGACTGCGCGCCGCGGATCGCCAGCATCGGCACCCTCGCGATCGCGGCCCACAGCGGCCAGAGGTTTGGCGCCGCCCCGGAGGTGTCCTTGAGCGGCTCGGCAATGAACGGATCGGCATCCGGCTGCGGCACGCCGTGCTCGTCCTCGCGGTAGCCGGCGCGCGCGAGCTTCATGAGGCGCGCATCGTCGAGACCGGGGAGAGCCGGGCCGTACACCGCGCGCACCTGGGCCAGCGCGCCCGCCCAGTCGCGCACCGGCGGGGCTTTGCCGGCGTAGCCGCGGATGCGTGCGAGCCCGGCCGGATCCACCTCGGGGCCGACGTCGTTCAGAACGATGCCCGCGACCACGTCCGGCTGCATCGCCGCCAGCACCATCGCCATCAGGCCGCCCATCGAGGTGCCGATGAGCGTGACCCGCACGGCGGCGAGACCCGCGAGCATGCGCAGCAGGTCGGTGAGATATATCGGGATCTGGTAGTTGTTGAAGTTGGAGTCGCGCGCCGACAGTCCGCGGCCGCGTACGTCGGGCACGATCACCCGTGAGTGCGCTGCGAGGTGCGTCGCGAGATCCTCGAAGTCGCGCCCGGTCCGCATGAGGCCGTGGAGGCACACCACCGTCGGCGCCCCCGCGGCGGGTGCGGGATACACGCGGGCGAACAGCCTGAGGCCCTCCTGACTGTCATACCAGTATTCCGCCATGTGCCCTCCGCTCGGGTCCTGCCATTGGCATTGCACGGCCGCCGACACCTGGCGTCAACGGACGGCGCGTATGATTGGCCGCTCCGTCCGCCCCAAGGGAGCATGCGATGAGCGCCAACTACGAAACCCGCACCCGGTACGCCGGTCTCGCAACTTCTGCCTGTCTGCTGCTCGCCGCCGCCGGCACCGCCGGCGCGCAGGTCGTCCTGGCACCGTCGCAGCCACAGATCGGCTCCTCGAACCCGGTGACCGCCGAGCCACCGGTGCCGCGGCCGCACACCCAGGCCTGCGTGGTGGCGCTCTTCCAGAATCTCGAGTTCGCGGACTTCACTCCCAAGGCCTTCAGCTACACGCCCCCGGCGGCCTGCCCCGGGCCGTGGGCCAAAGTGGTCTTCACCGCCGACTTCACCGTCACTGCCGGACGGCAGTTCGACCGGACCGCCGCCTTCTATCTCGGACACGCCAGCCTCTACTACGGCACGACGGCCGAGCCGCGCGCCGCGCTCAGCCCCTCGTGGCACGTCGAACGCGATGTCACCGATCTGACCGCCGTCTTCCGTACGACCCAGACCGGTGAGGCGAACCTCGGCAACTTCGTCGGAGTATCGAACGGGGTGACCTACAACGGACTCATCTACGCCAACGCGGCGCTCGAGTTCTACCCTGAGTCGCACCAGGATCGCGCGCCGCGCACCGCGGACCTCGTGGTGCCGGTCAACGGTGGTGGCGGCGATGCAGGAACGCTGAACACTACGACCGACCAGGTGAGCCAGACGCTCAGCCTGCCGCGCAACGTCGAGCGGGCGTACCTGGATGTGATCGCGCAGAGCCAGTCGAACGACGAGTTCTGGTACTTCTGCGTGCCGAATGATCAGACCATCAAGCTCGAGAGCTGCGGGAACACGCCGTTTCGCGAGACCGAGGTGACGATCGACGGGCAGCCTGCCGGGGTCGCGCCCGTGTATCCGTGGATCTTCACCGGCGGCATCGATCCGTTCCTGTGGGAGCCGCTCCCGGGCGTGCAGACGCTCGACTTCAAGCCCTATCGCGTCGACCTCACGCCCTTTGCCGGCCTGCTCGCCGACGGTAATTCCCACGTGCTGGCGCTCAGCGTCTACAACGCCGACAGCTATTTCCTCGCGACCGCCAACCTGCTGGTGTTCACCGACCACGGCGCCGCGCAGGTGAGCGGCGGCCTCCTCGGCAACACACTCACCACCGCACCCACTCCGGTAGTGACGGAAAACATCCAGCAGAGCGGCTCGACCTTTACCGGCAGCATCACGGTGTCCTCGGATCGCAATTTCGCGATCAGCGGCTACCTGAACACCTCCCATGGGCGGGTGGACACCACGGTCGAGCAAAGCGTCAGGTTCCTGAATACGCAGGTATTCGACGTGAGTCCGACGGTCGACGGCCAGAACGCCCGGCAGACCACGAGCGTCGATTCGCTCGTGACCACGAGCAACGGCTGGGGCACGAAGACCAGAGAGCAGCACTTCAGCTATCCCCTCGTCGTCGACTATCGGCTCACGTTCAATGCCGACGGCAGCTCGAGCCAGGTCACGAGCGTCGAGCAGCAGGATCACCTGCGGACCTCGGACTACGGCGACGATTCCTCAGAGAGCGCGCTGGACGAGGAGGTCAAGTCGACCGACACGCTCCTACTGAGCCCGAGCTTCAGCATCACCGGGAACTCGGGAGCTGTCGCGACGCACAGCTACCGCAGCACGGACTCCTCCGGCCGCTGCTACAGCCGCACCCTCACCGCGCAGATGCAGAAGCTCACCGCCGTGCAGGGCGGTGGCGACTGCGGGGGTGACGACGCGCAGCGCTGAGCCGCGGCTTGCGGCCGCAGGATTCCCGCGCCCGGCCATGAAATACCGCCACAGCTTCCACGCCGGCAACTTCGCCGACGTGCACAAGCACGTGACGCTGCTCGCGCTGCTCACGGCGCTGAAGAGGAAGCCGAAGGGCTTCCTCTTCCTCGACACGCATGCCGGCCGCGGCAGCTACGACGTTTCAGGCGGCAGCGCCGAGGCCGCCGCCGGTATCGGGCGCTTCCTCGCGAGCGAGCACCGCGCCGAGGCGCTGCGGGCCTACGCGTCCATGCTCGAGCGCGTGCGCGCGGCGCGCGCGTCCAGCTACCTCTACCCGGGGTCGCCGCTCATCGCCCTGAGCGAGTTGCGGGCGCAGGACCGCGCGCTGTTCGTCGAGTGGCAGGCCGCGGAAGCGCAGGCGCTCAAGACCACGATCGAGGCGGCCGGCGCGGCGCGCGCGCGCGCCGAGCGTGGCGATGGGCTGCAGGCGCTGCGCGCGGCGCTGCCGCCGCCCGAGAGGCGTGCGCTGATCTTCATCGATCCGCCGTTCGAGGAGCAGCGTACCGAGCTCGTGCGGCTCGCGGCCGCCGTCGCCGATGGGCTGCGACGCTTCGCGACCGGCGTGTTTGCGCTCTGGTATCCGATCAAGGAGCAGCGCGTCACGGCGGCCTGGCACACGGACTTTTCGCGCGCGGTCGCCGCGCCGACGCTCGCCGCGGAGCTGTGGCTGTATCCGCGCGACTCGCGCGTCGCGCTCAACGGCTCGGGACTGCTGATCGTGAATCCGCCCTGGCAGATCGAGCAAGCGATGCGCGAGTGGCTGCCGGAACTCGCCGCAGCGTTGGGCGCCGGATCCTCCGGGGGCACCGAGGTGCGGATGCTGTCACAATGATTGAATGAACGCCGCACCCGATTCCTACGGAGTCGTCGGCCATCCGGTGAGCCACAGCCTGTCGCCGTTCATTCACGGCATGTTCGCGCGCGAGACCGGGCAGGCGATGAGCTACCGGCTGTACGACGTCGCCGCGGACGAGCTCGCGGCGTTCGTCACGCGGTTCTTCGACGATGGCGGCCGCGGACTCAATGTCACGGTGCCGCACAAGATCGCGGCGGCGGCGGCTGCCACCGAGCTCACCCCGCGCGCGATGCACGCCGCGGCCGTCAACACCCTGGCGCTGCGCGACGACGGCACGATCCTCGGCGACAACACCGACGGCGTCGGGCTGGTGCGCGACCTGTGCGACAACCTGGGGCTCGTGATCACCCGTCGGCGCCTGCTCATCATCGGCGCGGGCGGCGCCACCCGTGGCGTGCTCGCGCCCCTGCTCGGCCTTTCCCCCACGCTGGTCGTCATCGCCAACCGTACGCCCGAGCGCTCCGCCGCGCTCGCCGCCGCCTTCGCCGACCTCGGCGCCACACAGGGGGTGGGCTTCGAGGATGTCGGCACCGAGCCCTTCGATGTCATCATCAACGCGACCTCCGCCAGCCTGTCGGGCGACATGCCGCCGGTGCCCGCGGCGGTGGTCGGGCGCAGCACGGTCTGCTACGACCTCGCCTACGGCCGCGCGGCGACTGCCTTCGTCGACTGGGCGCAGGCGCTGGGGTGCGCGCGGGCGCTGCAGGGCTGGGGCATGCTGGTCGAGCAGGCAGCCGAGGCGTTCCGTCTGTGGCGCGGCATACGACCGGCGACCGCCACGGTGCTGGCGGCGCTCAGGGAGCGCGCACGTTAGTCGATTGGCCTTGCCGACTGCGCTCCGGTTTCAGCGCATCGTGACGAATTCCTCGGCGCTGGTCGGATGGATCGCGACCGTATCGTCGAAGTCCTTCTTGGTGGCGCCCATGCGCAGCGCCACCGCGAATCCCTGCAGCATCTCGTCGGCCCCCGCGCCCACGACATGCAGGCCCACGATGCGCTGCTCGGGGCCGAGGGTCACGAGCTTCATCTCGGTGCGCGGCCTGGCCTCGGTCACCGCGTGATAGAGCGACACGAAGCTCGAGCGGAACACCTTGACGGCGTCGTGGCCGTAGCGCGCCCGGGCCGCGGGCTCGGTGAGCCCGACCGTTCCGATCGGCGGATGTCCGAAGATCACCGTCGGGATGTTGTCATAGTCGAGATGCCGGCCGGCCTGGCCGCCGAACAGGCGGTCGGCGAGGCGCCGGCCTGCGGCGATCGCCACCGGAGTGAGCTGGGCGCGGCCGGTGACGTCGCCGATGGCGTAGACGCCGTCGGCGCTCGTCGCCTGGTACAGGTCGGTGGCGATGAAGCCGCTCGCATCGAGCCGGACTCCGGCACGCTCGAGGGCGAGATCGGCGACCGTGGCCTGCCTTCCCACGGCCCACAGCAGGCGGTCGAAGGGACCGATGCTGCGGCCGTCGGCGAACGTAGCGATGAGCGCGCCGTCGGCGTCGCGCGCGATCGAGCCGGGAGCGATGTCGGTCACCACCGTAACGCCCGCCTCCCGCAGCATCGCGAGGCTCGCCTCGGCGACCATCGGGTCGAAGGTGCGCAGCGGTGCGGCACCGCGCAGCGCCAGCGTCGTCTGCGCGCCGAGGCCCGCGAAGATCCCGCTGAGCTCGACCGCGATGTAGCCGCCGCCCGCCACCAGCACGCGCGGCGGCAGGGTCTCGAGCTCGAAGAAGTCGTCGGAGGTGATCCCGAGCTCCGCCCCCGGGACGCGCGGCACCTCGGGGCGCCCGCCGGTCGCGATGATCACGTGCGGCGCGCTGAGGCTCCGCCCGGCGGCGCTCACGGTACGCGCATCGAGGAAGCTCGCGCGGCCGCGCAGCAGCTCGACCTTGCGGCGTGCGAGGTTGGCGGCATAGATGTCGTTGAGCTTCGCGATGTAGGCGTCGCGCTTGTGCTTCAGCGACTGCCAGTCGTGGCCGCGCTCGTCGAGACGAAAGGCGTAGTCGCGCGCATCGTGCAGCGCGCCGCCGAGCTCTGCCGCGTTCCACATGATCTTCTTCGGCACGCAGCCGACGTTCACGCAGGTGCCGCCGAGGCGGCCCGATTCGATGAGCACCGCGCGGGCACCGTATTCGGCCGCCCGTTGCGCCGCCGCCAGCCCGCCGCTGCCGCCGCCGATCACCACCAGGTCGAATTTCTCGCCCATAAACACCTCGTACCGCCATGTTATATGAGGGGCGGGCGGCGAGGGTTCGCCGCGGCGGTCGGCTACAATGGCGCTACGCATGGATAACCCCTTGCTTGGCCACGACCCGTTGCCGCGCTTCGTGCAGATCCGCCCCGAGCACGTCGAGCCGGCGGTGCGCGAGCTCCTCGAGCGCAGCCGCACCCGCATCGGCGAGCTCGCCGCGCTGCCGCAGCCAACCTTCGCGACGCTCATCGAGCCGCTGGAAGAGCTGCAGCACGGCATCACGCGCACCTGGTCGCCGGTCAGCCATCTGAACGCGGTGCTCAATTCCGACGCGCTGCGGGCCGGCTACAACGCCTGCCTGCCGCTGCTCTCGGCCTACCAGACGGATCTGGCGCAGAGCGAGCCCCTGTTCCGCGCCTACCGCACCATCGCCGAGCGCGACGGCGCCGGGCTCGCGCCCGTGCAGCGCCGGGTCATCGAGCACGCGGTGCGCGACTTTCGCCTCGCCGGCGTCGCCCTGCCGGCCGAGCAGAAGGCGCGCTTCAAGACCGTGATGCAGGAGCTCGCGCAGCTGCAGGCGAGATTCGAGGAGAACGTGCTGGATGCGACCAACGCCTGGAGCTGGCACGTCACCGACCCCGATGAGCTCCGCGGGCTCAACGAGATGCTCATCGAGCTCGCCGCGCGCCGTGCGCGCGAGCGCGAGGTGAGCGGCTGGGTCCTCGCCCTCGACCAGCCGACCTACGTCGCGGTGTTGACCGATGCAGAATCGGCGAGCCTGCGCCGCGCCTTCTACGAGGCGTGGACCACGCGCGCCTCGGACCGCGGCCCGGCCGCCGGCCGCTGGGACAACACGGCGGTGATGGAAGAGATCCTGCGGCGGCGCCACCAGGCCGCGCATCTGCTCGAGTTCCCGAATTACGCCGAGTACGCGCTGGCGACCCGCATGGCGCGCAGCGGCGCCGAGGTGCTCGCCTTCCTGCACGAGCTGGCGCGCGCGGCGCGCACCGCCGCGCTCGCGGAGTTCGGCGAGCTCGAGGAGTTCGCCGGGCACGCGCTGTCGGCCTGGGACCTCGGCTTCCACTCCGAGCGGCTGCAGCGTGCGCGCTTCGCGGTATCGCAGGAGCAGCTGCGGCCGTACTTTCCGCTGCCGCGGGTGCTCGGCGGACTGTTCGCGGTCGCCGAGCGGCTGTTCGGCGTGCGCATCCGCGAGCGCGCCGGGGTCCCGGCGTGGCACGCGGACGTGCGCTTCTTCGACATCGAGGGCGGCGCCGGGCAACGCGTCGGCAGCTTCTACCTCGACGCCTACGCGCGCCCCAGCAAGCGCAGCGGCGCCTGGATGGATGAGTGCGTCGGCCGCAAGCGCCTCGGCTCCGGGTCGGCGCTCCCGGTCGCGTACCTGGTGTGCAACTTCCTGCCGCCGGGCGCCGGCAAGCCGGCGCTGCTCACCCACGACGACGTGGTGACGCTGTTTCACGAGTTCGGGCACGGACTGCACCATCTGCTCACCCGGGTCGACTACCCGAGCCTCGCCGGCATCAACGGCGTCGCCTGGGACGCGGTGGAGCTGCCGAGCCAGTTTCTCGAGAACTACGCCTGGCACCCGGAGGTGCTGCAGCAGATCTCGGGTCACTTCGAGAGCGGCGCGACGTTGCCCGGCGAAATGCAGTCGCGCCTCATAGCGACGCGCAGCTTCCAGGCGGGGCTGGCGATGATGCGGCAGCTGGAATTCGCCCTGTTCGACTTCCGCCTGCACGCCGAGTACTCGCCCGAGCGCGGCGGGCGCGTCCTCGAGATCCTCGCCGAGGTGCGCCGCGAGGTCGCGCTGGTACCGGTGCCGGAGTGGAACCGCTTCCCGCACAGCTTCGGTCACATCTTTGCGGGCGGCTACGCGGCCGGCTACTACAGCTACAAGTGGGCCGAGGTGCTGGCGGCGGATGCCTTCGCGGCCTTCGAGGAGAGCGGCGTGTTCGACCGCCGGACCGCGCAGCGCTTTCTCGATACGATCCTGAGCCGCGGCGGCAGCCGCGACGCGCTCGAGGCGTTCGTCGAGTTCCGCGGCCGCACCCCCGACCTGCGGGCGCTCCTCAGGCAGCACGGCATCGCGAGCGCGCAGGGGCTCGCCACGTGAGGCGCGCGCTCGCAGCGGGCCTGCTGTCGTGCGCGCTCGCGGCGCACGCGCAGCCCTCCCCCGAGCCCACCTCGCCCGCGAACACCCAACCCGCCGTGGCGCCCGCTTCGCCAGAGGCGAGCCTCGCGCCGGCCGTGGAACCGCCGCCGCGTCCTCCGAAGGCCTCCGCGCCGCGAGCCGCGCCCGCGCAGCCGCCGCCGGCTGCGGAGAGCGCGCACGAGGCGGAGGTCGCGGCGCTGCGGGCGGAGGTGAATCGACTCCAGTCCGAGCTCGATGCCGAGCGCGCCACGGCCCTGCCCCCGCCGCCCGAGGAGACGGCCGCCGCAGCCTCCGCGCGCAGTCCCTGGGGATGGCTGGCCGTGACGGCGCTGCTCGCGCTCGCGGCCGGCTTCTTACTCGGCTGGCGGCTGCTCGACCGGCGCATCCGCCGCAGGTACGGCGGGCTGCGAATCTACTGAGCGATGGGCGCCGAGGGCACTGTCGCCATACGGAAACAGTATTCCCCTGCAGAACCCTTTGAAACAGAAGGGTTATTTACCCTGGGGCGGCGCCCCAGTGACCAAAACTGTGCGCCGCGTCATGCCAGCAGAGGCGGCAACTAACTAGACTGCCCGTCAGGTTCAGGGAAACGAGGCCGGTTCGGAAACCAACAACAACTCATGTCCAGCGGCAGCTCGTTCCAGATGTTCAACAACCGGCGCAGCGATTTCGACGTCACCAACACGGTGCAGGTGAGCTCGCCGGCCGCGGTCCTGGAAGCCGTTACGGCCCTCTACCGGTCCATCTGGCAGAAGCTGTCGCTCGAGCCGGTCGAGCGCGCCTTCGAGCACTTCGAGCGGCTGTTCGCCGGCGAGGTACCGGGATTCCACGGCGTCGACACCGTCTACCACGACCGTCAGCACACGCTCGACATCACGCTGGCGCTCGCCCGGCTGATCGTCGGCTACGAGCGGCAGGCGTCGGATGAGGCACGCCTGGGCGGTGGGCGCGCCATCGTCGGGCTCATCACCGGACTCTTCCATGACGTCGGCTACCTGCGGCGCACCGACGAGCGCGAATCGCTCAATGGCGCCGAGTTCACCCGCGTGCACGTCTCGCGCGGCGCACGCTTCCTCAAGGAGTATCTGCCCGCGCTCGGCCTCGGCGCGTGGGTGCCGACGGCGGCCGAGATGATCCACTTCACCGGCTACGAGGTTCCGTTCGAGCAGATCGAGTCGCGCCTCACCGACCCGCGCGACGTGCTGGTCGGCCACCTCCTCGGCACGGCGGACATGATCGCGCAGATCGCCGACCGCTGTTATCTCGAGAAGTGCCGCGATCGCCTGTACGCCGAATTCGTGCTGGGCGGCGTGGCGCTGCCCTTCTCCGGAGGCTATCGGCAGGTGAAGTACGCCTCGGGTCTCGACCTGCTGCGGCAGACGCCGGAGTTCATCGAGGAGACGCGGCGCAATCGGCTCGACCGCGATTTTGGCGGCGCCTACCGTTACCTCGAGGTCCTCTTCGGGGGGCACAATCCCTACCTCGAGGCGATCGACCGCAATGTCGAGTTTCTGCGACAGGTGCTGCGCAGCGAGAACTGGCAATTGCTGCGGCGCCGTCCGCCGATCTTCGCAGCCGTGGAGGACCCGATGGGGACCATGCGCGGCCTGATGCTCGGATATATAAAGAGAGTCTGGGCGAGCTACTGAGTGGGGTTTTACCCCGTGGCGGTGGCCCCGGGGCGGCGGGTAAGATGAGTCCCCATAATTAAGGGGATTCCCGCTCGGGAGTACCACGCGTACCCCGTCGGGCACCGAAAACAATGACCGCCGCCGGCTTCAAGCTCCGCTATGCGGGCGCCGCATTCCTCACTGCGCTGCTGTCAGCAGCAGCGGTCGCGGCGCTCCTCATCCTGCGCTACCAGGGGGAAACCTCCGCCCTGAGCCGCCTCGCGGAAGCCGCGCAACGCGAGCACGTCGGCGCGGAGCTGCAGGCGCGCGCCCAGAGCGTCGCAGCGCACGCCGCGGAATCGGTCGCGGGCGCGGTACGCGCCGGGGATAGCGCCGGCATCGCCCGCCGCCTGCAGCCGTTCCTCGAGGATCCCACGGTCGCCTCGATCTCCGTCGACAACCGCCTCGGCGGGACCCTCTATTCCTGGGAGCGCAGCACGGCGCCGGCCCGTGGCGCGCAGGGCGCGCTGGTCACGGTGCCGGTGCGGCTGATGATGGAGAGCTTCCCCGGAGCGACGACTCCCGCAACGCTCGCCAACCTCACTCTCGCGCTCGAGCCGGCTGCGCCGGCGCCCGCCGTGCCGCTCGGCGGCCAGCTCGCCGCACTGCGCGCCGCGCACACGACCCTCACCTGGTGGCTCGCCCTGCTGCTCGCGATCGGCGGCGGCGGCGCGGCGGCGGCGCTTGCCTGGCGCGCGCTGCAGGAATTCGAGCGCCCGGCCGAGTCGCTCATCAAGAGCGCCGACCGCATCGCCGTCGGTGACTACACGCGCCCGGTGGAGGTGCGCGCCCGCAACCCGCTCGCCGGACTCGAGCAGGCCTTCGAGCGCATGCGCGGGCGGCTGCGCCAGGCGACGATCAGCCGCAGCTACCTGCACAGCATGCTCAACAGCATGACGGACGCGGTGTTCGTCACCTCCCCCGACGGCGTCATCAAGCTGACGAACTCCGCGGCCCTCAAGCTGCTCGGCTTCGGCGAGGAGGAGCTGATCGGGCGCGGCATCCCCGCGATCCTCGAAGAGCGCGAGCGCACCGGCTTCGATCTGCGGCAGGCCGCACAGGAGACCCGCGAGACCGTGGTGCGAACCCGCGCCGGCCAGACCATTCCGGTGTCGTTCACCGGCTCGGCGATCGCCAGCGACGACCCGCAGTTCCAGGGCATCATCTTCGTGGCGCGCAACATCACCGACCGCAAGCGCGCCGAGCGCCGCATCCGCTACCTGGCCCGCTACGACGCGCTCACCAAGCTCCCGAACCGCATGCAGTTCTATCACCTGCTGCAGCAGGCCATCGCGCGCGCGCTGCGCAGCGGCCAGATCGTCGCGGTGCTGTACCTCGACATGGATCGGTTCAAGGAGGTCAACGACACCTTCGGCCACGAGGCCGGCGACCGCCTGCTCGAAGTGCTGGCCGAGCGCCTGACGCGCGCGGTGCCGAAGGAAACCCTGGTCGGGCGCCTGGCGGGGGATGAGTTCGCGCTGTGCGTGGACGGGCTGCCGGCCGATGGCGACAACCGCGGGCCGATCGCGCAGCTCTCGCGCGCCATCCTCACCGAGGTGAGCCGCCCGTTCCAGCTGAACCAGCAGGAAGTGTTCCTGACCGCGAGCGTCGGCATCGCCTTCTGCCCGCGCGACGCCGAGAACGTCATCGACCTGATCCGCAACGCCGATGCCGCCATGTACTACTCCAAGCAGAACGGCGGCAACACCTTCGCCTTCTACTCCCCGGAGATGAACGCCGCCGCGGTCGAGCGGCTGATGCTCAAGAGCAAGCTGCGGCGGGCGCTCGAGCGCGACGAGCTCGACATCCGCTATCAGCCCAAGGTCGATCTGCGCAACGGGCGCATCATCGGCGCCGAGGCGCTGCTGCGCTGGCGGCTGCCCGGCCACGGCGACATCCCGCCGTCGCACTTCATTCCGCTCGCCGAGGAAAACAACCTGATCCTCGACATCGGCGAGTGGGTGCTCAACCGCGTGTGCATGGACTATCGGCAGATGCAGCGCGAGGGCAGCGATCCGGGGCGCATCTCGCTCAATCTGTCGTTGAAGCAGCTGCGCCAGGCGAGCTTCATCCTGCGCTGCCGCTCGGTGTTCCGGCGCCATGGCGTGTCGCCGACCGCCTTCGAGCTGGAGATCACCGAGACCACGCTGATGGCGGACGCGCCGCGCACCCTACGCCTGCTCGATGAGCTCTTCGCGATGGGGCTGCACCTGTCGATAGACGACTTCGGCACCGGCTATTCGTCGCTGTCGGCACTGCAGCAGTTCCCGATCGGCACGCTCAAGATCGACCAGTCGTTCGTGCGCGACGCCAGCGAGGACGCCGGCGACGCCACCATCGTGCGTACCATCATCGAGATGGGGCGCTCGCTCGGGATGGAAGTGATCGCCGAGGGCGTCGAGTCGCGCGCGCAGCTCGAGTTCCTGCGCAACAACGCCTGCCTCTATGCCCAGGGACGCCTCTTCGGCGAGCCGTGCACGGCCGCGGAGCTGAACGCGCTGCTCGCGCGCCAGGCCGCCGGCACGCTCCCCTTTGCCCACCTGCTGCGCGGCGGCGAGGCAGCGAGCGCGCCGCGCCTGGCGTAGCAGCGAGTTTGGTTCAGCGCGCGGTCGCCGTGCCGCGCTCGGCGAAGGCGCGGGTGGCCGCCGTCGCCTGCTGCGACAGAGAAGCGAGCGCCGCGCTGCTCGCGTTCTCGAAGGCCACGACCACCTCGTTCATGCGGTCGCCGGTCGCCGTGGCGCTGCCCGCGGCCACGAAGCTCGTCACCAGCTCGCGCCCGGCACGCGCGCCGAGCGTGCAGTCGAGCACCACCTCGACCTGGGGTGCCGCCCGCCCACGGGTGTAGTCGGCCTCGAAGCGCCGGATCGAGATCGACAGCAGGTACTCGGAGATGAACGGACTGCCGGAGTCCTGCACCGACTGCCAGTCTCCCGAGGTACGCAGTGTCTCGACCGCCAGCGCCTCGACCATGTCCGGGAGCGGCGCCGGCCAGCGACTGCCGAGGTAGAAGTTCATGCGGTGATCGGCCTGCACCAGAATGATGTGCGGGCCGTCGAGGCCCGGGGCCGCGAACGGGTGTGCGACCTGCAGCGGCGCGAGCAGGCCCGCGGGCCGGGCGGCGGCAGGCGTCGCCGCCCCGGCCGCGCCGTCCGCGCCCGCCTCTGCCGCCACCGGGGCGCGCAGCACGTAGGTCTGCTCGGGCTTGGCGTCGCTGTGGAAGAGGTTGGTGCACCCGGCCGCTGCACCGAGGGAGAGTATGAGCACCGAGACCCTCGGCGTCGCCTGCCCGATCCCCGCCAGCCTCATCGCGGAATCTCCACGCCGCGCTGCGGCGACTGATAGAGGAGCTGCGTCGGATTCTCGCGCAGGCTGTTCGAGAGCTCACGGATGTCGTGCGCCGCCGCGCGCCCCTCGCGTACGAAGCGCTCGATCTCCGGCAGCCCCTGGTGCGTGAAGGCGCGTACGTCCTGGCGGTTCTCGGCGATCGCCTTATCGAGCTGGCTGCTGGCATCCGCCAGGCTCTCGGCGATGGCGCGCAGGCGCTGCGCCGACGCCCGCACGTCCGGGTCCACGCTCTGCAGCATCCCGTGGGCGATGCTCGCGCTGGCGGCGAGCTCGGCGCTCGCGCCGTGCAGCTCCGCGATGAGCCCATTGAGCTCCTTGATCGTGTGCGGCAGGTTGCCCGACGCCTTGTCGAGGTTGCCCACGGCGGAGGTCACCGCGGCGATGTTCTCATCGCTCAGCAGCCGGTCCGCGCGGTTGACGAGATTACCGACCGCGGCAACCAGCTCGGGCAGGCCGGTGAGAAACACGTCGAAACGCGAGGGCGCCGAGTGGATCACCGGATACTTGAGGCTCGCGACCGGGGGCGCCATGCGCTTGCCGCTGCGGTCCTCGCTCAGATCGATGTACAGCAACCCCGTCACGCCCTGCAGCTCGAGCTCCGCGACCGTGTGCTCCGAGATCGGCGTGGAGGAGTCGATGTCGACGATCACCTCGGCACGGCTCGAGTCGCGCGGGTCGATGCGCAGGTCGTTGACGCGCCCGACCGGCACCCCGAGGTAGCGCACCGCCGCGCCCTTCTCCAGCCCGCTGACGCTGCCGGTGAAGTAGATCTCGTAGCGGTTGTAGTCGCGGTGCTCGCGCGTGTCGGAATACCAGTAGACGAACAGCGCCCCGGCCAGCGTCACCAGCAGCACGAACGCGCCCACGGCGGCGTAATTGGCCTCACGCTCCATGCCGGGCTCCGAGGCGCGCGCGCGCCCGCACGCCGTGGAAGTAGGCCTGAATCCACGGGTTCGGGTGGTCGACGATGCGCTCGAGGGTGTCGGATTCCATGCGCCGCTCCACGATCACCCCGACACGATTACAGGTACGGAAGATGCTGTCCAGATCGTGTGTGATCATGACGATGGTGAGCTGCAGGTGCTGCTGCAGATACAGCACCAGGTCGTCGAAGGCGGCCGCGCTCACCGGGTCGAGGCCCGAGGTGGGCTCGTCGAGGAACAGCAGCTGCGGATCGAGCGCCAGGGCGCGGGCCACTGCGGCGCGCTTCACCATGCCGCCGGAGAGCTGCGCGGGGTACTTCCGGGCTGCATCCTCCGGCAGCCCGACCAGGCGGATCTTGAGCAGCGCCAGCCCCTCGAGCGCCGTCGGCGGGAGCCTCAGGTGCTCGATCATCGGCAGCTGTACGTTCTCGAGCACCGTGAGCCCGGAATAGAGTGCCCCGGACTGAAAGGCCACGCCGTAGCCAGCCTTGATGGGCCGCAGCTCACGCTCGGGCAGGTGCGTGATGTCGCGGCCGCGAATCCGCACCGTGCCGGCAAGCGGACGCTGCAGTCCGAGGATGGTCCGCAGCAGCACCGACTTGCCCGCGCCCGAGCCGCCGACGATGCCGAACACCTCGTCCTCCTCGACCCGCATGTCGAGCCCGTCGTGCACGACCTGCCCGCCGAAGCGGTTCACGAGCCCGCGGACTTCCACGACCGGCTCCATCAGATCTTCATCTGCATGAACAGTATCGCGAACAGCGCGTCCGCCAGGATCACGAGGAAGATCGCCTGCACCACCGCCACCGTCACCAGGTGGCCGAGCTCGCGCGCCGAGCCGCGCACCTGCATGCCGCGGTAGCAGGCGGCGAGTGAGATGAGCAGCGCGAACACCGGCGCCTTGATGATGCCCACCCAGAAGGTGGTCGAGGCGATCGATTCGTCGACCCGGTTCACGTACTGGGTGAGGGGCATGTCGAGGAGGTAACGGCACAGCAGCGCCCCGCCCGCGAGTCCGATGAGATCGGCGATCACCGTGAGCAGCGGCAGCGCGATGACCAGCCCCAGCACCCGCGGCACCACCAGCAGCTCGAACGGGTCGGAGCCCGTGGCGATGAGCGCATCGACCTCCTCGTTGAGCTTCATCGAGCCGAGCTCGGCGGCGTAGGCGCTGCCGGAGCGGCCGGCGACGATGATCGAGGTAAGCAGTACCCCGAGCTCGCGCAGCACGCCGATCGTGACCAGGTCGACCACGTAGATGTCGGCGCCCAGCCCGCGCAGCTGTTGGGCGCTCAGGTAGGCAATGATCACGCTGACGAGAAAGGCGATGAGCGCCACGATCGGCATGGCCGTGATGCCGGTCTCATACACGTGGCGGATGACCGAGATCGGCCGCAGGCGCCGCGGGTGCGCCAGGTCGGCTGCGAGGGTGAGGCAGGTGCGGCCGAGGAAGGCCAGTCCCCCGAGGAGATCGCGGCCGGTACGGACGACGTAGCGACCGATCGCGACCAGGGCACGATCGCCCGGCTCCGCCGCAACCGCCATCGTCGCCGTCGCGTCCGGCTCGGGCGGCGCCGGGTCCTCGAGTGTCTGGTCGAGCAGACGCAGCTGGTCCGGCGGGTCGCCCCGGAAGGCGACCTCGGCTCCCGCACGGCGCGCGCGCCGCAGGAAGCCGCGCAGCACCCAGGCGCCGGAGAGATCGAGCTGGGTGATCGCCTGCGCGGCGATCCGGATGCGCGGCGCCGAGGCGACGTCGACGGCGGCGAGCACGGCCTCGATCGAGGCGACCTCGCGTACGCTCCATTCGCCGGTCAGCTCGAGCTCCAGACCCTCAGCGGTGTGCCGGACCTCGACGGCCTCTCTCCTCGGAAGCGTTGCTGACACTCGCGGATCATAAGCGCGATCCGGCTTCGGCAGCGAGCCGCGAGCCAATCCAACGAGTAGTCTAGCTCTCGTTGCGGTAGCGGCGGACGCGGGCTGCGGCGTACGCCAACGCGAACGCGGCGACCACTCCCAGCCACAGGTCGACGTCGGTGAACGCGCCGCGGATGTTGAAGGTGTCGAGGACGATGCCCACCGGAGGCAGGTTGTGGAAGCTGGCGAACACGTTCGGCCCGAGCGTCAGCTGGTGCCAGATGCCGTTCATCCGATAGCTCTCGAAGCTCCAGATGTAATGGGTGCCGAGTGCGACGCGCTCGACGATCGGCGCCACCACCGGCACCAGCGATGCCCACAGGATCGGGTTGCGGGGTACCCAGGCGGAGAACAGCAGCAGCGCGGCGGCGATCGGCGAGTACCACAGTACGCCGAGAATCACCTCGAGGAGCAGCACCACCTCGGTCCGCAGCCACTCGACCGTGCTCCAGCGGACCGCCCCGGGGACACGCAGCATGAGGATCGCCTCGAACACCAGGTCAGCCGCGGTGGCCAGCACGAACACCCCGAGCGGTACGACCACGGCGGCGACCAGGAACTTGGAGCCGACCGTGAGCTCATCCGAGAGCGGCAGCGACTTCCAGAAGAGGATGCTGCGGTCCTTGCGCTCGGCATACAGGCAATCGAGCAGGTAAAAGCTGAGGACGATAGCCGTCACGATGAAGAGCGGCTGGGCGAGTGCCCATTGCGCGATCGTCAGGATGGACACCTTCTGCTGCGCCGTGAGCACCTCCTCCGGGAGGTCCATGTTGATACGGCCGAGGAGCAGCGAGATTGCGAGCAGCCCCTCCACCACCAGCGTGCAGATCCACAGAGAGCGGTGCTCCCAGAGCTCGCGGCGCACCAGCGCTACAACGCTATCGAGGGGGCCGGCGCGGCGCATGAGCGCGGGTGCGACGGTGGCGGCCGTGGCGGCGTTGGCGTTCATATGAGTGCGGCCCCGCAGCTGGCGACCATGAAGACGGTGGCGAGCGCGAGCACTCCGGCGGTCACGAGCGGCGCTACCCAGGGTGCGGTGCGCTCCCACTGCCCGAGCGGTGCGCCCGGCCGCAGCGGCTCGCCGGCAAATCCTCGAGTGTTGGTGTTCATGTGGACGAGGCTCCCTGCATCTTGGCCACGAACAGGTCGGCGATGGAGGGCGTGCGCAGCTCGCCGAAGGCACCGAGCTCGGCGGCCGTGCGGCCCTCGAAGAACATCGCCACCCGACCGAATATCTCGCGCTCGTAGAACGGGCGCAGCTCGCGGGCGCGCGCGGCCTGCTCCGAGCTGACGGTGAGCTGCTGGTAGCGGCCGCCGAGCTCCTCGACCGGAGCGTTGAGCGTGAAATGCCCGTGGTTGATGAAAATCACGTCGGTAAAGAGCTGCTCCACCTCCTCCACCTGGTGCGTGGTGAGCAGAATGGTGCGCTCCTTGTCGAAGTAGTCGTTGAGCAGCGTGTCGTAGAACTGGCGGCGAAACAGCAGGTCGAGGCCGAGCGTCGGCTCATCGAGCACCAGCAGCCGCGCATCGATCGCCAGGATCAGTGCCAGGTGCAGCTGCGTCACCATGCCCTTGCTGAGCTGCCCGACGCGGCTGCCGCGTTTGATGTCGGTCTTGGTCAGAAAATTCTCGGCGATGCTGCGGTCGAAGCGCGGGTGCACGTGCTCGACGAAGTCGACCGCCTGCGCGACGCGCAGCCAGCGCGGCAGCACCGCCACGTCCGCGATGAAACAGACGTCGCGCATGAGCTGATCGCGCTGCGAGCGCGGGTCGAGCCCGAGTACGCGCAGCTCGCCGGCGAATGAGGTGAGGCCGAGGATGGCCTTGAGCGCGGTGGTCTTGCCGGCGCCGTTCGGGCCGATGAGCCCGACGATGCGCCCCGGCTCGACGCTGAAACTCACCCCATCGAGCGCGCGCGTCGCGCCGTAGGCTTTGGTGAGACCGCGCGCTTCAATTACCGCTGTCATCTGGCTCCCCTTTGGAAGGCGCGGCCGGGAAGGGCGCCGCGGGTGCAGCGGCTCCGGCTCGCAGCAGCTCCTCGCTCGAGAGGCCGAGGCGCTGGATCGTCGCGTAAACCTTCGGCCATTCGTCCTCGAGAAAGCGCTGCCGCTCGTCCTTCATGAGCGCCTTGCGTGCCCCGGGGCTCACGAACATGCCGCGACCCCGGCGTTTCTCGACCAGCTGCTCGTCCACCAGCTGCTGGTAGCCCTTGAGCACCGTCAGCGGATTGAGGCGAAAGTCCGCGGCGACGTTGCGTACCGAGGGCAGCGGGTCTCCCTCCTTCAGGACGCCCTCGAGGATCATGGCAACCACACGGTCCCTCAGTTGCCGGTAAATCGGCAGGCTGTTGTCCCATTGCGGATCCATGATGGCTGTCGTGAGTGTCGGGGTGGACAAGGGTGTACGGGGAAGTTAGCGAACTAATCTACCAAAACGGCCGGCTCGGGCTTGCCGAACCAGGACGGCGCGGACACGTGAGCGACGTGGATGAACTCGGGCTGGGTGCCCGGAACAACGGCGGTCGACTCGACGAAGGCCATGCTGGACAGCACGCAGATCAGGGCGGCAGCCGCGGCACAGATAGCATTGCGGGACAGGGTGTCGATTGCGTTCATGGTCATCTCCTCTTGGCTTTCTCTCTCTGCGGCTCCCTGCACCATGCAGGTCGCCTTCATTAGTGTTGTACTCTACTAGAACACTACTTG
The DNA here is from genome assembly GCA_036497085.1 of Steroidobacteraceae bacterium. Lineage (GTDB taxonomy): Bacteria > Pseudomonadota > Gammaproteobacteria > Steroidobacterales > Steroidobacteraceae > 13-2-20CM-66-19. The sequence goes on along the minus strand of DASXKA010000075.1, from coordinate 13,794 downwards.
AGTGTCAAACTATCTCAGTAGATGACCTTAAGGGGTCAGAAAGGGGGGTGAGCCCCCGGATCCCCGGGGCAAGGAGCGGGCTTCAGGCGGCAAGGACGCCGTTTTTGCGGGCTGTCAGGGGCGCACACGCTAAACTTTCCGGCCCCCCTTCCGTCGCCGCAAAGAAAATCGCTCATGAAACCCGCCGTAAATGTCGCGATCACCGGCGCCGCCGGGCAGATCGGTTATGCGCTCGCCTTTCGCGTGGCCTCGGGTGCGCTGCTCGGGCCCGACACGCGCGTCAGGCTCCATCTGCTCGAGATCAGCGCCGCGCTGCCGGCGCTGCAGGGCGTGCTGATGGAGCTCAACGACTGCGCCTTTCCAACACTCGAGAGCGTGAGTGCGAGCGACGATGCGAACGTCGCCTTCCGCGATTGCCAGGTGGCGCTGCTGGTGGGCGCGCGGCCGCGCGGGCCCGGCATGGAGCGCAAGGATCTGCTGCTCGCCAATGCGCAGATCTTCTCGGCGCAGGGCAAGGCGCTCAATCGGCACGCCGACCGCAAGGTGCGCGTGCTGGTGGTCGGCAATCCAGCCAACACCAATGCCCTGATCACCATGCAAAACGCGCGCGACCTGAATCCGCGCAACTTCACCGCGATGACGCGCCTCGACCATAACCGCGCGCTGGCGCAACTCGCCGAGAAGACCGGCACGCACGTGTCGGACATCCGCCGTATGACGATCTGGGGAAACCATTCCGCCACCCAGTACCCGGACCTGACGCACGCGCTGGTGGCGGGCAAGAGCGCCCCGGCGCTGGTCGGCCGGGAATGGATCGAGCAGACTTTCATTCCGACCGTGCAGCAGCGCGGCGCCGCCGTCATCAAGGCGCGCGGCGCCTCCTCGGCCGCCTCGGCGGCATCCGCCGCGATCGATCACGTGCACACCTGGGTGCACGGCACGGGCCAGGACGACTGGGTGAGCATGGGGATCGCGGCGGACGGCAGCTATGGCATCGAGGCCGGAGTCATCTACTCGTACCCGGTGACGGTCGCGAACGGCGAGTACCGTATCGTTCCGGGCCTCGCCATCGACGAGTTCAGCCGCAAGCGCATGGACTCGACGCACGCGGAGCTGCGCCAAGAGCGCGACGGAGTCAGGAACCTGCTCGGCTGACGGAGGAGAGAGTTATGTTGGGCGCGATCGTCTCGCTGCTCGCGGTGCTGGCCGCGGCCTACGCCGTCACGCAGGTCGGCGGCCTCATCACGCTGGTGTTCGTGGCCGCGCTGCTGTTTCTCGCCTACCGGCGGCTGTCGCTGCTCGCCTTCACGGTCACCTTTACGGTGCTGCTCGCGCTCTACACCACCGCCGGTGCCCCGGCGGGCCTGTGGAAGGGCCTCCTGTGGGTGCTGCTCGCGGGACTGTGGCTGCTCAACGTGCGGCCGCTGCGCAAGGCGCTCATCACCCGGCCCTTCATGGGCGCGTATCTGAAGCTCCTGCCGTCGATGTCACAGACCGAGAAGGAAGCGCTCGAGGCCGGCACCGTGTGGTGGGACGGGGAGCTGTTCACGGGGGCGCCCGACTGGCCCAAGCTCCTCGCCGCGAAGCCGCCGAAGCTCTCGGACGAGGAGCAGGCGTTCCTCGACGGTCCCTGCGAGGAGCTCTGCCGGATGCTCGATGAGTGGCACATCACGCATGAGCTCGGCGACCTGCCGCCGGAGGCCTGGGAGTTCCTCAAGACCCGCGGCTTCTTCGCGATGATCATCCCGAAGAAGTACGGCGGGCTCGAGTTCTCCGCCTACGCGCACTCGTGCGTGCTCGCCAAGATCTCGAGCCGCAGTCCCACCGCCGCCTCCAACGCCGCGGTGCCGAATTCGCTCGGGCCCGCGGAGCTGCTGAATCACTATGGCACCGAAGCGCAGAAGGATTACTACCTGCCGCGTCTGGCGCGCGGCGAGGAGGTGCCGTGCTTCGCGCTCACCGGGCCGCGCGCCGGCTCCGACGCCGCCTCCATCCCGGACACCGGGGTGGTATGCCGCGGCATGTGGCAGGGGTCGGAGATCGTCGGCCTCAGGCTCAACTTCTCCAAGCGCTACATCACGCTGGCTCCGGTTGCGACCGTGATCGGACTCGCCTTCCGCATGTTCGATCCGGAGCGGCTGCTCGGCGGCAAGACCGACATCGGCATCACCTGCGCGCTCATTCCGCGCACCACGCCCGGCATCACCATCGGGCGGCGGCACTTTCCGCTCAACGTGCCGTTCCAGAACGGCCCCATCCAGGGCCGTGACGTATTCGTGCCCCTCGACTTCATCATCGGCGGACCGCCGCTGGCGGGCAGCGGCTGGCGCATGCTGGTCGAGCAACTCTCCGTGGGCCGCTGCATCTCGCTGCCCTCCAACACCACCGGCGCGGCCAAGGCGGCAGTCTGGGCCACCGGCGCCTACGCGCGCATTCGCAGCCAGTTCAATACGCCGGTCGGCAAATTCGAGGGAGTCGAAGCGGTCATCGCCCGCATGGTCGGCCTCACCTACACGATGGACGCGGCGCGCTCGGTGACCGCGGGCGCGATCGACGGCGGCGAGAAGCCCTCGGTGCCCTCCGCCATGCTCAAGTACCACGTCACCGAGATGGGCCGCCAGGTGTGCAACGACGCCATGGACGTGCACGGCGGCAAAGGCATCATGCTCGGGCCGAAAAATTATCTCGCGCGCGCCTATCAGGTCACGCCGGTCGCGATCACCGTCGAGGGCGCGAACCTCCTCACCCGCAATCTCATCATCTTCGGCCAGGGCGCCATCCGCTGCCATCCGTTCGTACTGCGCGAGATGACCGCGGCGCGCAATCCCGACCGCCTCGCCGGCGTCGAGGCGTTCGACCGCGCGCTGTTCGGCCACGTCGGCTTCACCATCTCGAACGCGGTGCGCTCCTTCATCATGGCTCTGACCCACGCGCGCTTCACCCGTGCGCCGGTCGCGGGCGACACCGCGCGCTACTATCAGCACATCGTGCGCTTCAGCGCCTCGTTCGCCTTCGCGGTCGATGTGGCGATGCTCACGCTCGGCGGCTACCTCAAGAAGAAGGAGGGCCTGTCGGCGCGCCTCGGCGACGTACTGTCCTCGATGTATCTGGCATCGATGGTGCTCAAGCACCACGAGAATCAGGCGGCGCGGGCCGAGGATCTGCCGATCGTCGAATGGGCGTGCCGCAACCTCCTCTATCAAGCGCAGGAGCAGCTGCACGGCTTCCTGCGCAATTTCCCCAACCGCGCACTCGCCGGCCTGATGCGCGCGCTCATCTTCCCCCGCGGCCTCGTCTATTCAGCCCCGGGTGACGAGCTGGCTCACCGCGTGGCCGCGCTGGTCACCGCCCCGACCGAGGCACGCGAGTGGCTCTGCCAGGGCATCTACTGGACGCTCGAGCCGCGCAATCCCCTCGGGCTGCTGCAGGAGGCCATGCTGCTCGCCGGGCAGCTCGAGCCGCTCGTGAAGCGCATCCGCGTCGAGGGCGTCAAGACCGGCAAGGTCACCGCGCTTGACGTGCCGGGCCAGATCCAGCAGGCCCTCGCTACCGGCATCGTCTCGGAGACCGAGGCCGCGGCGCTGCGCGAGTACGACCGCAAGACGATGGAGCTCATCAACGTCGACGACTTCGCCTCCGAGGAGCTCGGCACCCAGGCGCAGCCGCTCGAGGCGCAGCCGGCCGCCGGGCAGCCGCGGCCTTACGTCGCATGAGCACGCCGGCGGCCGCCGCGGCGCCGCCGGAGGTGGCCCCCACGGCCGCTGCCGCGCCCGCCACCGCCGTGCCGTGTGCCGCGGCCGCCCCCGCTGCGCCAGGCTGCGACAACTGCGGCGCGAGCGTTCCGGGGCGCTACTGCGGCAACTGCGGCCAGCGTCTCGAGCCGCCGGTGCACTCGTTGCGGCATTTCCTGAAAGTCGCCACCGAAGACCTCACACACGCGGACTCGCGGGTATGGCGCACGCTGGCGGCGCTCCTCGGCAAGCCGGGGTTCCTCACGCGCGAGTTTCTCGCCGGACGCCGCGCGAGCTACCTGCCCCCGGTGCGGCTGTATCTCGTGCTGTCGGTGGTTTTCTTCGTTTACGCCTCGGCGTCTGCCAGGCACGACAACTTCCAGGTGGCGCAGCTCGACGCGCCGCAGCAGACCGCGAGCGCGAAGGTGAACCTGCTGGACCCGCTCGCGGGCGAGTCGGCGGAGCAGCGCTCGCAGCGCGTCTGCAGCGAGATCCCCTATGAAGGCCCCTGGCAGCAGCGCCTCGCACCTTTGTTCCACCGTACCTGCCTGGCGGTCACCGCCGACAACGGCCGCCCGCTCAGGGAGTCGTTCCTGCACAACGTGCCGCGGGCGATGTTTGTGTTTCTGCCGCTGCTCGCGGCGGCCATGATGCTCATGTACTGGCGGCCGCGGCATTACTACGTCGAGCACCTGCTGCTGTTCGTGCACAACCATGCATTCGCGTTCCTGGTCCTGATGCTCGCCTGGACGCTGTCCGCATTGCTGCCGGCCGCCGCCCGCTGGGTGAATACCGCGGTGTTCTGGTACATGGTCTGGTATGTGTTCCGCTCCATGCGGGTCGTCTACGGGCAGGGGCGCTTGCTCACGTTCGGCAAGCTCGTGCTGCTGTCATTCTGGTATCTGGTGAGCGGCGCGCTGATGCTCGGGCTCACCATTGTCTACAGTGCACTCACGGTGTGAAGGAGATCCTCATGCGTAACCTCATCGTTGCCACGCTGGCCCTCGCCGCCTCGCTTGCGGCCGCCCCAGTCGCGCTCGCCCAGACGCCGGCCGCCGCCGCCCGCACTCCCTCGCCGCCCGGCGCCGAGGTCTACATCATCAGCCCGAAGGACGGCGCGACCGTCAAGAGCCCGGTGCTGGTGCAGTTCGGGCTCAAGGGCATGGGTGTTGCGCCCGCCGGGGTCAAGTTCGAGAACAGCGGGCATCATCACCTTCTCGTCGACAGCGATCCGCCCGCCAACCTCGGCGCGCCGCTCCCCGCCACCGACAAGCTGCTGCACTTCGGCAAGGGTCAGACCGAGACGTCGCTGACGCTGACGCCCGGCAAGCACACGCTGCAGCTCGTCCTCGGCGATCAGAGCCACATCCCGCACGACCCGCCGGTGATCTCGAAGAAGATCACCATCACGGTGGAGAAATGAGTCGCTGAGGGCGCGAACGGGCCGAGGGGATTCCGCCAAGTGAGCCGGGCCGTTCTGCACGTCGACATGGACGCCTTCTACGCGTCCGTCGAGCAGCGCGACAACCCGGCGCTCGCGGGGCTGCCCGTCATCGTCGGCTGGACCGGAGGCCGGGGGGTCGTGACCGCGGCCAGCTATGAGGTGCGCCCGTTCGGCGTGCGCTCGGCGATGCCGATGCGCACCGCGCTCAGGTTGTGCCCGCACGCCATCTGCGTACGCCCGCGCATGGCGCGCTACCAGGAGGTCTCGCGCACGGTGTTCGGCGTGTTCCGCGAGGTCACCCCAATGGTCGAGGGGCTGTCGCTCGATGAGGCTTTCCTCGACGTCACCGCCAGCCAGGAGCTGCTCGGCGGCGCGATCGAGATCGCGCGCCGCATCAAGGCACGGATACGCGAGCTCACCGGTCTCACCGCCTCGGTGGGTGTGGCGCCCAACAAGCTCGTGGCGAAGATGGCTTCCGACCTCGGCAAGCCCGACGGCCTCACGGTGGTGCCGCAGGAGCGGCTGCGCGAGCTGCTCGATCCGCTCTCGGTGCGGCGGCTCCCCGGTCTCGGGCGCAAGACCGGCGCACGCGTGGAGGAGGCCGGCATCCGCACGCTCGCCGAGCTGCGCAGCGCGCCGGACGCGGTGCTGCGGCCGCTGTTCGGCCGTTACACCGCCTGGGTTCGCGACCGTGCTTCCGGCATCGACGAGCGACCGGTGCTGGCGGACGCCGAGGAGAAGTCGCTCTCGGCCGAGGACACCTTCGCCGAAGACATCGGCGATCCGCGCGCGCTGCAGGCACAGCTGGCGAAGCTGGCGGACCTGGCGTGCACGCGGCTGCGCGGCCGGAACCTCGTCACCGGCTGCGTCGGCGTGAAGATCCGGCGCCACGACTTCACGACCTTCACCCGTCAGCGTGCCATCGCTCCGGCGACCTCTGCCGGGCGCGCCATCGCCGGCGTGGCGGCCGAGCTGCTCGAGCGCTGGTTAGGCGCGCACCGTGACGCGAAACTTCGCCTGCTGGGCGTGGTCCTCACAGAGCTGAAGCCCGCAGCCCAGCTCGGCCTGTTCGAGGATCTGCGCCGCGGCGGGCGGCTCGACGCAACGCTCGATGAGGCGCGCGCGCGTTTCGGCGCGCGGGCGCTGCGCCGCGGAAATACCATCGGATAACATCCGGCATCATGTATCTCACGTTCTTCGGTCTGAATGAAAAGCCGTTCGCGATCACCCCGGATCCGCGCTACCTCTATCTGAGCGAGCGCCACGCCGAGGCGCTGGCGCACCTCCTGTACGGCATCAACGAGTCGGGCGGCTTCGTGCAGCTCACCGGCGAGGTCGGCACCGGCAAGACCACCATCGTGCGCTCGCTGCTCGCGCAGGCACCGAAAGACGCCGAGATCGCCCTGATCCTCAACCCGAAGCTGACGGCCGCGGAGTTCCTGCTGACGATCTGCGAGGAGCTCGGCATCGAGGTCGCGGGTGCGTCGCGCCACAGCCTGAAGGACCTGGTCGACATCCTGTCGCGACATCTGCTCGAGGCCCACGCCGCCGGCAGGCGCGTGGTCCTGGTGGTGGACGAGGCGCAGAACCTCTCGCCCGAGGTGCTCGAGCAGGTGCGGCTCCTTACCAACATCGAGACCAACACCCAGAAGCTCCTGCAGATCATCCTCATCGGCCAGCCGGAGCTGCGCGAGCTGCTGGCGCGCAACGAGCTGCGCCAGCTGGCACAGCGCATCACCGGCCGCTATCACCTCGATCCCCTGTCGCGCGAGGAGACCACCGCCTACGTGCGCCACCGCCTGCGGGTCGCCGGCGCGACCACCGACATCCTGAGCCCCTGGGCGCTGCGCGAGGCGTTCCGCCTGTCGCGCGGCGTGCCGCGCGTCATCAACGTGCTCAGCGACCGGGCGCTCCTCGGCGCGTACTCCCTCGACCGGCACCGGGTCACGGGCACTCTGGTGCGCCGCGCGGCCGCCGAGGTGTTCGGACGCGGCTACGGCGCGTACTGGCTGCCGTGGGCGGCAGCGGCCGCCGTCGCCGCGTTGCTGGCGGCGGTCACCGCGTCGCTGTGGGTGCTCGGGCCGTGGAGTGCGGGCACGGCCACGGCCGGCGCCCGCGGCCCGGGCGCGGCGGCGGTCACCGTCGCGGCGGTAACGCCCGCCGCGAGCGCACCCGCGGTACCGACGCTCGCGCAGCTGCTCGGCGCGCACGCGGCCCAGACCGACACCGACGGTGCCTTCGGCAGGCTTTTTGAGCTCTGGGGGGTGAAGTACCAGACCGACGGCACCGACCCGTGCACCCAGGCGGTGCGCCTGCACCTCGAATGCCTTGCCGCCCGCGGCTCGTTCGGTCAGCTGCGCCTCTATAACCATCCGGCGATCCTGATGCTGAGCGACTCGGCGGGCAGCAGCCACCAGGTCGTGCTCACGGGACTCGACGACGAGCACGCGCGGCTCGACCTGGGTGGCCCGCACGCAGTGGGCCTCGGCGAGCTGTCGCACTTCTGGCTGGGTGACTTCGTGATGCTGTGGCGCCCGGCCAGCTCGCCGGTCAAGGCGCTGTCGCCCGGGATGCGCGGCGCGGACGTGCGCTGGCTGCGCCAGAGCCTCGAGCGCCTGGCGCACCTCGATGCGGGCGCGTCGCCGAGCGACGTGTTCGACGCCGAGCTCACCGGGCTGGTGCGCGACTTCCAGCGTCAGCACCAGCTGTCGGTCGACGGCATCGCGGGCCGGGAGACGCAGATCGCACTCGCCGCCGCGGTGGCCGGTCCGGGTGTGCCGCTGCTCTCGGGCGCAGACTCTCACGGCGGGTGATGCGATGTCGTTCATTCTCGATGCGTTGAAGAAATCGGAAAGCGACCGCCAGCGACAGGGGGGGCCGGCGCTGTTCGAAGTGAAGGTCGCCCCGCCGCGCCACGCGCTGCCGCCGTGGGCGGTGGCGATCGCGGTGCTGTTCGTGGCCAATCTCGCCGTCGTGGGCTGGCTGCTGTTGCGGCACGCGGCCGCCCCGGCGCAGGCAGCGGCACGAGCCCCGGCGCACACCGGGACCGAAGCGGCTCCAGGCCCCGCGCCGGCGTCTGCGCCGGCCGCTGCGGCGCCCGCGGTCGTCGCTCTCAACGCGCCACCCGCGGCAGCTCCACCCGCGGTGGCGCCGGCGGTGCACGACGTCGTGACCGCCCCGTCGGGGCCGACCGCTCCGGGCGCGCCGGTCCAATCGGCGGCAGCCGCCGCGAGCGAGCCGCCGTCGAATCCCGATGACCTGGCGCCGGCCGCAGAGCCACCCCCGTCCGGGGTCCTCGGTCGGGTGAGGCGCGGCACGGACGCCGGCGTACCGCTCTACCAGGAGCTGGCCGCCACTCCCGGGTCGCAACTCCCGCAACTGCGCCTCGATCTTCATGCCTACGCCGAGCGCGCCGGGGACCGCTGGGTGCTCATCAACATGCACAGGCTTCGCGAGGGCGACTCGCTCGAGGGTGTGCGCCTCGAGCGCGTTACGCCCGACGGGGCGGTGCTCTCCTACAAGGGCACACAGTTCCTGCTGACGCGGGAGTGACGGACCCGAAGCCTTGCGTCCGGCCGTGAAGGTCCCGGCCGGGCGCTGCAGCGGTCCCGCGCCTCCAGGAACCGCTTCACACCTTGAACCAGTTCACAGAATTGAGTTCACAGAATCCGTCTGTTAAGCGGGACAGCCACGGCGGACTTGGGTCATCGTTTGCGAATGAGCGCCCGACCCCCGCCGCCGGCTCGCATGCTGGTCGTCGAAGACGACCTCCGCTACGCGGAATGGCTGCGTCACCACCTCGACGTGCTCTGTCCGCGCTCGAGTGTCAGCGTGCTCAACCTGGCGGAATTCGAACGCTGGTGCGCGAACTTCTCGGGACGGGACTGCGATCTGCTGCTGCTCGGCTGCCGTTTCGGTGCCAGCCCCGAGGATCCGAGCTCCTCCGGACTCGGGATGCTGCGCCGCCTGCGCGATCAGCCCGCGGCGCCCGCGGTGATCGCGATCGCCGAGGATGGCAACGAGCTCACCGCCGTTCGCGCCATGCAGCTCGGTGCTCTCGACTATCTGCCGAGGAGACTCCTCACCGCGGAACGGCTCAGCACCGCGGTACGGGTGGCGTTGCGCCGCGTGGAACGGCGCGTGCAGCGGCGCCTCGCGGGCCTTGCGAACATGGAGCAGGAGCGCGCGGCGCAGGCCGCCAAAGCCGCCGCCACGGAGCAGGCCGGCGGCGATCGCCCCGCCGGCGACGCTGCGCCCACACCGGCCGCGGAGGCGCTGCAGCCGCCGGGCGTGGTGGCGCTGCTCACCGCGCCTGCGGGCGAGGACTTCATTCCCGGCTACACGCTGCGCCTGAAGGTCGGCGAATCGGAGAAGGCTGCCGTCTATCTCGCCAGCAGCGCCACGCGTGGCCACAACGTCGCGCTCAAGGTATCGAAGACACTGCGCGACGAGGTCGCGGGCCGGCAGTTCCTCGAACGCGAATACACCGCGGTGCAGGCCGTCAGGAGTCCGCTGGTCGTTGAGATCTACGACTACGGGATCCACGCCGGCTACGAGTACCTGGCCATGGAATACCTGCCGCGCGGGGACCTGAAGGCGCGGATCCAGCGCGGCGTCACGGAGCGCGATGCCTTGCAGTACCTGCAGCGTATCGCCGAAGCGCTGCAGGTCGTGCATCAGGCCGGCCTCGTACACCGCGACCTCAAGCCGCCCAATGTCATGCTGCGCGAGAACGACGCGGTGGCCCTGATCGACTTCGGCCTGGCGCGACAGATGGACGGCGGCACCACCAGCCTGCAGACCGGCCAGACTGCCGTGCTGCGCGGCTCTCCCTACTACATGAGTCCGGAGCAGGCCCTTGGCGAGCAGCTCGACGGCCGTTCCGACTTCTACAGCCTCGGCATCATCCTTTACGAGATGCTGACCGGACAGAAGCCCTACACCGGCGCCACCGCGCTCGACGTGCTGCAGCAGCACGTCAACTCGCCGCCGCCGACGCTGCCGCAGGCACTCGAGCGCCATCAGCCGTTGCTCACGCGCCTGGTGGCCAAGGCGCGCACCGAGCGATTCGCGGGCGCCCCCGAGATCATCGGCGCGGCCGGCGAGCTGCTCGCTGCGACGACGGCCGAGCCGCAGTCGAGCGCGGCTTAACTACCTGCTGAGCGGACCTGCGCGGGTGATTCGGCCGGCGCCGGGGCACGCGCGCGCTCCTGCGCCCGCCCGAGCGCCAGCGCGAGTACCGTCCACAGCGCCGACACCCCCGCTCCGAGCCAGCCTATCGCCGCCGGTCCCGCTCCGAAGCCGCCGGTGAGCTCCTTGTAGAGCGAGCCCGAGAGCGCATCGCCGCCGCGGTACACGAAGGTGTCGATGAGGCTCTTCGCCTTGTACTTCTCCTCGCGGCTCACCACGGTGAACAGAGCGTCGCGGCACGGGCGGGTGAGCGCGTAGTCGGCGACGCGGCGCACCGCGTATACGACCACGAGCACCATGAAGCTCGGGGCCACCGCGAACACCGCATAGCCGGCGGTCATGATCACCGGCACCGAGGCGAGCACCAGCCGCATGCCGAACCACTTGAAGAGCCGGCCGAAGAGCAGCAGCTGGATCGTGAGGGAGGCCGCCTGCACCCAGAAATCGATGCCGCCGAAGAAGCTCGCGCGCTCGTCGGCGCTGTGGAACACCCGGGCGACGAATGCCTGCTGCTCGAGATAGAGGAAGGTCGACACCCAGGTCATGAGCATCACGAAAGCGGCGATGCCGAGCAGGTAAGGCGAGCGCGCCACCTGTGTGAAGGCCGCCCAGACGCCGCCGCCGAGCGCGTCCTCGGAGCGCGGCGCCGCCATGGCTCCCGGCGCGGCCGCCGTGGAGGGCACGGCCGCGGAGCGTCGCTGCCAGCGAATCACCTGCCGCATGAAGACCAGCGACAGCAGCAGCAGCCCCGCCGAGATCGGCAACAGGTTGATGGCACCGACCGGCACGGCGAAGCGGTTGTCGATCGCCGGCCCGATGAGGCCGCCGGTGCTCGCGCCCGCCCAGATGAAGCCGAACAGACGCCCGGCCTGCTCGCGGCTGAAGACATCCGCCATGAGGCTCCAGAACGCCGCCACGACGAACAGATTGAAGACGCTCACCCAGACGAAGTAGCTGCGCGCGATCCAGGTGTGGTCCTCCTGCACGCGGAACCACACGTAGAAGCCGATCAGGTTGGCCGCGAAGAACGCGTACACCCACGGCAGGAACACGGTGCGCGGGAAGCGCGACGTGAGCCAGCCGTACACCGGCTGCAGCAGCAGCATCACCACGAACACGCCCCAGAACAGGTACGGAATCTTGTCGAGACCGGAGGTGATACCGAGCGCATCGCGCACCGGGCGCAGGATCGTGTAGCTCGCGAACATACACAGCAGTGTCGCGAACGAGGCGAGCAGCGCCGGCGCCTCGCCGGGCTGCAGCACGACCAGGCGGCGCAGCAGTTGGCTCATGACTTCAGATGATAACGCGGCGACGGTGACGCGCGCTTGACACCCTATCCTCAGGCGCGTGCAATGCCCCGCGGATGGACCGCCTGCACCTCGTCGATACCACCCTGTTCTATTCGCCGACCAGCGGCGGCGTGCGGCGCTATCTCAACGCCAAGCACTCCTGGCTGGCCGCGCACACCCACTGGGAGCACACCCTCGTGGTCCCGGGCCGCCGCGACCGCTTCGAGCGCGGCGGGCTCTGTACCCTGTCCGGTTTCACCGTGCCGGGCACTTTCAACTACCGCCTGCCGCTCAACGTGCGGCGCTGGAAGCGCGTGCTCGAGCGGCTCGAGCCGACGCTCATCGAGGCCGGCGACGCCTTTCACCCCGGCTGGTGCGCCGCCGCCGTGGCGCGGCGCCGCGCGATCCCGGTCGTGGGCTTCTACCACTCCAACGTGCCGCAGATCATCGGCCGCCGCGTGCGCGCCATCGAGCGTTCTGTGCGCCGCTACCTGCGCACCCTCTATGAGCGCTTCGATGTCGTGTTGGCTCCGAGCCGCATCATGTGCGAGTACCTGGCCGAGCTGGGCGTGCACCACACCCTGCACCAGCCGCTCGGCGTCGACGCCGACGTGTTCCACCCGCAGCGGCGCACGCTCGACCTGCGTGCGCGCCTGCACCTCTCCCCCGGCACGCGGTTACTCGCCTACGCGGGCCGCTTCGCCGGGGAGAAGAACCTGCCGGTGCTGATGCAGGCGTTCGCGCAGCTCGGTTCGCCGTACCACCTGCTGCTGATCGGGGGCCATCGGCGCGCACGCCCGGCGCGCAATGTCACGATGGTGCCCTACCGGCGCGACAGCCTGGAGCTCGCCGCGTGGATCGCCTCCGCCGATGCACTGGTGCACGCCGGCACGCGCGAGACCTTCGGGCTGGTGGTGCTCGAGGCCATGGCGTGCGGGCTGCCGGTGATCGCCGCACGCGCCGGTGCCTTCCCGGAGCTCGTCGACGAGAGCGTCGGCGGGCTCGCCGAGCCCGACAGCCCGGCGGCGATGGCGGCCAGCATCGCCGCGCTCTACGAGCGTGATCTCGCGGCGCTCGGCGCAGCGGCGCGCGCCCGGGTGCTCAGGCAATTCACCTGGGATCGCACCCTGCGCCAGCAGATCGACACCTACGCGGCGCTGATCGGCGCCCGCCGCCCGGCGCTCGAGGACGCCGGCGAGTTCGGGCTGAGCTCAGCGCCGTAAGGCCTTGAGCAGTGCGATACCGGCGCGGCTGCGCGCCAGCGCCAGCATCGCACCGAACAGCAGACGCCGCGGGAGCGGTGCGGGACGCGGCGGAATCGCCCGGTAGAAGTCCGGCGCGACGTCGCGGTGCAGGTACACCGAACGTGCCGCGACGGTCCAGGAGCGCGTGCCGCTCGCGATCCGGTAGCGGCCCGGGCCCGCGCGCTCGATCACCGCGTCCTCGAGATGCCCGGGAAGATCGGCGGGCGCGGCTCCCGCGAAGTCGAGCCGGACCTCGCCGGGTCGGTCGGTGCGGCCGGTGAGCGTCAAGCCGAGCGGCCCGTCGGGCGTGCGGGTGCAGATCACCGCCCCGGTGAAATGCGCCACGGTCTCGACTTGCGGCTCAGTCATCCCAGACGGGCTCGCAGCGCACCTCGGTGGTCACCGAGTTGGCGATGAAGCACTCCTGGTGCGCGCGATGGTGGAGCGCTTCGATGTCGGCGCGCTGCGGCAGCTGCTCCCCCGAGAACACCACCCGGGGGCGAAGCGTGACGCGCACCATGGCGGTCCGGCCGGCGGAATTCTTCCCCAGGACGCCGCTCGCCTCGTCGCTGTAGTCATCCACCCTGAGCCCGCGCGCGGCGGCGAACGACAGGAAAAACAGCATGTGGCAGCTCGAGAGCGCCGCCACCAGCGCCTCCTCCGGATCGACGGCGTGCTCGTCCGAGAGCGGTACCCGCACCACCTGCGGCGAGGAGGACGCCGGGACCTCGACGCCGCCGTCGAAGTGCCAACGGTGCGCGCGGCTGTAGCGGTTGTCGGTAAAGACGGCGGCACCACGGCTCCAGTGGATGCGCGCCTGGTACTCGTGTCCGGCCATTGCTTTTCCTCCACGCGCCCGGGTGCGCGATTGTACGATAAGGCGGTGACTACCC
>DASXKA010000074.1:0-1807 GCA_036497085.1 Steroidobacteraceae bacterium | reverse complement strand
GCTGCTGTTTACGGCGCTCAACAACCAGTTCTGGAGCACCAACCTCAACGCGCCCATGGCCAACCTGCCCGTGGTGATCTTCCAGTTCGCGCTGAGCCCCTATCCCAACTGGCAGCAGCTCGCCTGGTCGGGGGCGCTGCTTATCACGCTGTCGATCCTGCTCCTGTCCATCACGGCGCGTTTCGTGGTAGCCCGGCTCGGGCCCGGAGGGCAGCGCTGATGGGCGCTTCCGGAGCCGAGCTCGCGCCGGCCGTCAGCGCCGCGAGCGGGGCGCACCCGGTCAAGTACGACGTGCGGCACCTCGACTTCTACTACGGCGAGGCGCAGGCGCTGAAGGACATCAACCTCACGCTCGCCGATCGGCGTATTACCGCATTCATCGGGCCCTCGGGCTGCGGCAAGTCGACGCTGCTGCGGGTCTTCAACCGCATGTACGCGCTCTACTCGGGGCATCGCGCGACCGGGGACGTGCGGCTCGACGGCGACGACATCCTCGCGCCGACGGTGGATGTCGCGGCGCTGCGCTACCGGGTCGGGATGGTGTTCCAGAAGGCGACACCCTTTCCCATGTCGATCTTCGACAACGTGGCCTTCGGGCTGCGCCTCGTGCGGCGTACCTCCCACAGCGAGCTCGCCGACCGCGTGGAGGAGGCGCTGCGCGATGCGGCGATGTGGGAAGAGGTGAAGGACAAGCTGCACGAGGACGGCCGCGGCCTCTCGGGCGGCCAGCAGCAGCGCCTGTGCATCGCCCGTACCCTGGCCGTGCGCCCCGAGGTTATCCTGTTCGACGAGCCGACCGCGGCGCTTGACCCGATCTCGACGCTGCGCATCGAGGAGACACTGCAGTCGCTCCGGGAGAAGTACTGCATCGCCATCGTGACGCATAATCTGCAGCAGGCTGCACGCGTGTCGAATTTCACCGCCTTCATGTACCTCGGCGAGCTGGTGGAGATGGGTCCCACGGACCAGCTCTTCACCGCGCCGAAGAATCGCCGCACGGACGACTACGTCACCGGACGATTTGGCTGAGCACTACCCCATGAGCGAGCCGCCCAAGGAGACCCCGCCACCGCCCGCGACGCCCGGCGCAGCGCCCGGGCCTGTCCGCGGCAACGGCGCGGGGGCCGGCGCGGCCGCGGGCAACGGCTCGGGGGGTAAGCCGGTCGGCGCCGGCGCACCCGCGGGTGCCGAACCGCTCGCGCGCCACGTCGGCGAGAGCGGCCTGAACCTGAAGCCCAGCGGCCGGGTGCACGTCGCGGTGCGTGCCGGGGCGAGTCCGCGTGCCGTCTCGGAGCAGACCGCCGTCGCGGATCCGGTCTTCTCCTGCCGCGACGTCAATGTCTATTACGGAGCCAAGCAGGCGCTGAAGAACGTCACGATCGACGTCGCACGGCGCCAGGTGCTGGCGATGATCGGTCCGTCGGGGTGCGGCAAGTCGACGTTTCTGCGGTGCCTCAATCGCATGAACGACACGATCCCCGGCGCCCGCGTCACCGGCAGCATCACCCTCGACGGCAGCGACATCCACGATGAGCGCCGCGACGTGGTGCAGCTGCGGGCGCGCGTCGGCATGGTGTTCCAGAAGCCGAACCCCTTCCCGAAGTCGATCTACGACAACGTCGCTTACGGCCCGCGCATCCACGGCCTCACGCGCAGCCGCGCCCACCTCGACGACATCGTGTGCACGAGCCTGACGCGCGCGGGCCTCTGGGACGAGGTGAAGGAGCGGCTCGGCAGCCCCGGCACCGGCCTCTCCGGCGGCCAGCAGCAGCGCCTGTGCATCGCGCGCACGATCGCCGTGCAGCCG
>DASXKA010000073.1:0-5779 GCA_036497085.1 Steroidobacteraceae bacterium | reverse complement strand
TCGAGGACTACGCCGATCAGTGGGCGTTTCTCGCCAAGTGGGTCGGGGTGTCGGCGCCGCTCAGTCGGCCCTGATCAGGGCGCGGAGCTCGAGCGTCCCGAGGTCGAACACCGCGAGCACGCGGCGGCCCCCGCCCCACATGACCATGGAATTGGCCTGATCGGCGGGGAGGCCCAGCTGGGCCATGCGGCTCTTCAGCGTGCTCTTCTCAATCGAGCTGAAGTACCGGAATCCGTCTACTTTGCCGAGACGCTGGCGCAGTTCCGATAATCCCCGCTGCCAGGGCCGGAAATAGCGCGGCATCTGGATGACGTCGGTGCCGCCTAACACCACTCCCGCGGCAATTTTCTGCGCTTCCTCAGGGTTCTCCGGCAGCGGCGCCCAGATCCAGCGCGGCCGGCTGTACCAGAAGGGAGCGAGCGTCGGGTTCTCCCGCCGCGCGATGTTGACGTCGTCTGCCTTCAGGTCGGATGCCTGGACCAGCTCGAGACGGTCTACCGAAAAGGTGTAATAGAGCGGCCGCCCGCGCCACAGCGTGATGCCGCCGTAGGCGAGCGCGATCAGCTGTACGGCGACGATGATCGCGATATCCCTTGCCAGCTCGCTGCGCCGCTTGCTGGGGTTCGCCACAATGAGTGTCAGCGTTGGCCCGAGCACCAGGTCCACCATCACCACGATCCCGACGACATGAAGGGCGCTCGCGAGGTACCAGCCCGGCCAGCGGTACCAGCCTAGCCAGAGAGCGCCCAGCACCAGAGTGAGAGCGGTGGCGCTGCCCGACAGATGAAGTCCGAAGGCCGCGAGGCGGAACTTCACTTCCGCCGCAGCTCCCCGGGATCGTCTGCCGCTGGTGTCGCGTCGGGCGGCGCGCTCTCGCCGGGAATCGACCGTTGGTCCGAGAACCAGGCGCCGAGGTCGATGAGGCGGCAACGCTCGCTGCAGAAGGGGCGAAACGCCGCGCCCGCCCATTCGAGCTCGCGACCGCAGGTCGGGCAAATGACCGTGGCGGGACTCATCGCCCCGGTCTCAGGCGCAGCACGTGAGTGTGAACGGGACGTCTTCCTCGGTCTGGCTAGCGCGCGCGCCGAGGCCGTTCCAGGCAAGGAAGCGCAGATTACAGCGGTGGTGACTGCCGCTGATCTCCGGATAGAGCCCGGCGGCGCCCGGCAGCGAGATGCGCAGCAGCTGCAGCGGGTGGTCGCGATCGAATGTGATGGCGAAAGTACCGCCCTTCGCGACCTCGTCGCGCGCGCGCCCGTTCTGCCGCGTGAGCCACAGGAGCTCGGCGATCGTATCGCACAGCGGTCGCAGGAGCGCCAGCCACTGGTTGAAGGTGCGCATGCGCAGCTCATCGGGCTGCGACAGCCAGAAGTAATAATCCGGCAGATCGAACTCGCAGGTTCCGCCGGGAATCGCGTTGCGGTGCTTGACGGAGTTGAGGAACTCCGAGTCGCGCAGCGGCTGCAGGATGGCGGAGCCCGCGCCCATGAGCTCAGTCCGCAGGCGCGTCAGATTCGACATCAGCGTCTTCAGGCGCTGCGTGTCGACGCCGGCCCGGGACTCGAACTCATTGAGCGAAGTGAGCTCGCCCTCGAGCTCCTTGAGGGCGTCCGAGCGGACATCGCTGCGCGTGACGATGGCCAGTATGTCGATGAGGCTCGACACGGCCGCGCGGCTGCCCCACTGGCTCGCCATCTCGTTGTGATAGAGCGCCTGGTTGTAGAGGAAGTCGAGCCGCAGGAAAGTGCGCATGCGCTCGTTCAAGGGCTGCTCGAACACGAGCAGCCCAGACTCGGGCGTGGACGCGGCAGCAACCTCGGACTCGGACAGGACGGATTCGGTCATGGCGCTATTGTGCTTGACGCGCGCCGGGTCAGTAAACGGCATCGAGCCGCTCGAGGCCAGGCTCGCGCCGCCGCCGCGCGGGTCTCAGCCGCGCGGAGCGCGCGCGAGATCGAGGTAGCGCGCGTGCAGCTCGGCGACCTGCGCCTGAACTGCGCCCATATCGGCATCGTTCCTGATCACGTCGTGCGCAGCCTTGAGGCGCGCGCCGCGCGAGACCTGTGCATCGAGGATCGCCTGTGCCTGCCCGCGCGTCGAGCCATCGCGTGCGTGCAGGCGGCGGATCTGCAGCTCCGCATCGCAGTCGACGACCAACACGCGATCCACCTGTGAGCCGAGGCTCTTCTCGACCAGGAGCGGGATCACCAGAATCTGATAAGGGCCACCGGTGGCGGCCGAGCGCGCCTCGAGCGCAGCACCGATCGCCGGATGGGTGAGGTTCTCGAGGTCGGCGCGCGCCTTGGGGTCGGAGAATACGATGTTGCGCAGCGCGGGCCGGTCGAGATGTCCGTCGGGCGTGAGGATGCCGCGGCCGAAGCGCTCGACCAGACGCTCGAGCGGCGGCTGGCCCGGCTCGACCACTTCGCGTGCCACCTGGTCGCTGTCGAGGATCGGGACGCCGAGGGCCCCGAAGAATTTTGCGGCCGTCGACTTACCGCTGGCGATGCCGCCGGTGAGGCCGACGCGGAAGACGCGCGAAGCCGCAGGCGTGCTCACGGCTGGGGCGCAAAGAGCGCGAGGTACCGGCCCACGAGACCGTGTCCGAACATCAGCGCCAGCCAGCCCGCTGCGGCGAGGAACGGTCCGAAGGCGATCGGCGTGGCGCGGCTCTGGCGCCGGATCGCCAGGATGAGGATGCCGACGACTGCGCCCACCACCGCGGCAATCAGGATGACGGGCAGGAGCATCTGCCAGCCGAGCCAGGCGCCGAGCGCCGCCAGGAGCTTGAAGTCCCCGTACCCCATGCCTTCCTTCCCGGTGACCAGGCGGAACAGATGATAGACGCTCCAGAGACTCAGGTAACCCGCAACCGCGCCGATCAGGCTCGAGCGCACGTCCACCGGGACCGCGGCGTCCCCCTGCGCACCCCAGAGGCTCAGCGTAAGGCCGAGCCACAGCAGCGGCAGTGTCAGGCTGTCGGGCAGCAGCTGACGATCGATGTCGATGAAGGTGAGCGCGATCAGGAACCAGGTGAGGAGGAGCGCCGCGAGCGCGGCCAGGCCGAAGCCGAATCGTGCCGCCACCCACCCCGAGAGCACCCCGGTCAGGAGCTCGACCATCGGGTAGCGCACCGATATCGGTGCCCCGCAGTGTGCGCACCGCCCGCGCAGGAGCAGCCAGGAGAGGAGGGGAATGTTCTGCAGGGCGGTGATCGGCGCCTTGCAGGAGGGGCAGGCGGAGCGCGGCACCACCAGGTTGAAGGGCTCAGCTGCGTCGCCCGCCGCGGTGGTCGAGTGCGCATCGTGACCCGCGAGCTCGGCGCACTGCGCGCGCCACTCACGGTCGAGCATCAGCGGCAGGCGGTAGATCACCACGTTGAGAAAGCTGCCGACCGCGAGGCCGAGCACCAGGCAGGTGCCGATGAACAGGGGCTGCGAGGCCGCGAGCAGCTCGATCACCGACATGGCGGGCTTCGTCTCCTAAATAAAACGCCGCGCGGAGCGCGGCGTTTCCTCAACCGGAATTCGCGCTGCGACGTCAGACCACCGAACCGAGCTTGAAGATCGGCAGGTACATGGCGATCACGAGGCCGCCGACGAGCACGCCCAGCACTACCATGATGAGCGGCTCGAGCAGGCTCGACATCGCATCCACCGCGTTGTCCACCTCGGCCTCGTAGAAGGTCGCGACCTTGCTCGACATCTCATCGAGCGAGCCCGACTCCTCGCCGACCGCGATCATCTGGTTCACCATGTTGGGGAAGAGGCCCGTGGCTTCCATCGCGCGTTGCAGCCGCTGCCCGGTCGCGACCTCATCGCGCATCCTGAGCACGGCATTCTCGTAGACGATGTTGCCGGTCGCTCCGGCCACGGACTCGAGCGCTTCGACCAGCGGCACGCCGGCGGCGAACATGGTCGAGAGCGTGCGCGCATAGCGGGCGATCGCCGCCTTGTTGAGAATCGGTCCGATGATCGGGAACTTCAGCATCGCCCGATCCAGGAACTCCCGCATGGCCTTGGAGCGCTTCTTGAAGTAGAAGAACGAGTAACCGGCCAGCCCGAGCACGACCGCGATGTAGACGCCGTCGTGCTGCACGAACCACGAAAGGTTGATCACCATCTGGGTAAAGGCCGGGAGATCCGCGCCGAATCCCTTGTAGAGGGATTCAAACTGCGGGATCACGAAGATCAGGAGCACGACGGTTACGATCACCGCCACGGCCAGCACCGCCGTCGGGTAGAAGAGCGCCTTCTTGACCTTCTTCTTCAGCGCCTCGGTCTTCTCCTTGTAGGTGGCGACCTTGTCGAGCAGCGACTCGAGGGCGCCCGCCTGCTCGCCTGCCTCCACCAGATTGACGAACAGGTCGTCGAAGTACAGAGGGTGCTTGCCGAGCGCCTCGTGCAGCGACGTGCCGCCTTCGACCTCCGCCTTGACGTCGAGAATCAGCTTCTGCATCGCGGCCTTCTCGTTGCCGGCGCCGACGATCTCGAAGGCCTGAACGAGCGGAATGCCCGCGGCGAGCATGGTCGCGAGCTGGCGGCTGAACACGGCGATGTCGCCCGCGTCGACTCTGCCGCCGCGGCGGCCGTCGCGTTGCTTGCGGATTCGCGAGGGCGCAATGCCCTGGCGGCGAAGCTCGGCGCGCAGGGCGGATTCATCAGGGGCGAGGCTCTTGCCCTTGATGCGTGCACCGCGCTTGTCGCGCCCCTCCCAGGCGAAGGGGACATCGCGCTTGATGGTCCTGACGGTGGCGGTTGCAGCTGCCTGTGCCATAAGCCCTTACCTGGCGTCACTCGATAGTGACGCTGTTGATTTCCTCGAGACTCGTGATGCCGTTCTTGACCTTCTCGAGCCCGGCACGGCGCAGGTCCCAGACCCCCTCCTTGGCCGCCTGGGCGCCGATCTCCACCGCGCTGCCACCGGCCAGGATGATGCGCGCGATGGCCTCGGTCACCGGCAGCACCTGGTAGATGCCGGCGCGCCCTTTGTAGCCGTCGGTGCAGTTGGCGCAGCCCTTGGGCGCGAAGATCTTGAGGCCCGACACGGCGTCCATCTCGGAGAAGCCCTCCTTGAGGAGGGCCTCGCGCGGGACGTCGACGGGCTGTTTGCAGTTGCTGCACAACCGCCGGGCAAGGCGCTGCGCGATGATGAGGCTGACGGAGGTCGCGATCGCATAGGGCTTGACGCCCATGTCGACCAGGCGGGTTAGCGTCTGCGGCGCGTCGTTCGTATGGAGCGTGGAGAGCACCAAGTGGCCGGTCTGCGCCGCCTTGATGGCGATCTCCGCCGTCTCGAGGTCACGGATCTCGCCGACCATGATGACGTCGGGGTCCTGGCGCAGGAAGGCGCGCATGGCGGCGGCGAAGGTGAGCCCCACCTTGACGTTGACGTTGACCTGGTTGACGCCGGGCAGATTGATTTCCGCCGGATCCTCCGCGGTCGAAATGTTCGTGTCCTCGCGGTTGAGGATGTTGAGGCCGGTGTAGAGCGACACCGTCTTGCCGCTGCCGGTGGGGCCCGTAACGAGGATCATCCCCTGAGGCTTGGCGAGGTACTTGGTGTACAGCTCCCTCTGGAACGGCTCGTACCCGAGTGAGTCGATGCCGAGCATCGCCTGCGCCGGATCGAGAATACGCAGCACGATCTTCTCGCCGAAGAGCGTCGGGCAGGTGCTCACGCGGAAATCGATGGCGCGGGTCTTGGAGAGCCGCATTTTTATGCGCCCGTCCTGCGGCACGCGCCGCTCCGCGATGTCGAGGCGCGACATGACCTTGAG
>DASXKA010000072.1:0-4076 GCA_036497085.1 Steroidobacteraceae bacterium | reverse complement strand
GTCGGGATGAGTTTCCCGCTCGAAGCCGAGGGCTGACGCCGGCTATTCGAACGCCTTCGGGTTCTTGCGCACGTCCGCCGTGCGGCGCACTTCGCCGACGTAGCCGAGCACGTCCCCTGTGGCCTCGCGAACCGCCTCCTGCTGCACCCGGTCGGCCTGCTGCTGCGAGTCCTGTGCGGCCGCTCCGGTGCGCACCGCCGTGACGGCGACCACGGCAGCTCCACCGTCGGCCATCGTCACCGCGCGGTACAGGGCCGTCTTGGCGGGCCGTGGCGCCCCAAACACGGCCGTGCGGATCGGGGCTGGAATCGAGGGGTCGTTGCGGCCGACGAAATGGGCGGGCTCGGCGGCAACCCCCAGCGACTGCGCCACGGCGTCGAACGATGTGCCCGCCTCGAGGCGTGCCCGTGCAGCCTCAGCCGCCTTCAAGGCCGCCGCCGTGCCGCGCTCCTTGGTGAGCGCGGACACGATGTCGGCGCGCACCTCGGCGAGGGGCTTGGGAGCGGGCTTCTGATGCCCGAGTACCTTCACGACGACGAGCGCGTTCTCCCCGAGGAGCACGGGACCCCCCAAGCGTCCGGTCGCCAGCGGTGGATCCCCAAAGAGGAGCTCCTGAAGCTGAGGGGCGCTGCCTAAGGGAGCCGCTCCGGTGCCCTTGAGGTATTGCGCGATGTCGCCCGGCTGGAGCTTGAACTCCTGCGCGATCGCGTTGAAGTCTGCGTTGGGCTGCGAGAGCTTCGTCTGCAGCTGCTCCTGCACCTCGCCGAGGCGGTCGGCAGCGCGATTACGGCGCACGTCCGCCTCGAGCTGCGGACGCGCCTCCTCGAACGACTTGCCCTTGCCCGCCTGAATCTCCTCGAGGCGGATGAGGTGATAGCCGAACTGGGTCTTGATGGGCCCGCGGATCTCTCCCGGCTTCATGCTGAAGAGCGCATCCGCAAACGGCGCGACGAACGCGCTCCGGTCCGCCCAGCCGAGATCCCCGCCGTTGCGCGCGGACCCGGGATCCTTGGAATACTGCTGGGCGAGCTCGCCGAAATCCTTGCCGGCCTTCGCTTGCGCGAGCACGTCCTGCGCTTCCTTGAGCGCCGCGGCGTCGTCCTTGCCGGTGAGGAGAATGTGCCGCGCGTGCCGCTTCTCGGCCACGGTGAGCTGGCTCTTCTCCTTGTCGTACTGCGCGCGCAGGTCCGCATCCGTCACGGTCGCCTGTGCCTCGAGGGCATCGAGCCGCAGCTCGCCGTATTGCAGGTGGACGTACTCGGGAGTGAGGTACTGCGCCTGGTGCGCCTTGTAGTACGCCTCGATGGCTGCATCATCGGCCGGCGCACCCGGAAACTTGTCTGCAGGAAGGACGGCGTAGCGCACCTCGCGCTCCTGGTCCTGGAGCTCCTCGAGCCGGGCGAACTCAGTGCGCGTGAGGAAATCCGAGCCGCGGATCGCGTTCTCGAGCTGCGTGCGCCGCAGGTCGTCGCGCAGCTCCTCCTGGAAGGCCTCGGGGGTCAAGCCGGCGCGCAAGAGCGCATCGTGCGCCACTTCCGGGGAATATTGGCCGCCGATCTGGAAGGCGGGCTCGCCGTGGACAGCCTCGATCAGCTCGTCGTGGCCGACCCGGTAGCCAAGATCCCGGGTGTGCCCGGCGATGAGCGCCCGGCTGATCATCGCCTCGAGCACCTGGTCCTGAAGGTGTGTGCGCAGCGCCACCGGAATGTCGGCGCCACCGAGGCGCTGCTGCCATTGCGCCTGCTCGCGCAGCCAGGCATTGCGTGCCTCCTCGAGGGTGATCTTGCTGCCGCCCGCTTCCGCGGCGTAGTTCGACCCACCGAAGCTCAGGTTTACGATGCCGTAGGCACCCCACGCGGCGAACACGATCGAGAGGGCCCCTACGAGGAGGTAGGTGATCCACTTGCGCTTGGCGCTCCCCTCCGCCCCCTTGAGGGCGTCTCCGATACGTTGAAGCATGTGTGGGCTGGCTTTAGTTCTCGTGTTCGGGTGGCGGAGCGGACGGGATTCGAACCCGCGACCCCCGGCGTGACAGGCCGGTATTCTAACCAGCTGAACTACCGCTCCGAATTTGGGCGGCGAATCCTAGCGGATTGAGGATTCGGCCTACAAGCGCTTTCGCGGAACGGAGCCTGAACGGGCACAGGAACCCCTGAGGCCCGGGACGGTCAACCAAATCCGCGGCTTGCGCGCTATGCACGGGTGAACCGATTAAGTCTCAAGGTACGGTTCGCACGTCGCCGGGCCCCGACAGGGGGCGCTGCGGCGGGCGCGTGGGCACAATCGAGCCCCTATAAGGATTGAGGATGGTCACCGTGAAGGCACTCGAAAGGACCCTGCTCTTTGCCCTGATGGCGGCGGCGCTCGGATCCGCAGCGCCCTCGATGGCGGCCCTCGGGGGTGATGTCTCCTCCGTGGAAGCCGACCGGGCGTCGCTCAAGGGCGCGCTCACGGGCTTCCGCTCGGGACAGAGCTACGGCGTCCACGAGCTGACGACGGCCTCGGGCGTCCACATCCACGAGTATGTGGCCGGCGGCAAGGTGTTTGCCGTGAGCTGGCAGGGCCCGGTGATCCCCGACCTGCGGCAGGTGCTCGGGGCGTACTACGCGACCTACGCGCAGGCCGCCGCGGCCCCGCATGCCGGTGGACACCGGCACCTGAGGGTCGAGCAGCCGGGACTCGTCGTCGAGTCGAACGGGCGTATGCGGGCCTTCTACGGCCGGGCCTGGGATCCGGCCCTGCTGCCGGCGAACTTTTCCGTCGCCGACATCCGCTGAGGCATTCCCGGAGTCCGCATGCACAAGTATTCAGGCTTAGCACTCAGCTCACTCCTCGTCCTCACCTCCTGCGGCGGGGGCAGCGGTTACGGCGGGCCGCCGCCGCCGCCGCCACCACCACCCCCGGGTCCCAACGTCGCGACGCTCACGGTGGACGCCGGACCCGCCCAGACCGTCAACGTGCCCTTCATCAGCATCACCGTCTGCGCGCCCAACACCACCAACTGTCAGACGATCGGTGGCATCGAAGTCGACACCGGCTCGTACGGGGTGCGCATCCTGGCCTCGGTCCTGAATGCCTCGCTCCTCTCGGCCTTGCCGCAGCAGATGGTCGCTGGCACTACGGTCCCGGTCGTGGAATGTGCGCAATTCGCCGACGGCTACAGCTGGGGGCCGGTGATGTCCGCGGACCTCACGATCTCGAGCGAGAAGGCGAGCGGCATCGCGATCCAGGTGATCGGTCATCCGTCGTTCGCCCAGGTGCCGTCCGACTGCTCGAGTGCCGGAGTGCAGGAAGACACGGTCTCGAGCTTCGGCGCAAATGGCGTGGTCGGGGTCGGCGTCTTCCAGCAGGACTGCGGCAGCGCCTGCGCCGCGGGTGTGATCGCCGGTACTTACTATCAATGCCCGACCAACGGTGGGGCTTGCACCGGCATCATGGAGCCCACGGCTCTTCAGGTCTCAAATCCTGTGGCTTCCTTCACGGGCGACAATAACGGCGTCATCGTCGACTTGCCGAGTGTCGCGGCCGGCGGCGCCTCGGGTGCCACCGGCTCCCTCATCTTCGGCATCGGTACACAGAGCAACAACGGCCTCGGCAGCGCGACCATCCTCGCCACCGATCCCGTGCACGGCACCATCAACGTCACCTTCGGCGGTCTGCAGTACCCCTTCAGCGCCCTCGACAGCGGCTCGAACGCGTACTTCTTCACCGACTCCGCACTCTCCGCCTGCAGCGCTGCAACGGGATTACAGAGCTTTTACTGCACGCCCGCGAACATCTCGACCACGATCACGACGCAGAGCAACACTCAGCTCGCCGCCAACTTCAGCACCGGCGATGCCTCCTCGATGCTCCAGGCGAACCCGATGGCGACCGCGCTCCCGGAGCTCGCAGGTCCCATTCCCTCACAGTCGCAGACTTTCGATTTTGGCCTGCCGTACTTCTACGGCCGCAAAGTCTACGTGGCCATCGAGAACATGACCGCCGGCGGAACCGCTGGACCGTACGTCGCCTATTGAGGACCGCGCTCACGCGAGCGAATCGTCCCGTGGCGCGCGAAGCGCGCCCGGTAACGC
>DASXKA010000071.1:0-5212 GCA_036497085.1 Steroidobacteraceae bacterium | reverse complement strand
GCCCGCACGCTCGCGAGGATGGCGCGCACGCTGGTGCGCTCGCGCATCCACTCGCGCAGGATCGGGCTCGCGGTGCTCCAGATGTCGAGCTCGGGGTAGAGCTCGCGCCCCAGGCCCTCGACGTTGAGCAGCGTCTTCTGCAGCAGCAGCAGCTGCGGCTGGATCTTCATGTCGAAGCGCCGCGAGATCTCGAACAGGCGCAGCAGTATCCGTCCGAAGGAGATGTCCTTCAGCGGCCGGTCAAAGATCGGCTCGAGCACGGTGCGCACTGCCGACTCCATCTCGTCGATGCGCGTGCCGGCGGGGACCCAGCCCGACTCGAGGTGCAGCTGCGCGACGCGCCGGTAGTCGCGGTCGAAGACCGCGAGGAAGTTTTCCGCGAGATAGTGCTGGTCGCGGGGATCGAGCGTGCCGACGATACCGAAGTCGACCGCGGCGTAACGCGGCCGCTGTGGATCGTCGACGATGACGAAGATGTTGCCCGGGTGCATGTCGGCGTGGAAGAAATTGTGGCGGAACACCTGGGTGAAGAAGATGCGCACGCCGTTCTCGGCGAGGCGCGCGATATTGGTGCCCGCGGCCTTGAGCGCCGCCAGGTCGCTGATCGGTACGCCGTGGATGCGCTCCATCACCATGACGTCGGTGCGGCAGTAGTCCCAGTGGACCTCGGGAACGCACAGCAGGTCCGAGCCGGCGAAGTTGCGCTTCAGCTGCGAGGCGTTGGCGGCCTCGCGCATGAGATCGAGCTCATCGAGCACGGTCTTGTGGTACTCGGCCACGATCTCGCGCGGCCTGAGGCGCCGCCCCTCGCGCCAGTAGCGCTCGGCGAGGTCGGCGAGCGCGTGCAGCACCTCGAGATCGCGCTCGATGACGGCGCGCATCTCCGGGCGCAGTACCTTGACGACGACCTCCCTGCCATCCGGCAGCCTGGCCGGATGCACCTGGGCGATGGAAGCGGCGGCGAGCGGGGTCTCATCGAAGGCGGCGAACATCGCTGCGACCGGCCGCCCGTAGCTCGCCTCGACGAGCTGCCGCGCCACGGCGCCGTCGAAGGGCGGCACGCGGTCCTGGAGCCTGGCGAGCTCGTCGGCGATGTCGGGGGGCAGCAGGTCGCGGCGCGTCGAGACCGCCTGCCCGAATTTCACGAAGATCGGCCCGAGCTCCTCGAGCGCGAGCCGCAGCCGCTCGCCGCGCGGCCCGCCGCGGCGCCGCTCGAGCCACACGCCCGGCGACAGGTACAGCAGGAACTGCAGCGGCCTATATAGATGAGTGGCGCGGACGTAGTCGTCCAGGCGGTGCCTGAGCAGGACCCGCTGGATCTCGAGCAGCCGCAGCAGCACCCGTGCCTTCACGGCGCGCGCGACCGGGGCGGCCCGCGCCGCCGCGCGAGCAGCTCGATGCGCGCGGCGAGGCGATCCAGGTCCTCGCGCAGCCGCTCGACCCCTCGCAGGAACTGCTCGCCCTCGTGGCGGGGCACGAGGTCGGCGCGCTCGTGGGCGAGGTAATCGGCGGTGCTGCGCCAGGCGGTGTCGGCGGCGCGGGAGCTCCAGGCGGCGGCGAGCGCGGCGAGTCGCCCAAGCCGGTGAGCCGCGACGTCGCCGAGCACGAGCGAGAGCTCTTCTTCCGGGTCGGGCCTGAGCAGCGTCAGCAGCTCGCGGAACCTGGCGGCGATCTCGGCGTCGCCCGACATCGCGGCATCGCCGCGCTGCACGGCGGCCTGCGCGCCTTCTCCGGCGAGCGCGAACAGGCCGAGGGGGCCGACGGCGAGTTCGGCATCGGCCGCGCCGCCGCCGGGCGCAACGGCGAGCTCGACGCCGTTCGATTCCAGGCGCAGCCTGCCGAAACCGCGCACTTCGAGCGCGAGGCTGCGGCCGGCGAGCTCGGCGGTGAGCTGCCGCGCGCGCACCGAGCGCGGCAGGCCGCGGTTGAGGACATTCCCGAGGGTCGCGGTCAGCACTTGTAGCCGCGATGCACGGCGACGATACCGCCGGAGAGGTTGTGGTAACGGCAGCCCTCGAGCCCGGCGTCGCGCATCATCGCGAGCAGCGTCTCCTGGTCGGGATGCATGCGGATCGACTCGGCGAGATAGCGGTAGCTCGCCTCATCGCCCGCCACGTAGCGCCCGAGCAGCGGCAGCACGCGCAAGGAGTACACGTCGTAGAGGGCTTTCAGCGCGGTGAGCTTGAGCTGCGAGAATTCGAGCACCAGCAATTGCCCGCCGGGCCTGAGCGTGCGGCGCATCGATGCGAGCGCCGCCGCCTTGTCGGTCACGTTGCGCAGCCCGAAGCCGATGGTGACGCAGTCGAACGTGCCCTCCGCGAACGGCAGTCGCTCGGCGTCGCATTGAACGCAGGCGACATTGGCGGCCATCCCCGCATCGATCAGGCGGTCGCGCCCGCGCGCGAGCATGGCGGCGTTGATGTCGGTGAGGACGACGAGGCCGCGCTCGCCCACCTGCCGTGCGAGCCCCGCCGCCAGATCGCCGCTGCCGCCGGCCACATCGAGCGCGCGCTGCCCGGGACGCAGATTCGCGAGCGCCAGAGTGAAACGCTTCCACAGGCGGTGCGTGCCGGCCGACATCAGGTCGTTCATGAGGTCGTAGCGGTCGGCGACCGAATCGAAGACGCCGCGCACGCGTCGCGCCTTGTCCTCAAGCGACACGCGCTGAAAGCCGAAGTCAGTGGAGCGCTCGTCGGCCATGGTGTGCGCGGAGGTGAGTGATGAGACGCATTCTAGTCGATCGACCTGTCACGTCGCTTTACGCGGCTTGCATCCTCCTGCGGCCGATGCGCTAGAATCCCGGCGTTCAGGGGGGTCTTGCACGGACGGGCCGGACAGCGATGTCCGGCCCGTCTTCCTTTCAGGGCTTGTTCGATGCGGGCGGTTTGCTCGACCGCGCCCGCGCCCGCCGCTCCTCGTAACGCGCCCACCTCACCGCGCGCTCGCGGCCGAGCTCGTGCAGGTACTTCCAGGTGTAGAGCCCGGTGTCGTGCCCGTCGTCGAAGACGAGCTTCACGGCATATTGCCCCACGGGCTCGACCGCCCTGATGCCGACCTTCTCCTTGCCGAGCACCAGCACTTCCTGCCCCGGTCCGTGACCCTGCACCTCGGCGGACGGGGAGTACACGCGCAGGTACTCGAACGGGAGCTCGAAGCGGCTGCCGTCCGTGAAGCTCACCTCCAGCACGCGAGCGGCGCGGCGCAGCCGGAGCTCGGTGGCGATCGGAGCCTGCATGGGAACGCGCAGTATAGGCTTTGCCATCAGGGGGGATTGCTGCACTGCAACATGACCCGAGCCTCCGGCAATTTGCGCTGCGGAAAGTTGAGATTGAGTGCGCATTACGTGTGCGCTAACGACGATCACAAGCCACCTCGCGCCTCTATACTCTCGGTCCCCGGGGGCGCATAGGGCTCGAATGGAACCGACCGACACTTCCCATCCCGACTACTACCATCGAGTTGTGGATTGCCAGTGGGCCTGCCCGGCTCACACCGATGTCCCCGAGTACATCCGCCTGATCGCCCAGGGCCGCTTCACCGACGCCTACATGCTGAACCGGCACTCGAACGTGTTTCCCGGCATCCTCGGACGAGTGTGCGACCGCCCCTGCGAGCCGGCGTGCCGCCGCGGGCGCATCGAGCAGAAGCCGGTGGCCATCTGCCGGCTGAAGCGCGTCGCGGCCGATCACCGCGACGACATCGCGGGCCGTCTGCCCGTGATCCCCAAGGTGAAGAACGGCAAGCGCATCGCTCTCATCGGCGCCGGCTGCGCTTCGCTCACCGTCGCCAACGATCTGATGCCCCTCGGCTACGAAGTGACCATCTTCGAGCAGTACGGCGAGCCCGGCGGGCTCATGCGTACCAACATTCCCTCGTTCCGCCTGCCGGCGACCGTGCTGAACGAGGAGATCGCGATGATCACCGGCATGGGCGTGGATCTGAAGCTCAATACGCCCGTGCCGAGCCTGCGCGAGCTTCTCGGCACGGGCGGCTTCGATGCGGTATTCGTCGGTTCGGGCGCGCCGAAGGGCAAGGAGCTGAAGCTCGCGGGCCGCGAGGCCGGCGGCGCAAACATCCACATCGGCATCGCCTGGCTCGAATCGGTTGCCTTCGGCCACATCGACAAGGTCGGCAAGCGCGTTCTCATCGTCGGCGTCGGCAACACCGCGATGGACTGCTGCCGCACGAGCCTGCGGCTCGGCGCCGACAGCGTCAAAGTCATGGCGCGCAAGCCGCGTGCCTTCTTCAAGGCCTCCGCGTGGGAGCTCGAGGACGCCGAGGAGGAGAGCGTCGAGATCGTCGTGAACCGCGCGCCGAAGGCGTTCGTCATTGAGGGCGGCAAGCTGAGTGGCATGCTGTTCGACACGATGGAGTACGACTTCGACGGCGCCGGGCGCATCACCGCCGAGCGCCTCGTGGGGGAGGAGTTCCTGGCCGCCGACGATGTGATCCTCGCCATCGGCCAGGAGAACGCCTTCCCGTGGATCGAGCGCGATCTCGGCATCCAGTTCGACAAGTGGGACGTGCCGGTCATCGACACGGTCACTTTCAAGTCGAGCCACCCGCAGGTGTTCTTCGGCGGCGACGCCGCTTTCGGTCCGAAGAACATCATCTGGGCCGTCGAGCACGGTCATCAGGCCGCCATCTCCATTCATCGCCATTGCCACGGCGAGTCGGTGCACGACCGCCTGCCGCCGGGCATGAACCTGCACAGCCGCAAGATGGGCATGCACGAGTGGTCGTACGCCAACGACTACACCCCCGTCGAGCGGCGGCTGATGCCGCACGTCTCGCTCAAGGAGCGCTTCAGGAAGCTCAACATCGAGGTCGAGCTCGGCTTCACCGCGGAGCAGGTGGAGCAGGAGGTGCAGCGCTGCCTCAACTGCGATGTGCAGACGGTGTTCACCGCGAAGCTCTGCATCGAGTGCGACGCGTGTATCGATATCTGCCCGGTCGACTGTCTCACCATCACGCACAACGGCGAGGAGGCGGAGCTGCGCAACCGCCTCAAGGCGCCCGCGAAGAACCTCAGCCAGCCGCTGTACGTGTCGGCGCCGCTGCCGCAGACCGCTCGGGTGATGGTGAAGGACGAGGATCTGTGCGTGCACTGCGGCCTGTGCGCCGAGCGCTGCCCGACGGCGGCGTGGGACATGCAAAAGTCGACGCTGCAGTGGCCGCAAGTCGGCGGTGAGGTCAATTCATGTCGGGCAGC
>DASXKA010000070.1:0-11502 GCA_036497085.1 Steroidobacteraceae bacterium | reverse complement strand
CTTGTCGGGCTCGATGCGCACCAGCTCGGGGTTGTTCATGTGCTCGTAGGCGAGCTCGAGCACGCGGTAGGAGAGCGTCGCGGAGAACAGCATCGACTGGCGCCGCTGCGGCGGCGGGAGCCGGCGCAGGATGTAGCGGATATCGGCGATGAACCCCAGATCGAACATGCGGTCCGCCTCATCGAGCACCAACACCTGCGCATGGCGCAGGTCGTACACGTGTTGCTTGAAGTAGTCGATGAGGCGCCCGGGCGTGCCGATCAGCACTTCGCAGCCGGCGGCGACCTCCTGGCGCTGCTTTTCGTAGTCGATGCCGCCGAACACGACCGAGTGCCGCAGGCCCGTGTGCGCGCCGAGCGTGAGCGCATCGTGATGGATCTGCACCGCGAGCTCGCGGGTCGGCGCCACGATGAGCGAGCGCACCGAGGTCGAGTGGCGGTTGGCCGGCGCGGGGCGCGTGAGCAGCGCCTGATACAGCGCGATGAGGAACGCCGCAGTCTTGCCCGTGCCGGTCTGCGCCTGCCCCGCGACGTCACGTCCGGCGAGCGCGATCGGCAGTGTGTGCGCCTGGATGGGCGTGCACTGGGTGAAACCCGCCTGCCGCACTCCCTGCATGACTTCCTCGCGCAGGCCGAGGGAAGCGAACGACACGGAACCGGAGTGTGGATCAGTCATCACTTATAGCTGGAGTGTTATGCGAAAAGCGGCGAGGGACTTGAAAAAACGGCCCGGAAGCGCTACAAAGTGTCTCAGTCAGCGGGCCTGTGCAGGTCCGCACCCGCCAGTCCGGTAAAATCCTTCCCCTAAGGGTCTGATACTCAACCGACGAGTTAGTGTAACCGTTTGACGGGTGCAACTGGCAGCGCTTTTCTGCACTTGTGCCGACCCGGCCCGATTTTTTCCGAAGTCTCCAAAGACCCAGGTCTTCCACACTCTGTATCAACGGAGGTTCAACCGCGTGAGTAGCTCGAACATCGTGCATACCACCGACGCCACTTTTACCCAGGACGTCCTCAAATCCGACAAGCCGGTGCTGCTGGATTTCTGGGCCGAGTGGTGCGGACCCTGCAAGATGATCGCCCCGATACTCGATGAGATCGCGAGCGAGTATCAGGACCGCATCAAGATCGCCAAGCTGAACATCGACGAGAACCCGCAGACGCCGCCCAAGTTCGGCATTCGTGGTATACCCACGCTGATTCTCTTCAAGAACGGCACGGTCGAGGCCCAGAAGGTCGGGGCCGTGTCCAAATCCCAACTCGCCGCATTCCTGGACAGCAACCTGGATTCGGTCGAAACACGTAAAGAGCGCCAATGAGAGGCTACCTCGGCAATCAGGGCCGCAACCGGCCCAACAAGGGACCGCGCCACGGCAACCGCGACGGCAACCGCGACCTGCGCGGCAACGGCGGCGGGCGTCCCGACGAGATGATGCACGACCCCGAGCCCTTCGAGGTCGATGATTCCGAAATCATCAGCCCGGCGGAGCTGGTGCAGTCGCGCAGCTCCATGAACCTGACGGAGCTCAAGGCGAAGCCGATTCACGAGCTGGTGAAGATGGCCGAGACCATGGGGCTCGAGAGCCTGGCGCGCTCGCGCAAGCAGGACATCATCTTCTCGATCTTGAAGGCCCACGCCCGCAACGGCGAGAACATCTACGGCGACGGCGTGCTCGAGATCCTGCAGGACGGCTTCGGCTTCCTGCGCTCGGCCGACGGCTCCTATCTCGCCGGCCCCGACGACATCTACGTGAGCCCGAGCCAGATCCGCCGCTTCAATCTGCGCACCGGCGACAGCATCTCCGGGCTCATCCGTCCGCCCAAGGACGGCGAACGCTACTTCGCGCTGCTCAAGGTGGGTGAGATCAACTTCGACTCGCCCGATAGCTCGCGTAACAAGGTGCTGTTCGAGAACCTGACGCCGTTCCATCCGACCAAGCGGCTGGAGCTCGAGCGCGGTAACGGCTCCACCGAGGACCTGACCGCGCGCACCATCGATCTCGTCGCGCCGATCGGCAAGGGGCAGCGCGGACTCATCGTCTCCCCGCCGAAGGCCGGCAAGACGATGCTGCTGCAGAACATCGCCACCTCCATCACTGCCAATCATCCCGAGGTCATCCTCATCGTGCTGCTCATCGACGAGCGGCCCGAGGAGGTCACCGAGATGCAGCGCACGGTGAAGGGTGAGGTGGTGTCCAGCACCTTCGACGAGCCGGCGGCGCGCCACGTGCAGGTCGCCGAGATGGTGATCGAGAAGGCCAAGCGCCTGGTCGAGCACAAGAAGGACGTGGTGATCCTGCTCGACTCGATCACCCGCCTGGCGCGCGCCTACAACACCGTAGTGCCTTCCTCCGGCAAGGTGCTCACCGGCGGCGTGGACGCCAACGCGTTGCAGCGCCCCAAGCGCTTCTTCGGCGCGGCGCGCAACATCGAGGAGGGCGGCAGCCTCACCATCCTCGCGACGGCGCTCATCGACACCGGCTCGAAGATGGACGACGTCATCTACGAGGAGTTCAAGGGCACCGGCAACAGCGAGATCCACCTCGACCGGCGCATCTCCGAGAAACGGGTGTACCCGGCTTTCAACATCAACCGCTCCGGTACGCGCAAGGAAGAGCTCATCACCGACCAGGGCGAGCTCGCCAAGATGTGGATCCTGCGCAAGCTCCTGCACCCGATGGACGAGCTGGCGGCCATTGAATTCCTGCTCGACCATATGAAGGACACGAAGACGAACGGGGAATTCTTCGAGGCGATGAAGCGCTAGCCTCGTCGGGCGCCTGACCCTGTGCACGGCGTCACGTCGGCGTCCGGCGACGCTGGCACTGGCACGCCACCCGTCAGTAAGATGCGGCGAACCGCGCGACCCCGTGCGGGATGGAGTGCACGCTCGCATGCGCATCTGGCTCGCGGTCGCCGCGTTGGTTCTGGCAACTGCCGCCCCGTGCGCGCGGGCTGACCGCGACAAGGAGTCCGGAGCCCCGCTGCCGCCGCACCCGCCGGAGCGCTCGAGCCCGATCCGCGACCACTTCTACATTCTCGGAGCGTTCTACTCCCCCAGCGTGCACACCGATGTGCGTATCGACCCCACGGGCGCTCCTCCCGGCACGATCGGCACGCCGGTAAACGCCGAGCGCGATTTGGGGCTCCCGGCCCGTTTGCATCAGGGTCGCGTCGAGTTCATGTTCCGCCTGCGCGAGCGCAACAAGCTGCGCGTCGACTACTACGAGGCGGACCGCTCCGCTACCCGGACTCTCGCCAACAACATCGTCTTCGGCGACCAGACCTTCCTCGCCGGCCAGCAGGTGCAGACCTCGATCGACTGGCGCAGCTTCGGCCTGACTTACAGCTACTCGCTCTATCGCAGCGACACCTTCGAGGCGGGCACGGGGCTCGGGGTGTACTTCATGGAAGCCGAGGCGCGGGGCGCAGTTCCGGCCACGGGGCAGCAGACCGACAAGTCGGCCGCTGAGCCGGTTCCGACGCTGCCGCTCGATCTCACCTGGTGCATCTCCCGGCGTTTTGCCGCCAGCGCGCGTGCTAACTACGTGAAGGCTACGATCAGCGGCTTCCGCGGCTC
Organism: Steroidobacteraceae bacterium; assembly: GCA_036497085.1. GTDB lineage: Bacteria > Pseudomonadota > Gammaproteobacteria > Steroidobacterales > Steroidobacteraceae > 13-2-20CM-66-19. The sequence continues at coordinate 7,923 of DASXKA010000070.1, read as the reverse complement.
GTTCCTGGATCTGCATGGCGACGTGCAGTACCGCTGGAATCCCTACTTCTCGCTCGGGCTCGGCTACACCCGCATGCGCATATCGCTCTCCGGTGACAGCGGCAGTATCCCGGGAGTCGTGTCCATGAACTTCAGGGGCCCCGAAGCGTTCATCCGCTTCAGTTACTGATTAATCGGGCAAGAGTCGCCTGCGGCGCTCTTGCCGGACATCAGCCTGGGGTCACGGCGTAGGCGCGGGCAAACAGCTCCGGCATCCGTGCCGCGCGCCCCGAGTCGAGGTTGATGCACACGTATTCCGTGCGCGCGCGTGCCAGCGTGACGCCATCCGCGCCCCGCACCACCTGGAAGCGCCGTCCGACGCGCAGCCGGCCGTCGCTGTCGGCGATCCAGGTGGCGACGCGCACGCGATCGCCGGCGAGCGCCGCGCGCGCGAAGTCGATCTCGGTGCGCAGCGCCGCCATTCCGCGCCGGACGCCCAGGCACCGCTCGAGCGGTACGCCGAGCGCCGCCGAGTGCGACCAGGCGGCGCGGTCGAGCCAGCTGAGGTACACGGCGTTGTTGACGTGATCATAGGCGTCGATGTCCTGCGCCTCGACTTCGAGCTCGATGACGTGGGGGGCCGGGTGGTCGTAGCGCGACACGCGCGCTACGTTAGCACGCCCAGTCCGTGGCCCCCCCGGCGTAATTCCCGATCGACTACGCGTGCGAGCCGCGGCGCGCCACGTAGGCATCGGCGGCCGGCACCAACTCCTGCTTGCGCGTGTACTGGAAACGCGCACCCTCCATGCCTTTCTCGACATAGTCGTTCATCTCGGCGGGCACGTGCGCGCGGATCCAGGCCTCGAGCTTATCGAGTGGCAGGCTGTTCCAGAAGAACTGTGGCGTGAACTCCGCCTCGAACAGCGGCGCCATGTTGCCGAACGGTGACATCAGCATCTCGGCGTTGCCGGCGAACGTATCCCAGCCGAGCTGCGGGTGCTCCTGGCGCAGTGTGCCGATCATCGCGAGGCGCAGTTGTATGTCCTGTGGCGGCAGCTCGGAGGAGAGCGCGAGCTGCGCGACCTGCTCGCCGAGGTGCGCATCGCGCGCAGCCGCCAGCGCCAGGTACAGGCGGCGATGCGCGGCATCGTCCTTGGCGGCCTTGGCCAGTGTGTGCAGCTGCTCGAAGGTCGCGGCATCGGCGTGCAATCCGACGATGTTGAGCACCATGCTCTGGTCGTCCGGCGCGATGGTCGATTGATCCTTTACGAAGGCCGCGAAGCGGCGCCGCGCCTCGGCGATCGTGTCGGCGTCGCCCCATACGCCCAGGTTCTCGATTACCTGCCGCCGCAGCGTCTGCACGTCCGGCGTCTCGATCGCCCCGGCGTCCCAGCCGAGCTTCTGCGCCAGCGGCTTGACCAGCGAGCGCGCATAGGCGGCGAAGGCGTCGTGACCTGCGCCGCCGCGCTCGTCGTACTCGATGATGCCGATGGAGTTGATGATCTGCTCCCAGGGACGCGTGTCGAGATCGCTGCCCATGTTCTCGGCGAGCGCGAGGTAGCTCGAGAGCGGCGCGGCCTGCGACTGCACCAGCGCCCACTGGTCATCGAGCAGCGCGATGCGGTCCCCGTCCGGCAGCGTGTCGAAGGCGCGCGTGTTGGCAGCCAGCGTCGCCGCGTCGTATTGCACGCGGTAGTAGCCGATGGCGCCGGCGTCGGCACTCAGGGGCTCCTGACAGGAGCCGGCCGCGACGCTCTGTCCGTCCTTGGTGAGGAGCACCGCCTGCGGGCTACCCCGCGCGCCGGCGCGCAGCTGCAACGGCACGCTCCAGTGCCCGACCTGCGCCGCGGCTTCCGCCGGGGTGCGCAGGAAGAAACGCTTCTGACTCAGCGCCACCGTGCGGTGGCCTGCCGCGTCGCACTGCGACGTGACGCTCACCACCGGGAAGCCAGCCTGCTCGGTCCAGCGCGAGGCGAGCGCGCCCACGTCCTGTCCGCTGGCGGCAGATAACGCGTTCCACAGGTCCCCGGTGGTGGCATTACTGAAGGCCCGCGCCTTGATGTAGCGCCGTACACCGTCGCGGAACGTGTCGGGGCCCAGGTAGGCTTCCAGCATGCGCAATACGGCCTCACCCTTGTTGTAGGTGATCGTCGGGTCGAAGGCGTTGGCCGCCTGCAGCTCGTCGGTCACGTGCACCTGTATCGGGTGCGAGGTGAGGCGCGCGTCGGCCGCCATGGCGGTTTCCCTGGAAGCGTCCTCGCGCTCCCACCACTTCCAGCCCGGCTTGCGCAGGTCGGTCTCCTTGGCCGCCATCCAGGACGCGAAGCTCTCGTTGAGCCACAGGTCGTCCCACCAGCCCATGGTGACCAGGTCGCCATTCCACTGGTGCGCCATCTCGTGAGCCTGGGTCGCATACACCTGCTGTCGGTCGTTCAGCGAGCTGGTCGCCGGGAGCAGCAGGGCCGCGTCGGTGTAGGTGATGGCGCCCCAATTCTCCATCGCGCCGGAGAAGCCGCCGGGAATGGCGATCGAATCGAGCTTCGGCAGCGGGAACGGGTAGCCGAAGTAGTCCTCATAGTCGGCGAGGATCTGCTGCGCATCGGCAAGCGCAGTGCGGGCTTCTTCCTCGCGCCCGCTGACCGCCCACGCCCCCAACCTGACATGCGCGCCCTGAGCGCTCACCTCTTTCATGTCGGCGGCGGTGAACTCCACGAGGTACGAGGGCATCTGCGGCGAGCGGGCGAACGTCGTGGTCGCGAGCTTGCCGTGCACCTCGCGCTTCTCGATCGGCATGTTGCCGATGGTCGCCCAGCCGGCCGGCACGGTAGCCGTCAGCTTGAAGGTGGCGCGAAACGCCGGCTCATCCCAGCAGGGAAACATGCGCCGCGCGTCCGTCGACTCCATCTGGGTGGTAAGCATCACGCCGCCCGGATTGCCGCCGGACTTGCCATAGGGCTGCACGAACAGCCCCTGCGGTCGGCTCTCCATCACACCCGAGTATGACAACGTCAGCTCGTGCATGCCCGCCGCAGCCTTGGCGGGCAGGGTGAGGGTGGTCAGCTGCTTGTCGTTGTCCGTGGCCACGCTCTTCACGGGTTTGCCATCAAGGCGCGCGTCCTTGAGCGTCAGGTTGAGGGTGTTGAACACCACCTGGTCGGTCGCCTCGCGGAACTTCAACGACACGGTCTCCGTGCCGGTGAAGGTCTTGGCCTCGATGTCGGGCACCACCGCGATCGTGTAATCGACCGGCACGACGTTCTTGGGGAGCCGCCCCGGCGCCTTGTCGAAATCGAACGGCTGCTGTGCGAACGCGCTCAAGGGCAGCAGCAGCGCCACCCCGCAGGCGGCGGCCAGCAATCGCCCGCTTTTTTTCGTCACGGTCGTCTCCCTCAGGTTCGACTTCGAAGCCCTTGAGTTCGGGCGGGCCGCAAGTCTACGCGCACCGCTGGCGCGCGCCGGCCATCCTGCGACCGGGCGCCCGGATTATCGGATCACCCGCCCGCCGGCGGCTGCTCGCGCCCCAGCGCCCGATGGCCGATGTCGTGTCGGTACTGCATCCCGGGCCACTGAACCGACTCGGCGAGCGCATAGGCCTGGCGTTGCGCGGTGGCGACGCTCGCCCCCAGGCCGACGGCGCACAGGACGCGTCCGCCGTTGGTGAGCACTCTGCCGGCCTCGAGCCGCGTGCCGGCGTGGAAGATCTTGCCCGGCAGCCGCGCGGCGCGCTCGAGCCCGACGATGGGGTCTCCCTTGCGCACGCTCTCGGGGTAGCCCGCGGCCGCCATCACGACGCCGAGCGCCGCGCGCGCATCCCACTGCGCCTGGGCGCGGTCGAGGCGCTTCTCGAGCGCCGCCTCGCAGAGCGCGGTGAGATCCGACTCGAGGCGCATCATGATCGGCTGCGTCTCGGGATCTCCCAGCCGGCAGTTGAACTCGAGCACGTTCGGCGTGCCGTCGGCGGCGATCATCAGGCCCGCGTAGAGAAAGCCGGTGTAGGGCAGGCCGTCCGCCGCGAGCCCGCGGACCGTGGGCTCGATGACCTCGCGCAGGATCCGGGCGTGCAGACTCCCGGTCACCACCGGCGCGGGCGAGTAGGCGCCCATGCCGCCGGTGTTCGGCCCGCGATCGCCATCGTCGCGGCGCTTGTGATCCTGCGAAGTCGCGAGCGGCAGAATGTGCACGCCGTCGGCCATGACGATGAAGCTCGCCTCCTCCCCAGCGAGGAACTCCTCGACCACAACCTCCTGGCCGGCGCTGCCGAACTGGCCTGCGAACATCGCCTCGACGGCGGCGAGCGCCTCCTCGGCGGAGGCCGCGATCACGACGCCCTTGCCCGCGGCGAGGCCGCTCGCCTTGACGACCAGCGGCGCCGGCTGGGCACGCACCCATGCCGGGTCGAAGCGCTCGCGGGTGAAGGTTGCCGAGCGGGCGGTTGGAATTCCGTGGCGGGTGAGGAAGCTCTTGGCGTAGGCCTTGGAGCCCTCGAGCCGTGCGGCAGCCTGTCGTGGTCCGAAGCACCTGAGGCCCGCGGCCTCGAAGGCATCGACCACGCCCGCAACCAGGGGCGCCTCGGGACCGATGACGGTGAGGTCGACGCGCTCGGCGGCGGCGAGGCGCGTGAGACCGGCGAGGTCCTCGGCCGCGACTTCCACGTTGCGCACTTTGGGCTCGGCGGCCGTGCCGGCGTTGCCCGGCGCGACCAACACCTCGCTGACACGCGACGCGGACGCGCACTTCCAGGCGAGCGCATGCTCGCGGCCCCCCGCGCCGACGATCAGGACCTTCACGTGAGCGCCCAGGGCTTGCGCGCAGCAGGACAGCGCAGCGCAATGTCCGATGCGAGCTTCACACTAGTGGCGGAAGTGCCGCATTCCGGTGAACACCATGGCGATCCCGTGCTCGTCGGCGGCGGCAATCACCTCGGCGTCGCGCACGCTGCCGCCCGGCTGGATGACCGCGCGGACGCCGAAGCCGGCGGCCACGTCGAGATTGTCGCGGAACGGGAAGAAGGCGTCGGAAGCCATCACCGCGCCTGCTACCGGGAGCTTCTCGTCCGCGGCCTTCATGGCGGCGAGGCGCGTCGAGTAGACGCGACTCATCTGGCCGGCTCCCACGCCGATCGTAGCGCGCTCGCGCGCCAGCACGATGGCGTTCGACTTCACGAACCGGCACACGGTCCAGGCGAACTTCAGGTCGAGGAGCTCCTCGGGCGTTGGTCGGCGGCGCGTCGCAACGCGCAGCTCACCCTCCGGCAGATCCTCGAGGTCGCGCGCCTGTACGAGCAGCCCCCCGGTCACGCTGCGCAGCTCGGGGCCGTCGCTCAGCGGGGCGCCGAGGTCTCCGAGCACGAGCACGCGCACGTTGGGCCTGGTCTCGAGAAGGCGCGCCGCGTCCGGGTCGATGGCGGGAGCCGCCAGCACTTCGACGAACTGCCGCTCGATGATGGCGCCGGCGGTGGTCGCATCGAGCGCGCGGTTGAAGGCGATGATGCCGCCGAAGGCCGAGGTCGGATCGGTGCGGTAGGCGCGCTCATAGGCCTCGCGCGGCGCCTCGGCGAGAGCGACTCCGCAGGGATTGGCGTGCTTGACGATGACGCAGGCGGGATCGGCGAACTGCCGCACGCACTCGATGGCGGTGTCGGCGTCGGCGATGTTGTTGAACGAGAGGTCCTTGCCCTGCAGAACCTCGGCGCGGGCGACGCTCGCACCGCGGGCGCCCGGGTCGCGGTAGAAAGCCGCACGCTGTTGCGGATTCTCTCCGTAGCGCAGATCCCGAATCTTGTCGAAGACCAGCGACAGGTTCGCCGGAAAGCGCGCCTCCGATTCCCGCGAGGCGAGGAACGCGGCCACCATGCCGTCGTAACCCGCCGTGTGGGCGAAGGCCTTGGCCGCGAGGCGCGCGCGCGTCGCCGGGTCGGTTCCGCCGTGGTGCGTGTCGAGTTCCTTCAAGACCAGCGGGTAGTCCGCCGGGTCGACCACGACCAGCACCGACTCGTGATTCTTGGCGGCGGCGCGCAGCATAGCCGGGCCGCCGATGTCGATGTTCTCGATGGCGTCGTGGTAGGTGCAGCCCGGGCGCGCCACGGTCTCGGCGAAGGGATAGAGATTCACCACCAGCAGATCGATGGGCGCGATGCCGTGCTGCATCATGACGGCATCGTCGATGCCGCGCCGCCCGAGGAGTCCTCCGTGGATCTTCGGGTGCAGGGTCTTTACCCGACCGTCCATGATCTCGGGAAAGCCGGTGTAGTTCGCGACCTCGCGCACCACGATCCCGTTGGCGGTGAGCAGCCGCGCCGTGCCGCCGGTCGAGAGGATTTCGACACGGCGCTGCCCGAGCGCGCGTGCGAGCTCGATCACCCCGGTCTTGTCGGAAACCGAGAGCAGGGCGCGGCGCACCAGGGGCGATGACATGGGCTTCAGCCCCTCAAGGCTGCCGGCGTGTTACTGCGCGCCGGCGGATCAAAGGCTTCAGGAGCCCGCAAGTCCGAACTGCTTCAGCTTCTTGCGCAGCGTTCCGCGATTGATGCCGAGGATGCCGGCGGCGCGGCTCTGGTTGCCCTGCGCGTAGTCGAGCACCACGCGAAACAGCGGCTCCTCCACTTCGCGCAGCACCAGGTCGTACAGATGGGCGGGCCGGTGGCCGTTCAGGCTGGTGAAATACTCGCTGAGCGCACGCTCGGCGTGATTCCGCAGCGGCAGATCGCGTCCATTCACTCTGGCGGCGGCGGCTTCACGAGTCCGGGCCTTCTTTTTTGCCGTCATGTGATCCCCCAGGGAAAAACCGTTCGTCAGGCCGCCAGAGCAGCCTCGCCCACCCACTCGTCGAAATGCTTAAGCGCCTGCGCGAACTGTGCGGCGGTATTCGCGGCCCCCATCAGATCCCGCCGGACCCCCGTCGGTTCACCGAACAGCTGTCCGCAATACCAGCCGAGATGTTTGCGCGCGATCCGGACTCCGGTCTCCTCGCCGTAGAAGCTGTACACCGAGTCGAGATGCGCGAGGATGATATCACGCAGGTCGTTGCGCAGAAGTGCCGGCGTCGCAAATCCGCTGTACAGCTCGCCGCGCAGCTCGCGGTTGACAGCGCGAAAAATCCATGGCGCGCCGTGGCTCGCGCGGCCGATCATTACTCCGTCGGCACCGGTGAAATCAAGTACCTCACGCGCCTTTTGCGGCGCGTTGATATCTCCGTTCGCGAAGACTGGAATTCTGATTGCAGATTTGATAGCGCGAATGGTCTCGTACTCGGCGGCGCCCTCATAAAAATCCGCACGCGTGCGACCGTGCACGGCAAGTGCTTGAATTCCACTGCTCTCTGCGATACGAGCGATGCTCACACCATTGCGGTGCTCACGATCCCAACCGGTGCGGATCTTGAGCGTCACGGGCACGCTCACCGCGCCTACAACCGTTTCGAGAATACGTGCCACGAGTGACTCGTCTTGTAGAAGCGCCGAGCCACAGAGTTTGCCGCAAACTTTTTTCGCGGGACAACCCATGTTCAGGTCAATGATCTGCGCACCTTGATCGACATTGAGCCGCGCGGCTTCTGCGACCGTTTGCGGATCGGCGCCTGCGAGTTGAACCACGCGCGGCTCCGGCTCGCCCTCGTGGCTCATGCGAAACCGCGATTTAGCCGTATTCCAGAGACGAGTGTCCGACGTCAACATCTCGGAGGCCGCGAGTCCCGCGCCTAGTTTGCGGCACAAAATGCGGAAGGGACGATCCGTCACGCCTGCCATTGGAGCGAGCACAACAGGAGAGGGCAGCACGTAGGGGCCGATGGTAATCATTCATCAACGCGAAGTAGGATCGTTCGCGCACGCGATCCCGCCGGCGGGGGCGGGCAGGCAGGCATCGATCTCGAAGCCAACGGCGTTGGAACCCGGGTCCACAAAGGCCATCTCGGCGTCGATGCGTTGACCTGCTGGCAGAAATGCCG
>DASXKA010000069.1:0-8286 GCA_036497085.1 Steroidobacteraceae bacterium | reverse complement strand
GCGCCCTCGGCCGACTCGCGGATCGCGCGCCGCTCAACCTGGGTCGAGCCGAACGGCACGCACACCAGCACGCGCGGCGAGGGCTTGATCATGCGGGCGCCGTGCACCTTGTTGATGAAGTACTGCAGCATCTTCTCGGTGTAGGTGAAGTCGGCGATCACGCCGTCCTTCATGGGACGCACCGCGGTGATATGCCCGGGCGTGCGGCCGAGCATGGCCTTCGCGTCGGTGCCGACCGCGACGATCACCTTGCCGCCGCGCCCAGGCTGGTCCTGTACGGCGACGACCGACGGCTCGTTGAGCACGATGCCCTTGTCGCGCACGTAAATGAGAGTGTTGGCTGTACCCAGGTCGATCGAGAGATCGCTGGAGAAATAACCACGCAGGCGTTTGAGCATGAAGCGACCGGAAAGTGGGGGAAGACCCCGAAAGTGGCCGGTAATCTAGCAACCGACAGGACATTCAGCAAGGCAACATGTATGATTTTCCGCTCATTTTTCGCACTCCGTAGCGAGCCCCGAGCCGGACTCCCATGCCCCTGACCCGCGAGCAGATCGAGAGCATCGCAGCCCTGGCGCGCCTGGAGCTCAGCGCAGCCGAGTTGCCTGTCTACCAGGACAGCCTGTCGCGCATTCTCGAATTCGTCGGCGCCCTCGAGCGCGTCGATACCGCGAGCGTCGCTCCCATGGCGCATCCCCTGGCAGGTCTGACACAGCGGCTGCGGCCGGATACCGTGACCGAGCGCGACCACCACGCCGAGTACCAGCAGAACGCGCCCCTTACTGCCGCGGGGCTGTACCTGGTGCCCAAGGTGATCGAGTGAGCCGCCGATGAGTGAACTGCATCACATCGGCCTCAGCGGGGCCGCCGCCGGGTTGCGCGCGCGGCGCTTCTCCAGCGTCGAGCTCGCGGAAGCGTTCCTCGGGCGTGTTGAGCGCAGCCAGGACACGCTCAACGCCTTCATCTCAGTGACGCGTACGCAGGCGCTCAGCGACGCCGCGGCGGCCGACCGGGCGCTCGCGGCCGGTACCGGCGGGGCCCTGACCGGCGTGCCGATCGCACACAAGGATCTGTTCTGCACCCAGGGTGTGCGCACCACCTGCGGCTCGCGCATGCTCGAGAACTTTGTGTCGCCATATGACGCCACTGTGGTCGCGAAGCTGAAGCGCGCCGGCGCCGTCATGCTCGGCAAGACCAACATGGACGAGTTCGCGATGGGGTCCTCCAACGAGACGAGCTACTACGGGCCGGTGCGCAACCCGTGGGACCCGCGCCTCGTGCCCGGTGGCTCCTCGGGGGGCTCGGCGGCCGCGGTGGCCGCACGGCTCGTGCCTGGCGCGACCGCTACCGACACCGGCGGCTCGATCCGCCAGCCCGCCGCCTTGTGCGGCATCACCGGCCTCAAGCCGACCTACGGGCACGTGTCGCGCTACGGAATGGTGGCCTTCGCCTCGAGCCTCGATCAGGGCGGGGTGCTGACCACGAGCGCGGCCGACGCGGCGCTCATGCTGCGCGAGATGGCCGGCTTCGACCCCAACGATTCCACCAGCGTCGAACGCGAAGTTCCCGACTACGTTGCGCTCCTCGGCGAGCCGATTGCCGGCCTGAAGGTCGGGCTGCTCAAGGAGTTTTTCGACAAAGGCCTCGATGCAGAGAACGGGCAGCGGGTACGCGAGGCGCTCAAGGTCTTCGAGAGCCTGGGCGCCCGGCTCACCGAGGTGAGCCTCCCCAACCTGCCCCTCTCGGTGCCCGTGTATTACGTGGTGGCCCCGGCGGAGTGCTCCTCGAACCTGGCGCGCTTCGACGGCGTGCGCTACGGCCACCGCTGCGAGCAGCCGCGCGATCTCATGGACCTGTACCGCCGCTCGCGCGGCGAGGGCTTCGGTGCGGAGGTGAAGCGCCGCATCATGACCGGCACCTACGTGCTGTCCGCCGGGTACTACGACGCCTACTATCTCAAAGCGCAGCGCGTCCGGCAGCTGATCAACGCCGACTTCACCCGCGCCTTTGCCAGCGTCGATGTGCTCATCGGGCCGACGACGCCGACGCCGGCCTTTGCGATCGGCGCCAAGACCTCCGATCCCATCACCATGTATCTCAACGACATCTACACGATCGGAGCGAACCTCGCCGGGCTCCCCGCGGTGTCCATTCCGTGCGGCTTCGTCGGCAAGCTCCCGGTGGGGCTGCAGATCGTCGGGCCGCACTTTTCCGAGGCGCGGCTCCTCGCCGCGGCGCACGCCTACCAGGGCGCCACCGACTGGCACACGCGCGTGCCGGAAGGGTTCGCATGAGCGACTGGGAGACCGTCATAGGGCTGGAGATCCATGCGCAGCTCGCGACGCGCTCGAAGATCTTCTCGGGGTCCGCCACCGCCTACGGCGCACCGCCCAACGCGCAGGCGAATCTCGTCGACCTCGGCTACCCGGGTGTGCTGCCGGTGCTGAACGGAGAGGCGGTGCGCATGGCGGTGAAGCTCGGGCTCGCGATCAACGCCCGCATCGCCCCGACCTCGGTGTTCGCCCGCAAGAATTACTTCTACCCCGATCTGCCGAAGGGCTACCAGATCAGCCAGTACGAGCTGCCTATCGTGGCGAACGGCGCGCTCGACATCGCGCTGGAGGACGGCCAGGCGAAGCGCGTGCGTATCACCCGCGCCCACCTCGAGGAGGACGCCGGCAAGTCGCTGCACGAGGGACTGCCGGGGGTGACGGGCGTCGATTTGAACCGCGCCGGAACGCCGCTGGTCGAGATCGTCTCCGAGCCGGACCTGCGGTCGGCGAAGGAAGCCGTCGCGTACATGAAGAAGGTGCACACCCTGGTGCGCTACCTGGAGATCTGCGACGGCAACATGCAGGAGGGCTCGTTCCGCTGCGACGCCAACGTCTCGGTGCGCAAGGCGGGCGCGAGCAAATTCGGCACGCGTGCCGAGATCAAGAATCTCAATTCCTTCCGCTTCGTCGAGCGCGCCATCAACTACGAAGTGGCGCGCCAGATCGACATCCTCGAGGGCGGCGGCCAGGTCGTGCAGGAAACCCGCCTCTACGATCCCGACAAGGGCGAGACGCGCTCCATGCGCTCCAAGGAAGAAGCCAACGATTACCGCTACTTCCCCGACCCGGACCTGCTGCCGGTGGTCCTCGATGCAGCGTTCATCGAGTCGGTGCGCGCGACGCTGCCCGAGCTCCCGGATCCGAAGGCCGCGCGCTTTACCTCGCAGTACGGCCTGCCGGCCTACGACGCCGGGGTTCTCACCGCGAGCCGCGAGCTCGCCGACTACTACGAATCCGTCGCGCGTGCGGCGCCCGCCGACGCGAAGCTGGCCGCCAACTGGGTCATGGGCGAGCTCGCCGCCGCATTGAATAAGGAGAGCCTCGAGGTCGGCTCGACCCGCATGACCGCCGAGCGTCTCGCGGGCCTCCTCAAGCGCATCTCCGACCAGACCATCTCTGGCAAGCTCGCCAAGGAGGTGTTCGAGGCCATGTGGTCGGGCGGGGCCGAGGCCGACGCCGTGATCGCGGAGCGGGGCCTGCGGCAGATCACCGACAGTGCCGCCATCGAGCGGGCGATCGACGAGGTGATGCAGAAGAACCCCGGACAGCTGGCCGAGTACCGCACGGGCAAGGACAAGCTGTTCGGTTTCTTCGTCGGTCAGGTCATGAAGGCGACCGGCGGCAAGGCCAACCCGGCGCAGCTCAACGAGCTCCTGCGCCGCAAGCTCAGCGGCTGACCTCCGTATTTCCGGTCCGGGTTGAGTTGGGTTCCGGGCTGCCCCATTGTGCCGGGATGGAGCACCGGGAGAGCACCGCCGACGATCTGGTGCGGCGTTTCATCTTCGAGAGACAGGCCGTGCGCGGGCACTGGGTGCACCTCGAGGCCGCGTGGCGCGAGCTGCGGCTGCACGTCCGCTATCCGGAGCCGGTCGAGCGGCTGCTCGGTGAGGCGGTCGCCGCCGCTGTGCTGCTCGCCGCGAGCCTCAAGTTCCGCGGCACGCTCACGTTCCAGCTTCAGGGAAACGGCGCAGTGCCACTGCTCGTCGCGCAGTGCACGCACGACTTCGGACTGCGCGCGCTGGCGCGCTTCGACGAGCGCGCGGTCGGCCAACTGCCGGGCGGTGCCCCGCGCGGCCCGGTGTTTCGCGAGCTGGTCGGCAGCGGTGGCCGCCTGACCGTGACCATCGAGGCGGACGAGAAGGGCGCGCGCTACCAGGGCGTCGTGCCGCTGGAGGGACGCTCGCTCGCCGAGTCGCTCGAGGCCTATTTCGCGACCTCCGAGCAGCTGCCGACCCGAGTGCTGCTGGCGGCGGACGCCACTCGCGCCGCGGGTCTGCTGGTGCAGAAGCTCCCCGGCGCGGGCGCCACCGGCGAGGACGAGTCGAACGCTGCGTGGCAGGGGGCGCAACGCGGCATCGGGCGGTTGCACGAGGCCGACCTGCTTGAGCACCCGGTGGAGGAGCTGCTGGCGAGCGGCTTTTCCGGGCAGGACCTGCGGCTCTTCAGGGGCTCGCCCGTGCACTTCGAGTGCCGCTGCGGCGAAGGGCGGGTGGCGGGGCTTCTGCGCGGCTTGGGGGAAGAGGAGGTCAGAGACGTCCTGAGCGAGCAGGGGTCTGTGACCGTGACCTGCGAGTTCTGCCGGCGTCCCTTCAAGTTCGAAAAGCGGGATGTGGATGCGCTCTTTGCCGAGGCGGGCGGCGAGGGTGGACCGCAGGAGATTCATTAGAACTCATCCCGCGGATACTGTCTCACCGCAGAGATAATCGATTGGTTCAGAGCACAGCTCTCTATTCTGGCTTCCCAGGGCACGGCGACTGCGCGATACAGTTAAAGAGATGTACAATTATTGAATGGATCCGACAAGCCCTGCCCAAGTGCTGGCCTGGCTCAAGGCGGCCGGCGAGCCCAGCCGGCTGCGGCTGCTGGCGCTGTGCGCGGAGGGGGGATTCACCGTCTCGGACCTCGCCTATGCCCTCAGGCAGAGTGAGCCGCGCGTCTCGCGGCACCTGAAGATCCTGTGCGGGGCCGGACTGCTGGCACGGACGCGGGAGGGACAGTTCGTGAGCTACGGAATGGCGGTCGATGCACGCGCGCTCGGCTTCGTGCGGGGACTGTTGCTGCAGGTCGACCGGCGCGATGCGCTGCTGCTGCGCGACCGCGCCGAGGCGCGCGCCGCCGCCCCGCCGGCGGGCGAGGGCGTAGCGGCGGACTCCTCGCGCCTCGAGCGCGCCCTGCGGGCGTTCGTGGAGGACAGCGGTGCGGGGGCCGCCGGCGGCAGGGTACTCGTCGTGGGGGCCACGTACCTCGGGCTCCTTGCGAGCGTCGCGGCCCGTGCGCGGGACTGTACCGTCATCGCCCACTCGCGCCGCGGGGCCCAGGCGGTGCGCGCCTTCGCCGAGCGCCGCGGCTTCCCCTGCCGCGTGCTCACGGCGAGCGGCTCCCCGAAGAACTCTGACGAGGATCTCGCGCGCACCGGGGGACCCTTCGATGCCGTGCTGGTGAGTCACCAGGCGGGTGGCGAGCAATCGCTCGCCCAGCTGCTCACGCAGGTGCGCACCGCGGCTGCTGCCGCCGCGCGGCTGTGGATTTTCCAGCGCTACGAGTCGCTCGAAGGCGCGCGCGAGCGCGTCGTCGAGCATCCGCTCGCCCGGCTGCGGCGTCTGCTCGACGAGGCGGGCCTGGTTTGCGAGCGCTTAAGTCCCATCGAGGCCGACGGCGAGCACGTACTCGCGGCAGCCGCGCATCCCGCGAGCGCCGCCCCGCAGCGCGCCGGGAGCGGCCGATGAGCGCCGCCGCGGCGCACGGCGCGCCCTGTCCCATCCGCGTCTCCTTCGAGTTCTTTCCCCCCGCGGATGAGACCATGGCGGCGACCTTATGGAGCTCTATCGAGCGCCTGGCGCCGCTCGCCCCGGCCTTCGTCTCCGTGACCTACGGCGCCGACGGCTCGACCCGCGAGCGCACACACGACGTCGTCACCCGCATCCAGCGCGAGACGCCGCTCACCGGCGCGCCGCACCTGACCTGTATCGGTGCCGCAAGCGGCGAGATCCTCGAGATAGCGCGTGGCTACTGGGATGAAGGCATTCGCCATCTGGTCGCCCTGCGCGGCGACCCGCCGGCTCGCGAGGCGCGCTACCGGCCCCACCCCGGAGGCTTTGCCTACGCCGCGGATCTGGTCGCGGGTTTGAGGCGCGTCGCGCCGTTCGAGATCTCGGTCGCGGCCTACCCCGAGGTGCACCCCGAGGCGCCGTCCCGCGAGGCGGACCTCGAGAACCTGAAGCGCAAGGTCGACGCGGGGGCGAGCCGCGCCATCACCCAGTTCTTCTTCGACACGGATTTTTTCCTGCGCTTTCGCGATCGCTGCGCCGCGGCCGGCATCGCCGCGCCCATCGTGCCCGGGATTCTTCCCATCACGCGCTTTCCGCAGGTGCTGCGTTTCGCCGCGCGCTGCGGCACCAGCGTCCCCTCCTGGCTCCACGAGCGCTTCACCGGTCTCGAGGCCGACGACGAGACCCGGCGGCTGCTCGCCGCCAGCGTCGCGATCGAGCAGGTCGAGGCGTTGAAGCGCCACGGCGTGCGCGAATTCCACTTCTATACGCTCAATCGCGCCGAGGTCAGCTACGCGATCTGCCATGCGCTGGGATTGCGGCCGGCGCCGTGCGCTGCTGCGCCCGCGGCGCGCACCCGGTTGCCGGCATGAGCGGCTGCGCGCCCGGCGCGCATCGCCCGGAGTCCGCGCGCGATGCCACGCCGGCGCGCGCCGATCGCGAGCGCCGGGATGCAGCCGCCTCGCAGCCGGCGCTCGCGGCGCCCTTCGCCGTCGAGCCTTGCGACGAGACCGAGCGGCGCACACGCATCGAGCGCCTGAGAGGCCTGCCGACCGAGCGCATCGTGCTGCTCGATGGCGCTATGGGCACCATGATCCAGCAGCACCGGCTCGATGAGCGCGGTTTCCGCGGCGAGCGCTTCGCCAGTCATGGCCACGACCTGCGCGGCAACAACGACATTCTAACGCTGACGCGCCCGGACATCGTCAGCGGCATCCATGACGCTTATCTCGCGGCCGGGGCCGACATCATCGAGACCAACACCTTCAACTCGAACGCCATCTCGCAGGCGGACTACGGCACGGCAGCGCTGGTGCCGGAGCTCAACTACCGGGCCGCGCGGCTGGCGCGCGCCGCCGCCGACGCGTTTGCGCGCCAGGGCGGCGCGCCGCGCTTCGTCGCCGGAGCGCTCGGGCCGACGACCCGCATGACCTCGCTCTCGCCCGACGTCAACGACCCGGGGCACCGCAGCGTGAGCTTCGATGAGCTCGCCGCCGCCTATCTCGAGGCGGCGCGCGCGCTGGTCATGGGCGGAGTCGATCTGCTCCTCATCGAGACGGTGATCGACACGTTGAACGCCAAGGCGGCGATCTACGCGGCGCTCACCCTGCTCGATGAGATCGGCACGAGCCTGCCGCTGGCGGTTTCCGGCACGATCACCGATGCCTCGGGGCGCATCCTCTCGGGGCAGACGCCGGAGGCCTTCTGGAACTCGATCAGGCACGCCGAGCCGCTGTTCGTCGGGCTCAACTGCGCGCTCGGCGGGGCGCAGCTGCGCCCCTACATCGAGGAGCTCGCGGGCGTCGCCGACACCTTCGTGTGCGCCTACCCTAACGCCGGGCTCCCCAACGCCTTCGGCGAGTACGACGAGGCGCCGCAGCAGACCGCCGACATTCTGGCCGAGTACGCCGAGTCGGGACTCGTCAACATCGTGGGCGGCTGCTGCGGCACGACGCCGGAGCACATCCGCCTGGTCCGGGAAGGGGTCACGGGACGGGCACCGCGGCGCGTCGCGCCACAACCGGCCAAGTGCCGCCTCTCCGGGCTCGAACCGCTCAACATCGACGACGACAGCCTGTTCGTCAACGCCGGCGAGCGCACCAACGTCACCGGCTCCGCGAAGTTCCGCAAGCTGATCGAGGCGGGCGACTACCCGGCGGCGCTCGACGTGGCGCGCCAGCAGGTCACGAGCGGCGCGCAGGTCATCGACGTCAACATGGACGAGGGCATGCTCGACTCCGAAGCGGCGATGACGCGCTTCCTGCATCTGGTAGCGTCCGAGCCCGACATCGCGCGCGTGCCGGTGATGATCGACTCCTCCAAGTGGTCGGTGCTCGAGGCGGGCCTGAAGTGCGTGCAGGGCAAGGCGATCGTCAACTCGATCAGCCTGAAGGAGGGCGAGGAGATCTTCGTTACGCACGCGCGGGCGGTGCGCCGTTACGGCGCCGCCGCGGTCGTCATGGCCT
>DASXKA010000068.1:0-18261 GCA_036497085.1 Steroidobacteraceae bacterium | reverse complement strand
GTGCGGAATGCCGATCCCGGGAGCGAGCGCGAGCGCCTCGGCGACATTCGCCGCCTGCTCGAGACCCATCAGATTGATGTTGGTCGCCTCGGGCTGCTGCGCCAGCCAGCCGACGAACCAGCAGCTCTGGCGCCCGGGCTCCGCCTGCCACAGCACCCCGCCGGGACCGGACTTCACTTCGAGCCCGACGTCCGCGGCGCCCTTTATGCGGATGCGCTCGTGCGTCACGGTGAGCGCGAGCCTGCCGGAGGCGGTGGTGAGACCGTCGGTCCCGACGGCGGTGCACGGCACGCGCGTCACGCTCGCCCAGTTACCGGCGCTGTTGGTGAATCCCCAGGCGATGTGGGTGTTGGAACCCGCCACGAGCAGCGGCGCGCCAGGGAGCGTCGCTCCGATGAGATCGAGGGCGTTACCGCCGACACCCCCCGGGATGCGCAGCCGCGCCCGATACCACACGGCCGGCACGCGCAGGCTGAGGTGCATGTCGTCGGCGACCAGCGCCGCGCCGCTCTCCGTGAGGCGCCCGCTTACGGCCCAGTTGTTGCTGCCCGCCCTGGTTTCGGCCTCGGGAGAGGTGAGCGCAGCCGCCGCCGCGTGCGTGGCCTGCGCCGCGGGTGCGGCGCGGATGTTGAGCGCCTCGGAAGGCGGCAGCTCGACGGCAACCGCCGGCGGCTCCACCCCGACCGGCGCGTCCCACTCGGTGCGCTCCGGATAGAGGAAGGCCAGCGCGCACTTCCAGCCGTCGCCACACTCCCGGCCGCCGAGGCGTGCGTTCACCTCCTGGCGCAGCCTCTCATAGCCGAAGTCCTCCGACTGCAGGTCCCACCACATGGCGTAGGTGACGAGCACCGTATCCTCCGGCCGCCAGGAGCTCGGCGGCGTGCCCAAGGCCCGGTACTCCCAGGGGCGTGACCTCAGGCTCGCGAGCCCGGCGTTGACACCGCGCGCATAGGCCTCGAGCAGCGCCCGCTGCGGCTCACTCGCCTCGGCGAGCACCCGCCGCGCGACGCTGCGCAGTCTGAAGAGGCGCGTCTTGCGATCTAGCGCGAGCGCACGCGCGCCGAAGAGTTCGGCGAGCTCTCCGGAGGCGAGGCGCCGCGACAGGTCCATCTGGAAGAAGCGGTCCTGAGCGTGCACGAAGCCGGTGCCGTAGGCGAGGTCGAAGCGGTTGGCAGCATCGATCGTGGGCACGCCGAGGTCATCGCGCGTGATGCGCACCGTCGCCTTGAGTCCCACCTCGCGCAGCTCGCCGTCGAGCCTCGGCAGCGACGCCCGCAGCATCCCGTAGAGTACTGCGAGCATAATGCCCGCGAGCAGCGCGACCGCCGCGCCCGCATAGCTGAGTACGCGCAGCAGGCGGCGTCGGTCGAGAGCCGTCAGTCGAGCACCACTTTCAGGATCTGCATGGAGTTGGTGCCGCCCTGCACCCCGGAGGCCTCTCCCTTGGTGAGAATCACCAGATCGTGCAGGTCGACGAGCCTCAGCTCGAGCAGGCGCGTGAAGAGGGCTCGGTACAGCTCCTCGGTCGAGCGGGCGCTGGTCACGTCGAAGATCACGGGGTACACGCCCCGAAAGAGCGTCACGCGGCGGCGCGTCGCCTCGTGGCGCGTGAAGGCGTACACCGGAATGTCCGAGCGGATGCGCGACATCCACAGCGGCGTCGCTCCCGACTCCGTCAGCGCCACGATCGCGCGTACCTTCATGTGATTGGCGGTGTACATGACGGCCATCGCGATCGCCTCTTCGCTGCCCTTGAACACTCCCTCGACCGAGGGTTGCCGGCCGCGCGGGTGGGTGAGCTGATACTTCTCGGCGCCCTCGATCACCTGCGCCATGGCCTCGACCGCCTTGACCGGATAACGCCCGGTGGCGCTCTCGGCCGACAGCATCACGGCATCGGTGCCGTCCATGACCGCGTTCGCGACGTCGCTCACCTCGGCACGCGTCGGCACCGGATTCTGGATCATCGACTCCATCATCTGCGTGGCGGTGATCACCACGCGGTTGCGGTGCCGGGTGTCGTGAATGATGGTCTTCTGCAGTCCGGTGAGCTCGGCGTAGCCCATCTCGACGCCCAGGTCGCCGCGCGCCACCATGACCACGTCGGAGGCATCGATGATGCCGGCGAGATTGTCGACCGCCTCGTGGCGCTCGACCTTGGCGACGATACGGGCATCACCGCCGGCGGCCCGCACCAGCGTGCGTGCCTGGTCGATGTCGGCGGCGTCGCGCGCGAAGGACACCGCCATGTAATCGATGCCCTCTTCGGCCACGAAGCGGATGTCCTCGCGGTCGCGGTCGGAAATCGCCGGCGCCGAGATGCCGCCGCCCTGCCGGTTGAGCCCCTTGCGGTCCGAGAGCGTTCCGCCCACGCGTACGCAGGTCTCGATCGCCGTCTTGCCGACGCTCTTGACGTCGAGCACGATCTGTCCGTCGGCGAGCAGCAGCCTGTCGCCCGCTGCGACGTCGCGCGGCAGCTCCTTGTAGGCCACCCCGACCCTGTCGATGGTTCCGGCCGTCGGCTCGAGCGCGGTGTCGAGCGTGAAGGGCTGGCCCTCGGCGAGCTCGACGCGCCCCTCGCGGAAGCACTCGATGCGGATCTTCGGTCCGCCGAGGTCTAGCAGCACGCCGACGCAGCGATCGGCAGCGTGGGCGGCCTGGCGCGCGGCGGCGAGGCGCCGCCTGCGGTCCTCGACCGTGCCGTGGGAGGCGTTGAGGCGCACCACGTCGAGTCCCGCCCGGATCATCTCCGTGAGCACCCCGGGGTCATCGGTCGCGGGACCGAGCGTCGCTACGATCTTGGTGCGTCTCAGCATGGTGGTTCCCCGAAAGCCCTCAGCCCGCGGCGCGCTGCTCGAGCACCGCGACCGCCGGCAGTGTCTTGCCTTCCACGAACTCGAGGAAGGCACCGCCGCCGGTCGAGATGTAGGAGATGCCGTCCTCGACCCCGTACTTCTCTATGGCGGCGAGCGTATCGCCGCCGCCGGCGAGCGAGAAGGCCTTGCTGCTGGCGATCGCCTGCGCCACGGCGCGCGTGCCCTCGCCGAACTGCTCGAACTCGAACACACCCACCGGTCCGTTCCAGATGACGGTGCCGGCCGCCTTGATGAGAGCGCTGCAACGGTCGGCGCTGTCGGGGCCGATGTCGAGGATCATCTCGTCGGGCCGCACCTCTGCCACGGGACGCACGTCGGCGTGCGCCGTGGCGGCGAACTCCCTGCCGACCACCACGTCGCTCGGCAGCGGAATCTCCGCGCCACGCGCGCGCGCCCGGTCCATGAGCCGGCGGGCGACGTCGAGCATCTCCGCTTCCTGCAGCGACTTGCCGACCGCAACCCCGGTCGCGGCGAGAAAGGTGTTGGCGATGCCGCCGCCGACGATGAGCTGATCGACCCTCTCGAGGAGCGCCTCGAGCACCATGAGCTTGGTCGAGACCTTCGAGCCGCCGACGACGGCGACCAGCGGGCGCGCCGGCTGCTTGAGCGCGCGCTCGAGCGCTTCGAGCTCGCCGACCAGCAGCGGACCGGCGCACGCCACCGGCGCAAAGCGCGCGACCCCGTGGGTGCTGGCCTCGGCGCGGTGCGCGGTGCCGAAGGCGTCCATGACGAACACGTCGCACAGCCCCGCCATGCGCCGCGCGAGCTGCTCGTCGTCGGCCTTCTCGCCCGTGAGGAAGCGCACGTTCTCGCACAGCACTGCGGTGCCGGGCGGACAGTCGACGCCGCTCAGCCAGTCCTTGCGCAGCGGCACCGGCTTGCCGAGCAGCTCCGAGAGGCGCGCCGCCACCGGCGCGAGCGTCAGCGCCGGGTCGTCGGCGCCCTCCTTGGGCCGCCCCAGATGCGACACGACGAACACCCGCGCATGCTGGTCGAGCGCGTAGCGGATGGTGGCGAGTGCCGCACGGATGCGCGCATCGCTCACCACCGTGCCGCCCTGCACCGGGACGTTCAGGTCCTCGCGGATGAGGACCCGCTTGTTACGCAGGTCCGCGTCCGTCATGCGCAGCAACTTCATGAGGCCCTGGACCACGCGAGCGTGGTGTCGAGCATGCGGTTGGAGAATCCCCACTCGTTGTCGTACCAGGCGCACACCTTGACGAGCGTCCCCTCGATCACCTTGGTGAGCGTGGCGTCGAAGACCGAGGAGTGTGCGTCGTGGTTGAAATCGACGGAAACCAGCGGCTCGGTGTTGTAGGCCAGGATCCCCTTGAGCGGGCCGGCCGCCGCCTCCTGCAGCGCCTGGTTGACCTCCTCGACCGAGGTGGCGCGCCGGGCGCTGAAGGTGAGATCGACCAGCGAGACGTTGATGGTCGGCACGCGCACGGCAAAGCCATCGAGCTTGCCCTTGAGCTCCGGCAGCACGAGCCCCACCGCCGCCGCGGCCCCGGTCTTGGTCGGGATCTGCGACATGGTAGCCGAGCGCGCCCGCCGCAGGTCGGAGTGATAGACGTCGGTCAGCACCTGATCGTTGGTGTAGGCATGAATGGTCGTCATGATCCCGGCGGCGATGCCGACCTTGCCGTGCAGCACCTTGGCAACCGGCGCCAGGCAGTTGGTGGTGCAGGAGGCGTTGGAGATCACCGTGAAGCTGCTCTTGAGCGTCTGGTGATTGACGCCGTAGACGATGGTAGCGTCGACGTCGTCGCCGCCCGGCGCGGAGATCACCACCCGCTTCGCGCCCCCTTTGAGGTGCGCGCCCGCCCTGGCCTTGCTGGTAAAGAGCCCCGTGCTCTCGAGCACGTACTCGACTCCGAGCTCACCCCAGGGGAGCTTGGCCGGATCGCGCTCGGCCAGCACCCGCACCCGATCGCCGTTCACCACCATGTAGTCGCCGTCCACCGAGACCTCGCCGGGAAACTTGCCGTGCGCGGTGTCGTGGCGCGTCAGGTGCGCGTTGGTCTTCGGGTCCCCCAGATCGTTGAGCGCCACGATCTTGAGTTCGCCGGTGCGCCGGCCCTCATACAGTGCGCGCAGCACGTTGCGCCCGATGCGGCCATAACCGTTGATCCCGACCTTGATTGCCATCAAACCTCCAGCAGTGCGCGTATGTGTTGCGCAATATTATCGGCGGTGAAGCCGAAGTGAGCGAAAACATCGGCGCCCTTGCCGGAGGCACCGAAGCGATCGATGCCGAGCACCGCGCCGGTGCTGCCGACATAGCGCCACCAGCTCTGGGTCGCGCCGGCCTCGACCGCGAGCCGCCGCGTGACCGCGCGCGGCAGCACCGTCTCGCGGTACGCCTGGTCCTGGGCATCGAAGGTATCGGTGGACGGCAGCGACACCAGCCGCACGCGCCGGCCGGCGGCATTCAGCGCGTTGACAGCCTGCGCCGCGATGCCGACCTCGGAGCCGGTGGCGAGCACCAGCGCTTGCGGCGTGCCCGGGCAGTCGATGAGCACGTAGCCGCCGCGCGCGATGCCCGCAAGCTGCGCCGCAGTGCGCGGCTGCTGTGGCAGGCCCTGCCTCGTGAGCACCAGCGCGGTGGGCCCGCGCCGCTCGACGGCCTGCGTCCACGCCACCGTAGTCTCGGCGGCATCGCACGGCCGCCAGAGGCTCAGGTGGGGAACCGCCCGCAGACTCGCGAGATGCTCGACGGGCTGGTGCGTCGGGCCGTCCTCGCCGAGGCCTATCGAGTCGTGCGAATACACCAGCACTACCCGCAGCTGCATCAGGCAGGCGAGGCGCACGGCGTTGCGCGCGTAGTCGGAGAACACCAGGAACGTGCCGCCGTAGGGCAGGAGCCCGCCGTGCAGCGCGATGCCGTTCATGACTGCGGTCATGCCGAACTCGCGCACCCCGTAATGCAGGTAGTCGCCCGCCTCATCCTGCGGCGTCACCGTGCGTGCGCCCTTGAAGAAGGTGCTGTTCGACTGAGTGAGATCGGCTGAGCCGCCGAACAGCTCGGGCAGCGCAGGGGCGAGGAGGCTCAGCGCCGCCTGCGAGGAGGCGCGCGTGGCCTGTGCGGCGCTCTGCCCGGCGAACGTCTCGAGGGCCTGCGCGGCGGTGGCGGGGAAAGTCGCCGGCAGCTCGCCGCGCATGCGCCGCTCGAACTCGCGCGCCTCATCGGGATAGCGTGCCGCGTAGCGCCCGAAGAGCTCGCGCCACGCGGCCTCGAGTGCCGCGCCCTGAGCGCGATGGTCCCAACCCGCGCGGATCTCGTCCGGCACCACGAACGGCGGGTACGGCCAGCCGAGCGTGGCGCGCGCGGCGGCGACCTCCTCGGGGCCGAGCGCCTCGCCGTGCGCCTCCTTGGTGCCCTGCTTGTGAGGCGCGCCGTAGCCGATGATGGTCTGGCAGCAGATGAGCGACGGTCGCGCGCTCTCGGCGCGCGCCGCGCGGATCGCGGCGCCCACGGCTTCGCCGTCGAGCCCGTCGACGTTGGGAATCACGTGCCAGCCGTAGGCGATGAAACGGCCCGGGGTGTCGTCGGTGAACCAGCCGGCGACCTTGCCGTCGATGGAAATGCCGTTGTCGTCATAGAAGACGATGAGCTTGCCGAGGCCGAGCGTTCCGGCAAGCGAGCACGCCTCGTGCGAGACGCCCTCCATCAGGCAGCCATCACCGCAGAAGGCGTAAGTTTGGTGATCGACGAGCGGCAGGTCGGGGCGGTTGAAGCGCAGCGCGAGCAGCTTCTCCGCGAACGCCATGCCGACCGCATTCGCGAGTCCCTGCCCGAGCGGACCGGTGGTGGTCTCGATGCCTACGGCCAAGTCCCATTCCGGGTGACCGGGTGTCTTGCTGCCGAGCTGGCGGAAGGCCTCGAGGTCGGCAATGGCGAGCGGATAGCCGGTGAGATGCAGCACCGAGTAAAGGAGCATCGAGCCGTGACCGTTCGAGAGCACGAACCGGTCGCGGTTTGCCCATCGGGGATTTCCCGGGTTGTAACTCAGGAAATCCGACCACAGCACCTGGGCGATATCCGCCATGCCCATCGGCATGCCCGGGTGGCCGGAGTTCGCACGCTGCACGGCGTCCATGGACAGCGCGCGGATGGCGTTGGCAAGTTCGCGGCGAGTAGTCATAGGTGCCTTGAGCGGCTTTCGTAGGCCGCGGTGCCTGGTGGTCGTGCAGGGGCGC
This sequence comes from Steroidobacteraceae bacterium, assembly GCA_036497085.1. Lineage (GTDB taxonomy): Bacteria > Pseudomonadota > Gammaproteobacteria > Steroidobacterales > Steroidobacteraceae > 13-2-20CM-66-19. The sequence goes on along the minus strand of DASXKA010000068.1, from coordinate 11,185 downwards.
GCATTCTCCCAAAGGCGCGCCTGATGCTCAAATTGCGGCCGGGGAGCGCGGCGGGCCGCACCGAAACGCCGCTCGCGCCGCCCCGCACTCGCCTCGCGACCGACTGATTCGACTTAAGTTCCAGCGAGCGCGCCGGTGCCGCGGGCGTGCTTCACATTATGCGCGACGGGAACGTGCGGCCCGTTATGACCTGTCGAGATTTAGCGACACACGGCGATTCCTGGCTGGCGACCTGGTTCACTGCCGCGTGAGGCGTGCTCTGCTAGGCTGATTTCATCATGAGCGTGGTGCGCCTCACACACTTCACCGACCCGCACTTGTACGGCAGCGAAGCCGAGGCGCTGCGTGGCGTCGCGACTCTGCCGGCGCTCATGGCCGCGCTTGCGCGCGCTCAGGCTCACGACTGGCCGCCGGATGCAGTGCTCGTGACCGGCGACATCGTGCAGGACGATCCGGCGGGATATCCGCACTTCCGCCGGCTGTTCGGCGCGCTCGGGCCTCCGGTGCTGTGCATCCCCGGCAATCACGACGAGCCCGAGGCGATGCGCCGCGAGCTCGCCGAACCGCCCTTCGTGCTCGGCGGCCACGTGGATCTCGGCCGCTGGCGCATCGTGCTGCTCGACAGCTGCCTGCCGGGCTCGGCGAGCGGGCGCCTCAGCCCCGACTCGCTGCGCGCCCTCGATGCCGCGCTCGCCGGCGCGGGCAAGCGCCATTGCATGGTATGCCTGCATCACCATCCGGTGCCGATCGCGAGCCGCTGGCTCGACCGCGTTGGCCTCGAGAACGCGGCGGAATTCTTCGCGACCGTCGACCGGCACCAGAACGTACGTGCCATCGTGTGGGGTCACGTGCATCAGACCCACGACGGCCTGCGCAAAGGGGTACGCCTCCTGGCCACGCCCTCCACCTGCGCGCAATTCCTTCCCAACTCCGACGATTTCGCGGTCGATGTGCGGCCGCCGGCGTATCGTACGCTCGAGCTGCGGCCCGACGGCTCGCTGCTGACGGAGGTCGTGTGGCTGGATCGGCGTGCCGATGGCTCCTCGCGCTCGGCTTGCTCGGCTGCCTGAGCGCCGAAGCCGCGAGCCCCGTGTGGGCTATCCGCGGCGCCCATAACACCGTCTATCTCGCCGGCTCGATTCACCTGCTGCCCGAAGTCGAGGCCGCGCTGCCGCCGGGCTTCGCTCGCGCCTACGCTGACTCTGCGCGCCTCGTAATGGAGATCGACCTCGGCAAGCTCGATCCGAGCGAAGCGCTCGGTGCGCTGCTGCAGCACGGCGGTCTGGCGCAGGGCGCGAGCCTGCGCGAGGTGGCCGGTGCGACCCGCTACGCGCGTACGAGCACCGCGGCCGAGGCGCTCGGCCTGCCGGCGGCGACGGTGGATCACGAGGCGCCGTGGATGGTCGGCTTGCAGCTCACCGAGCTCGAGTACGCGCGGCTCGGCTTCGACCCGCAGCAGGGAGTCGAGCAGCAGCTGCTGCGGCAGGCGCTCGCCGACCACAAGAGCACCGCCGGACTCGAGAGCCTCGCGGACGAGATGAGCGTCTTCGAAGCGCTGACGCCGCAGGCGCAGCTGCGCTTTCTCGACATGGTGCTCGACGATCTCAACGATACCGGCAGCGAGACGCGCACGGTGCTCGCGGCCTGGCGGCGCGGTGACGCCGCGCAGCTCGCCGCGCTGCTCGCGACCGAGTACCGCTCCTTCCCCGCCCTCTATGACGCCCTCGTGATCGATCGCAACCGGCACTGGCTGCCGCAGATCGAGCGGCTGCTGCGCGGGGATGAGAACGATCTCGTCGTGGTCGGGGCCCTGCACCTGGTCGGCAGGGGCGGCCTGCTCGAGGCGCTGCGCAAGGACGGCTTCGCGCCCCGACAGCTCGACTAACCCGGGCGGAGCGCCGCCCGCGCCGCGTAGAACCGCCACAGCGGCACGGCCAGAACGAGCGTCCAGCCGAGCACCAGCCAGCCGACGAAGCCGTCGAAGCGGCTGAGAAGAAAGCCGAGCGTCGCCTCGCGCCGCGGTGCGGCGAGCTCGTGCACCACCAGCATCACCCACACCCAGCCGGCGTGGAGCCCGAGGCACCCCGCGATGTTGCCGGTCGCCTGGCGCACGAGCGCGAGCAGCACTCCGACCGCCGTGAGCGCGAGGAACGCATCGACGATGCCGCCGAAGTGCGCGAAGGCCGCGAGTGACTGGCCGAGGAGCGCGAGGCCGCTCCAGGGCGTGACGTCGTCAGGGGCGATGCGCACCTTGCCGAAGAAGTGGGTCGCGGCGTAAAGGAGTGCGGTCAGCAGCACGGCGACACGCGGGCCCGATTCGCGCTCGATGGCCGTGTACATCGCGCCGCGCACGAAGGTCTCCTCGATGAACGCGACGGTGAGCCCGCTCACGAGGCGCGTGACGAGGACTTGTGCCAGCTCGCCCACCCCCATGCCCGCCGCGTGCGCCCATTCGAGCAGGCCGAGCGCGCTCATCGCCGCCACGACGACCACCATGGTCGCGACACCCAGGGCGAGGCCGACGAGCATCTCGCGCGCGAACCGCGGCCGCGGCAGGCCGTAGCCGAGACTCGCGCGGTCGGCGAGCTTGAGGCGGCCCGCCACCAGGAGGAAACCGGCGGCGAGCGCCAACATCCCGATGCGCTCGCCGATGCGATGGAACGGGAAGTCGAAATGCGGATGCAACAGGAGCCACGCCGGATAGGTGCCGAGCGCGACCACGGCGAGCGCGGCGGCGAGCAGCAGCAGGAACCACGCGAAGGTACGCATCACAAGGTCCCGCAGGCCGCGAGGTGGCTGCGCCACTCGCCGGCGATGGCCGACAGGCGGAAGCGCGGATCGGGCCCCACCCGGGGCCGGGCGCCGTCGCGCCAGCGGCTGATGCGCTCGATAAAGCCGTCGAAGAGCCCGAGGCGGTCGGCCAGCCGCGCCGGTAGCGCGCGCCAGCGCGGCTCGAGGCGATGGAGCGGTGCCTCGTAGGCGCGCGGCGCCCAGGTGACGGTCAGCAGCTGCTCCGGATCGCCGAGCACCTCGCGCGCGGCTCCGCAGTCGTAGGTCAGCACCGGCGTGCCGACCGCACGCGACTCGGCGAACACCAGGCCAAAAGTCTCCGGAATCACGAAGTTGGGACTGAAGGTGCAGAGCGCCGCGCGCGCCTCGGCCAGCACGTGCGCGTGCGGCAGCGATCCCAGCCATTCGACCCCCGGGTTGGCCGCCGCCGTGAAGCTCTTATAGCCCGGGTTGCCGACGCACAGGCGCAGGTCCGGCATGCGCCGCCTGAGCGCGCCGAACGCATCGAGCGCGAACCGCAGTCCCTTGTTGGGAGAGGAGAAGAACACGAGCTTCCCCGGGTCGACGGTCGTGCCGTCGGGCACGATGGCGTCGTCGACGGGGTTGTAGATGCGCCGCACCGCCAGGTGCTCGCAGCCGGGCAGCCCCGCGAGTGTGGCAACGACCCGCTCGCGTTGATAATCCGACACGCACACGATGTCGGGCGCTAGACGGCTCAGCTCCGGCGCGGCGCGCTCGAACCAGCGCGCGCGCGACGAGCCGGGCTCGATGCGATCGTGTACCCAGAGCGTGAGACGTGCGCCAGGAAAGAGCCGCGCGGCGTCCTTGAGCGCCCGCGGGTCGCGCAGCACCACCACGTGGCGCACGTGCGCGACGGCGCTCGGCGGCCGGTAACGCCCCCGCACCTCGGTGCGGTTGTGTTGCGCCACCCAGGCATCGAGCGCCTCCGCGATGCGCACCGTGCTGGCCTCGGTACCGGCCAGGCCCCCTTCATGCAGACTCTCGTCGCTATAGGGGCGCGGGCACAGCGGATCGAAGAACAGGAGCGGTGCCATCGTCTACCATTCCCAGCTGTGTCGACCCCGAGCGCCCGGTTGTTGTTCATTCCGGTATCCGGACCCCGGGGTATGGGAGAGTACGCGCGCTGCCTCATGATCGCCACGGCCCTGGTGCGCCGCATGCCGGCTCTGGAGGTGCATTTCGCGCTGAGCCACGCGGCGCCCTACGCCGCCGCTACGCCCTTCCCCACCACACTGCTGCCCTCCTCCGCGACCTTTCACCCGCGCGAGGTGCGCGCCCTGATCCGCGAGCTCAAGCCCCGCGTCGTGGTGTTCGACAATGCCGGGCGGACGGCGCAGCTGCGCGCGGCGCACGCGGTGAGCGCGCGCATCGTGTATGTGAGCTCGCGGCGCCGCCAGCGGCGCAAGGCGTTCCGCCTGCGATGGATGCGCCTGATCGACGAGCACTGGATCGCGTATCCGCGCTTCATCGCCGGCGCCCTCAATCCCCTCGAGCGCCTGAAGCTCCGGGCACTGAAGCGCCCGGCGGTGCGCTTCGTCGACGCGCTGCTGCCGGCTTCGGACCTGGCGCGCTCCACCGAGTGCCTCGCACGCTTCGCGCTCGAGGCCGGCGGCTATGTACTGATCGTTCCCGGCGGCGGCAGTGCCCACCCGGGGGCGGAGGATGCGCCCGCGATCGTCGCCGCCGCCGCGCGCACCATCGCCCGGCGCGGCGTGCCGACGCTGCTGGTGGGAGCCGACGCCGACGGCGACCGCGACGCCGGACAGCCTGCGGCATTCCTCAGGGTGGCGCCGCGGCTGCCGCCGGCAGAGCTCGTCGAACTGATCCGCACCGCGCGCCTGGTGGTCTGCAACGGGGGCGACACGCTGCTGCAGGTGCTCGCCTGCGGCCTGCCGTGTGTCGCCGTTCCGATCGCGCACGATCAGTCGCACCGCATCGACTGCTGCGTGCGGGCCGGGCTCGCGGCGCGCGCAGAGTTGAGTGCGCGCGCCATCGAGAGCGCCGCGCTCGCGGCGCTCGAGCGTGACCGACACGCCGACGACGGCGAGTCGCTCGGCGATCGGCCGCGGGTGCGTAACCGGATGGAGGAGGTGCTCGAGGCGCTTATGAGGCTGGTCGGCCCAGTTCCTTGAGCAGCTGGTCGTGCAGGCCGCCGAAGCCGCCGTTGCTCATGACGAGCACGTGATCACCCGCGCGCAGAGTGCGTGCGAGCTCGCGCGCCAGCGCCGCGACGTCCCCCGCCGAGTGGCCGCGCGCGCCGAAGGCGCCGAGCACCGCGGCCGCATCCCAGCCGAGATCCGCGGGGGTGTACAGCCACACCTCGTCGGCGCCCGCGAGCGACGGGGCGAGCGTCTCGCGGTGCACTCCCATGCGCATGGTGTGCGAGCGCGGCTCGAGCACCGCGACGATGCGCGCCGCCTTCCCCACCCGGCGGCGCAGGCCGTCGACCGTGGTGGCGATGGCGGTGGGATGATGCGCGAAGTCGTCGTACACGCGCACGCCGCGCACCTCGCCGCACAGCTGCATGCGGCGCGCGATGCCGCGAAAGCCCGCCAACGCCTCGATGGCACGCGCCACCGGCACACCCGCGTGGCGCGCGGCGGCAATCGCCGCGAGCGCATTTTCGACGTTGTGCGCGCCGATCAGCTGCCACTCCACGGTGCCCTGCTTGCGCCCCGCCTCGAGCACCTCGAAGCGGGAGAAATCCTCGGCCCCGGACAGCACACGCGCACTCCACAGGGCGTCGCGGTGCTCCGCGCGCGCGAAGCCCTCGAGCGGCGTCCACGAGCCCATCGCGAGGGTCTCCTTGAGGCGTGCATCGGCCGCATTCCACACGATGCGCCCGCCGCCGGGGACGATGCGCACCAGGTGGTGAAACTGCCGCTGGATCGCGCCGACGTCCGGATAGATGTCGGCGTGGTCGTATTCGAGGTTGTTGAGCACCGCGGTGCGCGGCCGGTAGTGCACGAACTTGGCGCGCTTGTCGAAGAACGCCGTGTCGTACTCGTCCGCCTCGATGACGAAGAACGGCGCGCTGCCTAAGCGTGCACTGGCGGTGAAATTCGCGGGCACGCCGCCGATGAGGAAGCCGGGGTCGAGGCCTGCGTGCTCGAGGATCCACGCGAGCAGCGATGCGGTCGTGGTCTTGCCGTGCGTGCCCGCCACGGCCAGCACCCACCGGTCCTTCAGCACCTCGCGCGCGAGCCACTCCGGACCCGAGAGGTACGGCTTACCCGCCTCGAGCAGCGCCTCGACGACCGGCATGCCGCGCGTCATCACGTTGCCGACCACCACTACGTCGGGCCCGAGGTCGAGTTGCTCGGCGCCGAATCCCGCGGTCACCTCGATGCCGAGCGACTCGAGCTGAGTGCTCATCGGCGGGTACATGTCGCGATCCGAGCCCGTGACCCGCCAGCCGGCCGCGCGGGCGATGGCCGCGACGCCGCCCATGAAGGTACCGCCGATGCCGAGTATATGGACGTGCACTCGGGGCTCCGTCAGCCGCTCGGGGGAAACAGCGCGAACAGCAGCAGCTGACCGGCGACGATCTGCAGGATCACGAGCGTCACGCTCGTGGCGCTCGACCAGTCGAGCGCCGCCTTCACCACGTGGCCGTTGGCCGCGATCAGCCAGATCACGAGCGCCAGCCCGCCCACCGCTATCGGCAGCTGCCAGGTGGTGTCCTGCCCGAAGCGCCGCATCAGCCATTCGGACACGATCAGCAGCGGCGAGAGCACCGACTGGAAGCCGAATACCGCGGTCGCGGTCTGCAGGAAGCGCTCGCTGCGGCTGGTGAGCTGCAGCAGCGCCGCATACCAGGCGAGCGTGAACAGCACGTCGATGCCCAGCTGCGCCGGCCACCCCGTGCTCGGCGGCAGCAGGCCGAGCACCAGCGCGTTGACCGCCACGTAGCCGGCCACCGTAAGAATCAGCAGCAGCCGCGACACCGGCAGGTCCTGCGGCCCACGGCGCAGCAGCGCGATCTGCAGGAAGAGACGAATCACCTCCGTCATGTCTTTCGGTACCGGTGAAGCCTGCGCATAATTGGAACGGGTCGATTGTACAGATCATCGCCATTGAGTTTTCAGACGCCCGTCACGACAGCCCCCGCTCTGGCCGAGATTTGCGCGCGCCTCGGCGCGGAGGAGCGCATCGGGCTCGACACCGAGTTCCTGCGCGAGCGCACTTACCACGCGCGCCTGTGCCTGGTGCAGCTCGCCTCGTCCGATGAGGCGGCCTGCGTCGATCCGCTCGCACTCAACGCACTCGCGCCACTCGCGGCGCTGCTCGCCGCGCCGGGCACGGTCAAGGTCATGCACGCTTCGCGTCAGGACCTCGAGGTGTTGTATCCGCTCGCGGGCCTGACGCGGCCCGTATTCGACACGCAGATCGCCGCCGCGCTCGCCGGCTTCCCCGCCCAGGTCGGCTACGCCGAGCTCGCGCGCCGGCTGCTCAAGCGCGAGCTCGCGAAGTCGCACACGCGCACCGACTGGACGCGGCGACCGCTGTCGCCGGCGCAGCTCGAATACGCGCTCGACGACGTGCGCTATCTGCTGCCGATCGCCGCGGAGCTCGAACGCGCGCTCGCGCGCCTCGGCCGCCTCCCCTGGCTGGAAGAGGAGCTGGCCGGCCTCGCGCAGGCGCGCGACTTCATCATCGAGCCGGAGGCGGCCTGGGAGCGCTTGCGCGGACTGCGCGGGCTCGATCCCGGTCGTGAGCGCCTGGCGCGCGGCCTCGCCGCCTGGCGCGAGCGGCGCGCACTCGCCCACGACCGGCCGCGCGGCTGGATTCTCGAGGACGGCGCGCTGCGCGACATCGTACTGCGCGTGCCGCGTACCGCCGCGCAGCTCGCCGCGATCCCCGAATTACCGCCCGGGGTGGTGAAGCACAGCGGCGGGGAGCTGCTCGCGTGCGTGGCGGCCGCTGCCATTCCCGACCCCGCGCCGCCCCCACCTGACCGGCCGCAGTCCGATCCGCAGCGCAACGCGCTCGTCAGGAAGCTCGGCGGAATCAGCCAGGCGGTCGCCGCCGAGCTCGCTCTCGTCCCGGAGGTGCTCGCGACACGCCGTGAGCTCGAGCAGCTGGCGGACGGCCGGCGCGACGGCGCGGTGCTGCGCGGCTGGCGTCGCGGCGTGCTCGGCGAGCGGCTGCTGGCCGCGCTCTAGCGGCGGCGCGCGACGCGGCGTTTCGCCGGCGCGAGGCGGCGGCGGCCCTTAGGCGCGGCGCGCCCCGGGGGTTTCTTGCGCGGCGCCTTCACACGGCGCTTGGCGGCGCGTGCGCGGCGCGGACGGCTCTTGGCCGCGCGTGACCCGGCCTTGCGCGGCGCCGCGCGCTTGCCGACCCGCACGGCGGACGGCGCGGCGAGCGCCTGCGTCAGGCGTCGCGTCACTGCATCGAGCTCGCCCTGCGCGTCGATGACTCGCAGCAGGCCGCGCGACCGGTAGAAAGCGATCAGCGGCTGGGTCTTCTGCGCATACACCCGCAGCCGCTCGGCCACCGTTGCCTCGTTGTCGTCGGGGCGCTGCATGAGGCGATGCGGCGCGCCCGTCTTCGGGCACAGCGCCGCGGCGCCCGTCGGCGGCGGTGAGGTGAGCACGTTGAAGACGCGCCCGCAGTCGGCGCAGGTGCGCCGGCCGGAAATGCGCCGTACCAGCTCGGCCGCGTCGACCTCGAACTGCACCACCGCGTCGAGCGGCTGCTTGAGCTCTGCCAGCAGGCCATCGAGCGCCGCCGCCTGCACCAGGTTGCGCGGGAAGCCATCGAGGATGAATCCGGCGCGCGTGTCGGGCTCGGCGAGGCGCTCGCGAATCATGCCGAGCACCAGGGAGTCGTCTACCAGCCGCCCGCCGTCCATCGCCGCCTTGGCCTTGAGTCCGAGCTCGGTGCCGCGTGCCACGGCAGCGCGCAGCAGGTCGCCGGTCGATATCTGCGGAACGCCGTTCCGCTCCGCGAGGCGTTGTGCCTGCGTGCCCTTGCCCGACCCCGGGGCCCCCAACAGGACGATGCGCATATTCTTATTTCGGTCCGAGTCCGCGGCTCTTGCAGCACAGACCGCGCCACGTTACCGAGCGGGCGACGCCAGGTCAAACGCCCGGCCCCGCGTCCGCCGTGGTGCGCTATTCTTCGACGCCATGAAAAAGACCGTCCGCAGCAACGCCTTCTATGCACAGTCCGGCGGGGTGTCCGCCGTCATCAACGCCTCGGCAGCCGGCGTCATCGAGACGGCCATGCGCTCGAAGCACATCGGCAAGCTGTACGCCGGACGCGACGGCATCGTCGGCGCGCTCACCGAGGATCTGATCGACGTGTCGCGCGAGAGCGCGGCCACCATCCGCGCGCTCAGGCATACGCCGGCGGGCGCCTTCGGCTCGGCACGCTTCAAGCTCAAGAGCATTGAGCAGAACCGCGCCGAGTATCAGCGCCTCATCGACGTGTTCCGGGCGCACGACATCCGCTACTTCTTCTACAACGGCGGCAACGACTCGATGGACACCGCCCTCAAGGTGTCGCAGCTCGGGGCCGCGCTCGGCTTTCCCATCACCTGCGTCGGCGTGCCGAAGACGGTCGACAACGATCTGCCGCATACCGACTGCTGCCCCGGCTTCGGGTCGGTCGCCAAGTACGTCGCGGTCTCGACGCGCGAGGCGGCGCTCGATGTGGCCTCCATGGCGCGCACCTCGACCAAGGTGTTCGTATTCGAAGTCATGGGCCGGCACGCCGGCTGGATCGCCGCGGCCGGCGGGCTCGCCGGGCGAGGCCTCGATGAGCCACCGCACGTCATACTCTTCCCGGAGGTGCCGTTCGACGGGCGGCGCTTCCTCGACCGCGTCAAGCAGTGCGTGACCGACTTCGGTTACTGCGTGATCGTCGTGTCCGAGGGTGCGGCCTACCAGGACGGCAAGTTCCTGGCCGACGCCGGCACCCGCGACGCCTTCGGCCACACGCAGCTCGGCGGCGTGGGTCCGGTGGTCGCCAACATGGTGCGCGAGGCGCACGGCTACAAGTATCACTGGGCGGTCGCCGACTACCTGCAGCGCTCGGCGCGCCACATCGCCTCGCGCGTCGACGTGGAGCAGGCCTACGCGGTTGGCAAGGCGGCGGTCGAGCTGGCCGTGAAGGGCGTGAACGCCGTGATGCCGACCATCGTGCGCAAGTCTTCCAGGCCCTACCGCTGGGTCATCGGACACGTGCCACTCGCGGAGGTCGCCAACAAGGAGAAGAAGCTGCCGCCGGAGTACCTGCGCGCGGACGGCTTCGGCATCAGCGAGGCCTGCCGCCGCTACCTCGAGCCGCTGGTGGCGGGCGAGGCCTATCCTCCCTACCGCAACGGCCTGCCCGACTACGTGCGCATCCGCGGCGTGGCGGTGAAGCGCAAGCTCAAGGACGAGTTCAAAGTCTAGCTTGCTGCGCTGCGGCGCAGGCGTGGCCAGGGCGGTAGCCACGGTTCGCCGTGCTATAGTTCGCGGCCTTTTTTGGGGGAGGTCTCTCGATGGATCTCAGCATGTGGCTGTGGATTGCGATCGGCGCCGGCGTGCTCGCCGTACTCTATGGCGTGTTCTCCATGGCGGCGATTCTGCGCCTGCCGGCGGGCAACGCGCGCATGCAGGAGATCGCCGCGGCCATCCAGTCCGGCGCCCAGGCGTACCTCAACCGCCAGTACACCACCATCCTCATCGTCGGCCTGGTGCTGTTCCTCGTGATGGGCTTCTCGCCGCTCGGCTGGGCGACCGCCGGCGGCTTCGCGGTGGGCGCCGTGCTCTCGGGGCTCACCGGCTACATCGGCATGAACATCTCCGTGCGCGCCAACGTACGCACCGCGCAGGCCGCCACCAGCGGACTGAATGCCGCGCTCAGCGTCGCCTTCCGCGGTGGCGCCATCACCGGCATGCTGGTCGTGGGGCTGGCGCTGCTCGGAGTCGCCGGCTACTACACCGTGCTGCGCAAGCTCAGCTCGGTGGGCGCCGAGGGCGCGCTGCACGCCCTGGTGGGGCTCGCCTTCGGCGGCTCCCTGATCTCGATATTCGCGCGCCTGGGCGGCGGCATCTTCACCAAGGGCGCCGACGTCGGCGCCGACCTGGTCGGCAAGGTCGAAGCCGGCATTCCCGAGGACGACCCGCGCAACCCTGCCGTCATCGCCGATAACGTCGGCGACAACGTGGGTGACTGTGCCGGCATGGCCGCCGACCTGTTTGAGACCTATGCCGTCACCATTGTCGCCACCATGCTGCTGGGTGGGCTGACCCTGCGCGACGCGGGTGCCAACGGTCCGGTGTATCCGCTGGCCCTGGGCGCGGCGTCCATTCTCGCGTCCATCATCGGCACGTTTTTTGTGCGCGTGACCGGTGGCAAGATCATGAACGCCCTGTACAAGGGC
>DASXKA010000067.1:0-20195 GCA_036497085.1 Steroidobacteraceae bacterium | reverse complement strand
GGAGCTGCGGGCGCACCTCACGGGCTGCATGGGTTTTCAGACCGTCGAGGGTGGGGCGATCAGCGCGCGGCGGCGGCACCTCGAGTCGCTCGCCCGCGCCCGCAAGTACACCGAGGAGGCGGCGCGGCAGCTCACCGAGCGGCGCGCCGGGGAGCTCGTGGCCGAGGAGCTGCGCGCCGCGCAGGTAGCGCTCAGCGAGATTACCGGCGAGTTCACCAGCGACGATCTGCTCGGACGCATCTTTGCGGGATTCTGTATCGGGAAGTAATCGCGCCTGCGCGCTGCAGACCAGGAGGGACCGCCATGAGGACTTCAGGGAGCTCGAGGTCGATCGGGATGCGAGGAGCCGCAGGGGCGCTCGCCGGCTGGCTCGCAGCGTGCAGCACCGTGCCGCCGTCCGCGCCCGCGGGTGTCGTATGCCCCTACGCGCCGTGGTACGGCCACGCCTATCGTCATGGCGCGGTGCCGACGCGCGAGGCGCAGCGACAGATCCTCGCCTGGAAGGCGTCACGGCGCGAGGCGCAGGCGCCGGTCAGCGCCGCGACGCTCGTGTTCGGCGGCGGCGTCGACGGCATCGGCGTCACGAGTGGCGGGCCGCGCGTGTACCTGGTGTTCTACGGCAGCCAGTGGACGAGCGGCGGCGATCCGGGGGGCGCTGCCGCCTACCTGCAGCGCCTGTTCGCGGGGCTAGGCACCGGCGGTGAGCAATGGTCGGGCACCATGACGCAGTACTGCGATGGCCCGACCGTGCCCCAGGGGGCGAGCAGCTGCACCCCGGCGAATACCCCGCACGTCGGCTACCCGGACGGCGGCGCGCTCGCCGGAGTCTGGTTAGACACCGACGCGCCGGCGCCCGCCAGCGCGACGCCCGCGCAGCTCGCGCAGGAAGCGGTGCGGGCGGCGCAGCACTTCGCCAACACTTCGGCGGCCGCCAATCGCTTTGCGCAGTATCTGATCGTGTCCCCCTCGGGCACGCATCCCGACGGGTTCGGTAATGCGGGCCAGAACTTCTGCGCCTGGCATGACTTCACCCCCTCCTCGTTCGGCGACATCGCCTACAGCAACATGCCCTACGTCAGCGACCTCGGCAGCAGCTGTGGAACGAGCTTCGTCAACTCCGGAGCGGCGGGAGCGCTCGACGGCTTTTCCATCGTGGGCGGCCATGAGTACGCCGAGACTCTCACCGACCAGAATCCGCCCGGCGGATGGACGACCGCCGCAGGGGAGGAGGATGGCGATGAGTGCGCCTGGATCGCGAGCGGCCAGGGCGCCTCGGCGAATGTCACCATGGGCAACGGCGTCTACGCCATGCAGAGCACGTGGTCGAACGACACCGCCCGCTGCGATATCTCGCACCGGCGGCTCTAGTGCGCGCGAGCATCCTCAGTTGCGGCCGTCCGCGGCGCGGCCGGCCTCCCCCTTGAGCATCACGGCCCCGCTCACCGTCCTGGGATCGATCCTGAGCGCTGCGAGGCGCTCGGCGACATCTGGTGGCACGTCGGTCTGTTGGCGGCCGCCCAGATATTGGGCGTAAAACCCTTCCATCGCGGTCACCAGGGCGAGGTTGTTGATCGGCCGGGCGAACCCGTGGCCCTCATCAGGGGCCACGAGGTATTCGACCGGCTTGCCGTTGTCGCGCACCGCGGCGACGATCTGATCGCTCTCCCGGACGTTCACCCGCGGGTCATTCTTGCCCTGCACGACCAGGAGCGGGGTCACGATGTCCCGTGCGCGGGTCAGGGGCGATTCCGCGACCAGCAGCGCTTTCCCCTCAGGCGTCGTCGGGTCCGCCATGCGTGCGTAGAGCTGCCGGCGGCCCGCCTCCCAGTACGGCGGGATGGCATCGAGGAGTGTGATGAGATTGGAGGGCGCGACGTAGGCCACCGCCGCGGCGTACACGGTCGGTGTGAACGCCACGCCTGCAAGCGTCGCATAGCCGCCGTACGAGCCGCCGCCGATGCCGACGCGTTTGGCATCGACCGTGCCCGCACTGACGAGGGCCTTCACGCCCCAGGTGAGATCGTCCTGCATCTTGCGCCCCCACTGACCGTTGCCGGCATTGAGGAAGCGCTTGCCGTAGCCCGTCGAGCCACGGAAGTTCGGTTGCAGCACGGCGTAGCCGCGGTTGGCGAGGAACTGCGCGTAGCGGTCGAAGCCGTAGTTGTCGCGCGCCCACGGGCCGCCGTGGGGCCAGACAATGAGCGGCAGATCCTTCGCCGCCAGGCCCTTGGGGAGCGTCAGGTAGCCCGTGATCGCCGTTCCGTCGGAGGATCTGAACTCGAACGGCTGGCGTGGCGCGAGGTACTCGCGCTTGAGCTCCTCGCGCACCAGATACTGCAGCGTCAGGCTCTGCGCCTTGCGGTTCCACAGGTAGGTCGTTCCGGGGTCGGTATCGCTGTAGGCGGTCAGCATCCACAGACTCTCGTCCTGCGAGTGCGACCCGAAGCTGATCTCCTTGCCCGGCAGCCGTGCCGCCAGCCAGGCGTAGTCGCGCCCGAATGCGGGGTCATGGAAGCAGCGGCGCGGACGGCTGTCCTCGTAGAGCGTAAAGAGGATGCGGTAATCGACCTCCGAGAGCCTGACGCCGCTCAGGTCGACGCGGTTTTCGGGATCGCTCTCGACCTTGGTGGTGGAGCCCGTCGCGAGGCCGAGCGACTCGAGCTCGGCGAGGTCGGGCGCCCCCTTGTTCGTGACCAGGTAGGCGGCGTCGTTCCCGGCGTCGAAGCCTCCGACACTGCAGGATTCGAGCACGGTGCAGCTGTAGATCTGCTTGAAGCCTGCCGCATCGACGCGCAGCACCTCGGTGTCGCCCACGGCGTTGGTGCGCTCGGCGAGGCGCAGGTTGCCGTCGTTGTCGAAGTGCCAGCTCGCGATCTGCTCGGTGTTGCTGCGCAGCAGCTTCTTCTCGCCGCTCGAGATGTGCAGCTCATAGAGGTCGTGCCAGTGCGCATCGCGGTCGTTCAGCCCGATGTAGAGCATGTCGGGCTTGGTTTTCGGTGCCGCGTAGAGCTGCGTCTGTACGCCCTTGAGATTGGTGAGCGCACGGGTCGGCGGGACGCCGGTTTCGCGATCGGCCGGCAGCGTCGGATCGATGGCGTAGACGTTGAAGTTCTCATCGCCCGCCGCATCCTGCGCGTAGAGCAGATATTTCGAATCGCGGCTCCAGAAATAAACGCGAATCGGGCGCGTTGCCTCGGCGCTCACCGGACGGGCCGTGCTGAAGGGGGCGGCGGCCTTCTTCACCCAGAGGTTACGCGTGCCTCGATAGGGCTTGAGGAACGAGATGTACTGGCCGTCCGGAGAGATCTGCGCGCTGTCGATCGTGACCTCGCCGAAGAACTGGTTGCGATCGATGATGGGTGGCTGAGCCGCCAGAGCGGACGCTGCGCCGCCGAGAGCCAGGAGCGCCGTGCTGAGGAGTGCCGGGGCTTTCATACGCACCTCCAATGAGTCAACCAGGCCGCCGCGCGAGCGACAGCCAGATGCCCCCGCCGATGAGCGTGACTCCCGAGGCGCGCCCGAGCAGCCTGGCGCGCGGCGCTGCCATGAACCAGGCGCGCCCGAGGCCCGAGGCGATGGCCCAGCACGAGTCGCTCACCGCCGCGAGCAGCACCGTGACCGCGCACATCACGGTGAGCTGACGCGCGGCCGGGAGCGCGGGATCGAGGAACTGCGGCAGGAACGCCGTGAAGAAGGCGATCGTCTTGGGGTTCGAGACCGCCACCAGCACGCCCCGCCGAAAGTGCACGTGGTTGCCGGACACGGGCGGGGCGGGCGCTCCGGCGTGGCGCCAGGCCTGCACCCCGAGCCACACGAGGTAGGCCGCGCCCATCCAGCGCAGCGCCTCGAAGAGATACACCGCGTGCGCGAGTACCCACCCGAGCCCGAGCGCGATCGCGGCGATGAGGAGCGCGTTGCCGGTCGAAGTGCCCGCGACCGTGAACAGGCCCGCGCGCATGCCGCGCGTCGCGGCGGTCGAGATCACGAGCGTCACGATCGGGCCCGGAGCGAGCAGCAGCACGATCGTGATGGCGAGAAATCCCGCGAACAGATGCCAGTTCATGGTTTGAGCCCCAGGTCCTTGCTGTAAGTGACGTTCATGACGTTGTCGTACCACCCCAGAACCTGCGGTTTCACGAGGTGCTTGTTGACGTAGAAATAGAGCGGCAGCAGCGGGTGGTCTGCCAGCATCGTGCGCTCGGCTTCCTCGAGCAGCGCGCGGCGCCTGCCCTGGTCGGCCTCGGCGGCCGCGCGCGTCACGAGCGCGTCGTACGCGGCGCTCTTGTAACGCGGCAGGTTGAGGGCGAAGTCGCTCTTCAGGTACTGCGCGAAGGTATAGGCGTCGTTGTAGTCGCCCGCCCAGCTCGAGCGGAACAGCTCGACGTCGCCGCGGTCGATGTCCTGCAGCAGCGTCTTGAACTCGACCTGGATGAGGCGCACCTCGGCGCCGAGCGCTTCCTTCCACATCGAGGCGACGGCGAGGGCGAGCTTGGTGTGTACCTCGCCCGCGTTGTAGGCGAGCTCGAACGTGAGCGGCCTGGCGCGCGAATAGCCCGCTTCGCGGTACAGCCGCTGCGCCTCGGCGCTGCGCGCCGCCAGCGCCTCGCCGCGGTAGTCGAAGGACTGCGGCGTGTAGTTGTCGACTCCCGGCGGCACCCACCCGTAGGCGGGCAGCTCTCCGACCCGCAGGACGAGCGTGGCGAGCTTCTCGCGGTCGATGACGAGCGAGAGCGCGCGGCGCAGCTTCGGCTGGTCCCTGAAGGGCGCGCGCCGCAGGTTGAAGCCGTAGTAATAGGTGGTGAGCTGCGGGCAGATGTGCAGCTCGCCGGCGAGATACTCCCGGATCCAGTCGAACTGTCCGCGCGGCACCACGGCCGTGACGTGCAGCTCGCCGCTGCGGTAGCGGGCGAGCTCCGCGTTCTCGTCGGAGATGATCAGGTACTTCACCGCCGCGAGGCGCGTCGCGGCGTCGTTCCAGTAATGGCGATTGCGCGTCGCGAGCACGTACGAGCCCGGCACCCATTCCTTGAGCACGAAGGCGCCGTCGGAGACCATGACCCCGGGGCGCGCGAAGCCGTCCGGGTGGCTCGCGAGCGTCGGACGATGCACCGGGCAGGTGCTCGGATGCGAGAGGAGCGCGGGCAGGTACGGCGCCGGAGCCCTGAGCGTCACCACCACGGTCGAGTCGTCGGGCGCGGCTATACCCAGGGTCTCGGGGGGCTTCCTGCCCGCGACGATGTCGTCGGTGTTGGCGACGACGTCCGCGTACTGCGCGTAGCCCGAGGCGGTGGCCGGATCGACCAGCCGGCGTAAGCTGGCCACGAAGTCCGCCGCAACCACCCGGTCCCCGTTCGACCAGCGCGCCTCGGGCCTGAGCGTGAACGTATAGACCTTGCCGTCGGCGCTCACGCTCCAGCGGCTCGCGACGCCGGGCGCGACCGCCGCGCTTTTATCGAGCGTCGTAAGCCCCTCGCACAGGTCGCGCACGATGCCCTGGGCCTCGAAGCCGCGGACCTTCTGCGGGTCGAGCGAGTCGGGCTCCGGGCCTGCGCCGCGCACCAGCACGGGGCCCGCGGGCGCGGCTTCCGCGCCGGCCCCCGCCGCCCCGCTGCCGCCCGGCGTGCAGGACCCAAGCGCGAGGAGCGCAGCGCCGGATGCGGCCGTGGCGAGCCACAAGACGGCGTGGCGGTTCATGGGGCGCGGCGCCCGGCGCGGCTCACGTTGATCTGTGCGCGCAGCGCCTCGGCCGCAGAACGCGCGGCGGCGGCGAAGTCCGCATCCTGGGTGCGCGCCGAGCCGTAGAGGATGCCGCGCGAAGAGCTCACCATGAGACCGGTGCCGTCCGCGGTCTGGCCGTTCGCGACCGCCTGCGCCACGTCAGCCCCCTGCGCGCCGGCGCCCGGGAGGAGCAGCGGCATGGCGCCCACGATGCGGCGTACCTCGGCGAGCTCGCGCGGACAGGTGGCGCCCACCACCAGCGCGCAGTTGCCGTGGCCGTTCCAGCGGGTGGCGGCGAGCTCGGCGACCACGTGATAGAGCCGGCGCGTGCCGACCTCGAGGTCCTGCAGATCCCGCGCGCCGGGATTGGAGGTGCGGCAGAGGATCACCACTCCTTTGTCGGCGCGCTTGAGGAACGGCTCGAGCGAGTCGCCCCCGAGATAGGGATTGACGGTCACTGCGTCCGCGCCGTAGCGCTCGAAGGCCTCGATGGCGTAGCGCTCGGCGGTGTTGCCGACGTCGCCGCGCTTGCCGTCGAGGATCACCGGAATCCCCGGATAGCTCCGGTGCACGTACTCGATGGTGCGCTCGAGCTGGTCCTCGGCCTCGTAGGCGGCGTAGTGCGCGAACTGCGGCTTGTAGGCGCACACCAGGTCGTGCGTCGCGTCGATGATCGCCTTGTTGAACTGGAAGATCGGCGAGGGCGCGGCGGCGATGTGCGGCGGAAAGCGCTCGATCTCGGGGTCGAGCCCCACGCACAGGAGCGAGTCGTTCTGCTCCCAGGCGCGCGCGAGAGCCTGTGTGAAGGCGCTCATGCGACCCGGGGGGTGCCGGCGCGGTCGCGCTTCTTCAGGTGCACGAGCAGGATCGACACCGCCGCGGCGGTCACGCCCGGAATGCGGCCCGCCTGGCCGAGCGTCGCGGGCCGTGCCTCGGCGAGGCGCTGGCGCACTTCGTGGGAGAGCCCGGCGAGCGTGCGGTAGTCGAGATCGGCAGGCAGCCGGGTCTCCTCGTTGCGCCGCGCGCGCTCGATCTCCTCCTGCTGCCGCTCGAGATAGCCGGCGTAGCGGGCCCGCACCTCGACCTGGGTGCGGATCTGGTCCGCGAGGCGGGCATCGATCGGCAGTACCGGCTCATCGTCATCGGTCTCAGTGAGCCACTCGGGCGGGCCCGTCACCTCGAGCAGCGCCTGGTAGCTCACGCCGGGGCGCTTGAGCAGCTCGAAGGCGCAGGCGTCCTGCGCGAGTGGCGCGCCGAGCACGCGCTCAGCCCAGTCCGCGGGCAGCCGGCCGGGCTTCACGCGCAGCTCCGTCAGCCGCTCGATCTCGAGCTCGGTGAGGTACTGCTTGATCTCGAAGAGCCGCCAGCGCTCGGCGTCGATGAGCCCGAGGTCGCGCCCGATGGGCGTGAGGCGCGCGTCGGCGTTGTCCTCGCGCAGCAGCAGCCGATGCTCGGCGCGGCTCGTGAACATGCGGTAGGGCTCGCGCGTGCCGCGCGTCACCAGGTCGTCGACCAGCACGCCGAGATAGGCGTCGCTGCGCTTCGGTACCCAGGGCTCCCGGCCGGCAACGGCGCGCGCGGCATTGATGCCGGCGATGAGACCCTGGGCGGCGGCCTCCTCGTACCCGGTCGTGCCGTTGATCTGGCCCGCGAAGTACAGGCCCGCGAGCGCCTTGGTCTCGAGCGAGCCCTGCAGGTCCCGCGGATCGAAGTAGTCGTACTCGATCGCGTAGCCGGGGCGCGTCAGGTGGGCGTTGCCGAAGCCGCGGATCGTACGCACGAACTCGACCTGCACGTCGAACGGCAGGCTGGTCGAGATCCCGTTGGGATAGATCTCATGGGTATTGAGGCCCTCGGGCTCGACGAAGATCTGATGTGAGGGCTTGTCCGCGAAGCGCACCACCTTGTCCTCGACCGACGGGCAATAGCGGGGACCTACGCCCTCGATGACCCCGGTGAACATCGGCGAACGATCCGTCGCGGCCCGGATGATCTCGTGCGTTCGCTCATTTGTCTGCGTAATAAAGCAATCAATCTGCCTTGGATGGTCTTCGACGCGCCCGAGAAACGAAAAAACGGGCGTCGGCACATCGCCGGGCTGGCGGGTCATGACCGACCAGTCGAGGCTGCGCCCGTCGATCCGCGGCGGCGTGCCGGTCTTCAACCGTCCGACCCGAAGGCCAAGGTCGCGCAGCCTCGAGGCGAGCCGCAACGAGGCGGGGTCGCCGGCGCGCCCTCCCTGGTAGTTGTCGAGGCCGACGTGAATGCGGCCACCGAGGAACGTGCCGACCGTGAGCACCACCGCGCGCGCGCGGATTTCGATGCCGGTGAGGGTGACCACGCCGCACACCCGGCCGCCCTCGACCACGAGGTCGGCCGCCTCCTGCTGGAAGAGCGCGAGCCGCGGCTCCGTCTCGAGCAGCGCGCGGATCGCCGCCCGGTAGAGCTGCCGGTCGGCCTGCGCGCGCGTGGCGCGCACCGCCGGTCCCTTGCTCGCATTGAGGGTCCGGAACTGGATGCCGGCGCGGTCGGCGGCGCGCGCCATGGCGCCCCCCAGGGCGTCGATCTCGCGCACCAGATGCCCCTTGCCGATCCCGCCGATCGCCGGGTTGCAGCTCATAGCCCCGAGCGTCTCGACGCTCTGGGTGAGGAGCAGCGTGCGCGCGCCCGTGCGCGCCGCGGCGAGGGACGCCTCGGTGCCGGCATGTCCGCCGCCGACGACGAGGACGTCGCAGTCGAGGTGCTTCGGGCGCGTCATGGGGTCGCGTATTGTAGGTCGTCAGCGTGCGCGGGCAAGGGCCGCCCGCAGGGCCGCGGTGTGCGCGTCGGCGAACGCGCGCGCCTCGACCTCGAAGCGGTTGTTCCAGTAGCCGCGCCTCAGACACTCGGCAAGGTAGCGCGGCACGGTGAGAGTGCCGCGCTGCCACTGCCCGATGACGTGCCAGTACTCGTGCAGCAGCAGCCAGGGATCGGCGAAGAAGGCGGCGGCATCGCCGCGCAGGTAGATACGGTTGCGCCGGGTGGTGGCGAGCGCGCGGCCGTGCAGGCGCGCGTAACGCGAGTAGGGGATTACCCGCACGTGGCCGACGCTCTCGCCGAAGATCTGCGCGAGCGCCGCCGCGACTGCGGCGGGCAGCGGCGCCGCGCGCGCTCTCCTCATCGGTCGCCGTCCGCCGGCATCCCGACTCAGGCGCGCGTGTGCACCCAGCCCATGCCGGGACGGAAGCGCAGCGTGCGCACGGGCCCCGCGGCGACGTCCTCGGGCAGCATCTGCACGCCGGAATCGGTCAGGTAGTGGCGCACGATGTTCATGACGGTCTCGCACATCGGCCGCGCATGCACGCTCTCCGCGAGGAGCGCCACGATGCGCGCCTGCAGGTGTCGCGCCGCCGGTGCCGCGGCGCGCAGCGCCTCGAGGCAGCGGTCGAGGAGCAGCAGCTCGGTCGCGAGCGTCGTATCGGTGACGTCGAGGGGCTTCGTGGCCCTGACGATGCATCGCAGGTGCAGCAGCGCACCCGCCTCTTCGGCGGCGTCGTACATGCACACCGCGACGGCGGACTGCAGCTCGGTCGTGAGAATCGCGTCTTCCGCCGTGACCTCGAAGCGGTCCGGGGCGACGTGGATCTCCCTGCGGTCTTCTGCGCGCCTTTCCATACGCTGTTGTATACCGTCCCAGGCCCGCGCGGCGCGCTCCGCTCGCCAAAGTATGAACTGTCGCACGGCGCGCGCGTTAGAATATGCCAATGCGTTCCGCCCCGTCGCGTGTCGGGCGTCTGCGGTGTGCGACGCTGCTGGTCGCGAGCGCCGCGGCGGGCGCGGCCGCGTGGGCGCAGACGCCCGTTCCCGCCGCGACCCTGTCGTCGATTCGCGTCACCGGGGAAGCGCGCGTCAGTGCCCAGCCCGACCGCGTGCAGATCGATCTCGGCGTGCAGAGCCAGGCGCCACTGTCGCAGGACGCCGCCAGCGCCAACGCGCGGCAGCTCGAGGCGGTGCTCGCCGCCGTGCGCAAGGCCGCCGGCCCCGGCGCGCAGCTCAAGACGGTCAGCTACTCGCTGAGCCCGAACTACCAGTACCACACGGGTGGCGGCGAGCCGACCATCACCGGCTACACCGCGCTCAACGTCGTGCAGGCGACGCTCGACGATCTCGGGCGCATCGGCAACTGCATCGACGCCGCGACCCGCGCCGGCGCCAATCGCGTGCAGGGCATCCAGTGGACGCTGCGCGATCAGGACACGATACGCGCCCAGGCGTTGCGCGAGGCGGCCACGCGCGCTCACGCCGAAGCGCAGGTGCTCGCCGGGGCGCTCGACCTGCGCATCCTGCGGGTGTTGACCGTAGAGGAGTCGAGCCCGCAGCTCGTTCCGGTGCGCGCCCACATGGCGGTGGCGCGCGTCGCCGCGGGTGCCGCCGAGGCGCCGACGCCGGTCGAGGCGGGAACTCTCGACGTGAGCGCCAGTGTGACCCTGACGGTCGAGGTCGGACCGGCTCCGGCCGCGCACTAGGAGGTGAAACATGATTACGGTGCGGACGCTGCTCGAACGCAAGGGTCGGGCGATCTTCTCGGTGGAGCCGCAGGCTTCGGTCCTTGATGCGATCCGGCTGCTGGCGGAGCACCACATCGGGGCGCTGCTCGTGATGCGCGGCGGGGCGCTCGAGGGCATCGTGTCCGAGCGCGACTACGCCCTCAAGGTGATCCTGCGCGGTCGCTCCGCGACCGATACCGCCGTGCGCGACGTCATGAGCTCGCCGGTGCTCACCGTGTCGCTCGATACGACGGTGACGCAGTGCATGCAGCTCGTGACCGATCGCCGCGTGCGCCACCTGCCGGTCGTCGACGGCGGCCGGGTGGTCGGCATGGTGTCGATCGGCGACCTCGTGAAGGCGGTGATCGCCGAACAGCAGCAGCAGATCGAGCAGCTCGAGAGTTACATTCACAGCTGAGTCCCACCATGAATGCAGCCATGCGTCACGCCGCTTCCCTCCGTTGCGCCCGCCGTGCTCCGCTACTGCTGCTCGCCGCGGGCTGGGTGACGGCGGCGATGGCGGCGAGCGTCACTCCGGCGACGCCGGCCGGACAGCCGGCCGACATCGGCGCGCAGCCGGTCGAGGAGACCTACTTCGGCACCAAGGTCATCGATCGCTTCCGCTTCATCGAGTCGAAGGACGCGGACACCCTCGCCTGGATGAAGGCGCAGAGCGGCTGGACGCGCGCGGTGTTCGACTCCGTCGCGCCGCGCGCCGCCTATCTCTCCAGGTTGGCCGCCCTCGGCGCGGCCTTCGGCGTCGTCAACAGCGTGCAGCTCGGCGGCACGCGCGTCTTCTACCTCGAGCGCAAGCCGGGCTCGGACGCGTTCGATCTCATCGTGCGGGAAGCCGACGGCACCCGGCGCACCCTGGTCGACACCGGGGCGCTCATCAAGACTGCCGGCGGCACGCCGCAGGCGATCGATTACTTCCAGACCACGCGCGACGGCGCGCGCGTCGCCGTCGGCATCTCCGCGGGCGGCTCCGAGAACTCGCAGATCAGCGTCCTGGACGCCGTCACCGGCAAGACGCTCGCCGGTCCCATCGACCGCGCGCAGTTCGGCTCGCCCGCCTGGCTCGACGACGGCTCGGGGCTCTTCTTCGTGCGGATGCAGCCGCACAAACCGGACTCGAAGCCGACCGACAAGTACCTGAACTCGGGCTCCTGGTTCTGGACCACCGCGGCGCCGCCGGTCGAGGTCGCCGGCGCCGCGAGCGGCCACGGGCCGATCAGGGATCCGCTGCGATTTCCGTTCATGACCGTGCTGCCGGACTCGGGCAAGGCGCTGCTGCTGGAGGTGAACGGCGTCCAGAACGAGGTCCAGGCCTGGGTTGCGCCGGCGGCCAGCGCGCGCGACGGCAGCGCCGACTGGCGCTCGCTGGCGGTCACCGCCGACGAGGTCACGGGATTCGACGGCAACGCCTCGACCCTCTGGGTGCTGACGCACAAGGACGCACCGACCTTCAAGGTCCTGGCCCTGCCGGTCGACGGGACGATGCAGGAAGCCCGAACCGTCATCGCAGCGCGTCCCGACCGCGTGATCGAGTCGATCCACGCGGCCTCCGACGCGCTCTACGTAGTGGCGCGCGACGGGCTGGCGGGCAAGGTGCTGCGGGTCGATGCCAAGGGCATTGCGAAGGAGCTGGCGCTCCCCTTCGAGGGCACGGTGCGCGAGGTGGCGACCGATGCACGGCAACCGGGCGCCGTCGTCAGCCTCGACGGCTGGGTGCACCCGCCGGCGCACTACCGCTACGATCCCGCGAGCGGCGCCTTCGCGGACCTCGAGCTCGGGTCGCGGCCGCCGTTCGACCCGGCGCGCTTCGCGGCGCGCGAGCTGAGCGCGCCGGCCGCCGACGGCACGCCGATCCCGCTCTCGCTGATCACGCCCGCCGGGCCGAAGCGCCCGCGCCCGATGCTGCTCGATGCCTACGGTGCCTACGGGATCTCGACGCTGCCGTTCTTCTCGCCGCGCATCGTCACACTGGTCGGGGCGGGCGGCAGCTTTGCCGAGTGCCACGTGCGCGGCGGCGGCGAGCTCGGCGAGGCCTGGCGCCTCGGAGGGAAGGATGCCAACAAGCCCAATACCTGGCGCGACTTCATCGCCTGCGCCGAGAAGCTGATCGGTGACGGCTACACCACGCGTGCCCTGCTCACCATCCAGGGCACTTCTGCCGGCGGCATCACCGTGGGACGCGCCGCCACCGAGCGCCCGGACCTGTTCGCGGGGGCGGTGGGACGCGTCGGCGACCTCGATGCGATGCGCGCCGAGACCATGCCCTCGGGGCCGGCCAACATCCCGGAATTCGGCACCGTCAAGGACGAGCAGGGCTTCAGGAATCTGTACGCGATGGACGCCTACCAGCACGTGCGCAACGACGCGCACTATCCGGCGTTCCTGCTGACCACCGGCCTCAACGATCCGCGCGTCGAGCCCTGGGAGCCCGCCAAGATGGCGGCGCGGCTCCTGGAGGTGCCGGGACACGCGCCGGTGCTGCTGCGGGTCGAAGGCGCTGCGGGCCATGGCCTCGGCACCACCAAGTCGACGCGCGATGCCGAGGATGCCGACATCGCCGCGTTCGTCTTCTGGCGCGCCGGCGTGCCTGAGTGGCAGCCGAAGTCGGGCGCGAGCGCCCGCTAGCGGCGACCGCAGGCGACCCACTCCGTCAGCCGACGCCCTGCGCCTGCGGCGCCAGCCTTGAAGCTGGCTGGCGCGCCGGGGCGCTCTCGCGCAGCAGGCTCATCGACAGGAGTCCGACGAGCGTCGCGCCGAGCATATACCAGCCGGGCGCGAGCGCGTTGCCGGTGGCGCGCAGCAGCCACTTGACCGCGAACTGCGTCGAGCCGCCGAACACGGCGATGGCGAGCGCGTAGACGAGCGACAGCGCGCGCCCGCGGACCTGCCGCGGCAGCGACTCCGCCAGCGCGGCGACCACCGGACCCTGGTTGAGGCCGGTGAGCAGGCCGAGCAGCACGCAGGCGCCGTAGAGCGCCGCCGGGCTGTGGAAGTGCACGATGGCGAGGAATGCCGGGTAGGTGCAGCCGGCGAGCAGTGCCGTCGAGACGATCATGACCGGGCGGCGCCCGAGGCGATCGGACAGCCAGCCACCGAGCGGATCGCAGCACATCATGCTGAGCGCGCTCACCATGGTGGCCGTGAACGCGAGCCGCGGGCTCAGCCCCAAGGTGTCGGCGGCGTAGGTGGTGAGGTAGTCCTGCACGTAGCCGATGACCGTGCCGGAGGCGAGCATGCCGAAGCCGAGCACCGCCACCCGCCGATAGCCGGTGGCCGGGCCGGACGGCGGCTCCGCCTCCGCGAGGGGCTCGGGCAGCGCGCGCCGCAGCATCAGCCCGACCGGCACGATGGCGGCGCCGAGGAGGAAAGCGATGCGCCAGCCGAACTCATCCAGCTGCGCGGGAGTGAGCGCGCTCGAGAGCGCGAAGCCGACGAGCCCTGAGCAGAACGCGGCGGCGTCCGCGGTCATCGGCTGCAGCGAGCTGTAGAGCCCGCGGCGTTCGCGCGGCGCGGCCTCGACCAGGTAGGCGAGGCTCGGACCCACCTCGCCGCCGACCGAGAAGCCCTGCAGCAGCCGCCACGCGATCACCAGCAGCGGCGCGGCGAGGCCGATCGAGCGGTAGGAGGGCGTGAGGGCAAGTCCCACCATGCCGAGGCCCATCAGGGTGAAGGAGACGAGCATCGCCGGGCGGCGCCCGACCCGGTCGGCCAGCCGGCCGAGCACCGCCGCTCCCAGCGGGCGCATCAGGAAGCCCGCGCCGAAGGTGGCGAGCGACAGCAGCAGGCTGGTCCCCGGCGTGCTTGCCGGGAAGAAGGTGCGGCTGATCTGCAGCGCGAAGAACGCGTAGGCGATGAAGTCGTAGAACTCGAGCCCGTTGCCGACCACCACGGCGAGCACGTCGCGCGCCGGCATGCCTGCGGGCTGCAGCGTTGCCGGGGCGGGCGCGGCCATGGCTACTTGCGCCAGTAGGCCGGCGTCGCCAGCACGATCACGCTGAAGATCTCGAGCCTCCCGAGCAGCATCGCCGCGGTGCACAGCCAGGTCTGAGCGGCGCTCAGCCCGTGGAAGTTGTGCACGGCGCCCGCCGGGCCGAAGCCGTGCGCGGTGTTGTTGATCGAGGCGACGCTGGCGGCGAGCGCCGGCTCGAAGCCGAGCCCGGCGAGCAGCAGCGCAAAGGTGAAGAACACCACCGTCATGAAATACAGGAAGATGAAGGCGAGCACCGCGTGGCCCACCTCATCGGGGATCGGCCGCCCGCCGATGCGCACCGGCGCCATGGCGGCGGGGTGGACCAGGAGCTTGAGCTCGCGGCCCGCCTGGCGGCTGAGCAGCAGCGTGCGGAACATCTTGATGCCGCCGCCGGTCGAGCCGGTGCTGCACACGATGCACGACAGGAACAGCATCCAGTAGGGCGCGAACACCGGCCACTGCTGGTAGTCCTGGCTGGTGAGCCCGCTGGTGGTCGCCTGCGAGACCACGTTGAAGGCCGAGTGGCGCAGCGCCGTGAGGAACTCCGGGTAGACGCCGTGCCAGGTGAGGAGCGCGGCGATGCCGACGACGCTCACCGACAGGATGAGGAAGATCGCGCGGCACTCAGGATCGGCCCGATAGGTGTCGAGGCTCAGGCGGCGCAGCGCGATGAAGTGGCGCGCGAAGTTGAGCGAGGCGATCACCATGAGCGCGACCAGCGTCAGCTCGATCGCCGGCGAGTCGAAATAGCCGATGCTGCGGTCGTGGGTCGAGAAGCCGCCGAGGCCGACGGCGGCGAAGGCATGGCAGATCGCATCGAACCAGCTCATGCCGCAGATCCGTAAGCTGACGATCCCGGCGGCGGTGATGAGCGCGTACACGACCCACAGCGAGCGCGCGGTCTCGGTGATGCGCGGCGTGAGCCGCTCCTCCTTGGCGGGACCCGGCGCCTGGCCCTTGTAGAGCTGCATGCCGCCGACACCGAGCAGCGGCAGCACCGCGAGCGCCATGACGATGATCGCGAGCCCGCCGAACCAGTGGAGCGAGGCGCGCCAGAAATTGAGCGAGGGCGGCAGCGCGTCGAGGCCGCTGAGCACGGTCGAGCCCGTGGTGGTGAGGCCGGACATGGCCTCGAAGTACGCGCCCGTGATGCCGAGCGAGGGCAGCACCAGCAGCAGCGGCACCGCCGCCGCGGCCGACAGCACCAGCCAGCCGAGCGTCACCAGCAGGAAGCCGTCGCGCGCGCGCAGCTCGCGCTTGAGGCGCGCGGTCGCGGCGGCGAGCGCGAGCCCCGTGCCGCCCGCGAGCGCAGCGGCCAGCAGGAACTTCGGCCACAGCCCGTCGCCCATGACGAGCGAGCAGGCGACCGGCAGCGCGAAGGTCAGTGCGAAGGCCGCGAGCAGCAGACCGAGTGCGTAGGCGACCGCGAGCACGGTGGTGCGTCCGCCTCCTGGTCTCTCAGCGCGGCGCGCGCAGGAACAGCTTCTCGACCGCTTCCAGATGCCGGCGGTCGGCGAGGAACAGAATCGCGTGGTCGTCGGCGCGCACCACCGTGTCGTGATGCGCCATGATGACCGCATCGCCGCGCACCAGCGCGCCGATGGAGGCACCCTCGGGCAGCGGCACCTCGCTCACCATGCGCCCGGCGACGCGCGAGCTGCGCTCGTCGCCGTGCACGATCGCCTCGATGGCCTCGGCGGCGCCGCGCCGCAGCGCGTGCACCCGCACCACGTCGCCGCGGCGCACGTGCGCGAGCAACGAGCCGATGGTGATGGTCTGCGGCGAGATGGCGATGTCGATGCTGCCCGACTCGACCAGCTCGGTGTAGGAGGGCTTGTTGATGAGCGCCATCACCTTGCCGGCGCCGAGCCTGCGCGCGAGCATCGCCGACAGGATGTTGGCCTCCTCGGAGTTGGTCATGGCGGCGAACACGTCCACGCTGTCGATGTTCTCCTCGATCAGCAGCTCCTCGTCGGCGGCGTCGCCGTGCAGCACGATCGCCTTGTCGAGCAGCTCGGAGATGCGCCGTGCGCGGCGCGCGTCGCGCTCGATGAGCTTCACCTGGCTGGAGTGCTCGAGCGTCCGGGCGAGACGGAAGCCGATGTTGCCGCCGCCGGCGATGACGACGCGCCGCACCGCGCCGTCCCCGCGGCGCATCTCGCTGGTGACGCGGCTGATGTCGTCGCTGGCCGCGAGGAAGAATACCTCGTCGTCTTCGGCGATCACCGTATCGCCCTCGGGCGCGACGCTGCGCCCGGCGCGGTAGATCGCCACCACCCGCACCTCCATCTTTGGCAGGTGCTCCGCCAGCTCGCGCAGGCGGTGACCGACCAGCGGTCCGCCGCGGCGCGCGCGCACCGCCACCAGCCGCACCTTGCCGTCGGCGAAGTCGAGCACCTGCAGCGTGCCGGGGTGGTGGATGAGCCGCTCGACGTACTCGGTCACCAGCCGCTCGGGGCTGATGAACACGTCCACCGCGAGCGCGTCGACGCCGAACAGCTCGGCGCGCTCGGTGTACTCCGCGGCCCGGATGCGCGCGATCTTGGTCGGCGTGCGAAACAGCACGAACGCCACCTCGCACGCCATCATGTTCACCTCGTCGCTCGAGGTGAGGGCCACCAGGACGTCGGCCTCGCCGGCGCCGGCTGCCTCGAGCACCGTGGGGTGGGCGGCGTTGCCGACCACGGTGCGCACCTCGAGCCGCTCCTGCAGGTCGCGCAGCGCCTCCTCGTTGAGGTCGACGACCGTGACCTCGTTGGCCTCCTCGCGCGACAGGGCCTGGGCGGCGGTGCGCCCGACCTGGCCGGCTCCGAGGATCAGGATCTTCATAGCGGCTCGAGATTGGCGTACTGCACCATCAGCCACTTGGTGCCCTGGCGCTCGAAGCTCACCTGCACGCGCGCCTGCGCGCCGTTTCCCTCGACGCTGAGGATCACTCCTTCGCCGAATTTGCCGTGGCGCACGCGTCCGCCGAGCCGCATGCCCGGAGCCGCCGGTTCCTCGGGCCGGAAACGCCCGACGGCGAGCGGCCGCGACACCTGCACGCGCGGGCGCACCTCCGCGACGAGCTCCTCGGGGATCTCGCGCACGAAGCGCGACACCTGACCGTAGCTGTCGACGCCGTGCAGGCGCCGCTGCTCGGCGTAGCTCAGGTAGAGCGTGCGCATGGCGCGCGTCATGCCGACGTAGCAGAGCCGGCGCTCCTCCTCGAGGCCTTCGAGGTCGACGGTCGAGCGCTGGTGCGGAAACAGGCCCTCTTCCATGCCGGCGAGGAACACCACCGGGAACTCGAGCCCCTTCGCCATGTGCAGCGTCATCATCTGCACGCAGTCTTCCCACTCCTCCGCCTGGCCCTCGCCCGACTCGAGCGCCGCGTGCGCCAGGAACGCCTCGAGCGGCGGCAGCTCGCTCGCCTCGGGCGCAAAGCCGCGCGCGGCGCTCACGAGCTCGTCCAGGTTCTCGACCCGCGCCTCGCCGCGCTCGGCCTTGTCGCGCTGGTAGTGGGCGACGAGGCCCGAGCCCTTGAGCACGGCATCGACCCGCTCGTGGAGCGCGAGCCCGGCCGTCTCGCGCGCCAGGCGCTCGATGAGCGCGAGAAATCCCGCGAGCGCCGCCGCGGCCCGCCCGCCGAGCTCGGCGCCCCCCGGCGCGCTGAGCGGCGCCGTGGCCGCCTGCCACAGCGATAGCCGTGCGTCGCGCGCCCGCGCCCGCAGCGCCTCGAGGCTCTTGGCGCCGAGGCCCCGCGGCGGCAGGTTGACCACGCGCTCGAACGAGGCGTCGTCACGGCGGTTGCTGATGAGGCGCAGGTAGGCGAGCGCGTCCTTGATCTCGGCGCGCTCGAAGAAGCGCAGGCCCCCGTACACCTTGTAGGGAATGCGCGCCGACAGAAACGCCTCCTCGAAGACGCGTGACTGCGCGTTGGAGCGATACAGGATCGCGATGCCGCGGCGCTGCGCGCCGCGCTCGACGTGCTCGCGGATGCGGTGGCTGACGAACTCCGCCTCGTCGCGCTCGTTGAAGGCGCTATAGAGTTGGATCGGCTCGCCGCGCGCGCCGCTGGTCCAGAGTTTCTTGCCGAGGCGGGTGGCGTTGTGGCCGATGAGGCCGTTGGCGGCGTCGAGGATGGTGCCGGTCGAGCGGTAGTTCTGCTCGAGCTTGAAGAGCAGCGCCTGCGGATAGTCGCGGCGGAAGTCCTGCAGATTCTCCGGCCGTGCGCTTCTGAACCTGTACACCGACTGATCGTCGTCTCCCACCACGAACGGGACGCCAGTGGCTGCAGCGTGCGCAGTGCCGGCGGCCGCGATTGGACTGCCCGCAGGCTGCGGCGGTGCGATGAGCTTGATCCACGCGTACTGAATGTCGTTCGTGTCCTGGAACTCATCGACCAGCACGTGGCGGAAGCGCCGCCGGTAGTGGGCGAGCAACTGGGGGTTGTCGCGCCACAGCTCGAAGGCCCGCAGCAGCAGCTCGGCGAAGTCCACCATGCCGGTGCGCGCACAGCCCTCCTCGTAGGCGGCATAGAGGTGAATCAGCTCGCGGCGCGCCGGATCGCCGCCGTCGGCGAGCCGCGCCGGACGCCGTCCCGCCTCCTTGTTGGAATTGATGAACCACTGCACCTCGCGCGGCACCCAGCGCGTCTCGTCGAGCTCCCGGGCGCGGATCACCTTCTTGATGAGGCGCTGCTGGTCCTCGGAGTCCATGATCTGAAAGCCCTGCGGCAGCTGCGCCTCGCGCCAGTGGATGCGCAGCAACCGATGCGCGATGCCGTGGAAGGTGCCGATCCAGAGCGCCGCGGCCGGCAGCGCCAGCAGCCGCTCGACGCGCGCGCGCATCTCGCCGGCCGCCTTGTTGGTGAAGGTGACGGCGAGAATCCCCTGGGGCGAGGCGCCCTCGGCCTGGATCACCCAGGCGATGCGGTGCGTCAGCACGCGCGTCTTGCCGCTGCCGGCGCCGGCCAGCACCAGCACCGGGGCGAGCGGGGCGGTGACCGCGGCGCGCTGCGCGTCGTTCAGGGAATCGAGGATCGGGCTGAGATCCATAGGGCGCGCATTCTACGGGAAAAAGACGCGCGCTCAGCCGTCGGCGGTGAGGCTCTCCTCCGCGAAGCGGACCAGCGCCACCGCGAAGCTCAGCAGCACCGGACCGAGGATCAGGCCGAGGATGCCGAAGGCCGCCACGCCGCCGATCGCGCCGACGAAGATCGCGAGCGTCGACACCTCGGCGTGCTTGGAGGTGAGCAGCGGCCGCAGCACGTTCTCCGCGACCCACATGCCCACCGTCCACAGCGCGATGAAGAGCGCCGCCCCCCAGCGTCCGGCGAAGGCGAGGTAGCCAGCCGCCGGAATCAGCACGATCGCCGAGCCCGAGGGCAGGAAGGCGGCGATCGCGGCCAGCACGCCGAACACCAGCGGCGAGGGCAGGCCCACGATCGCGAAGCCGACGCCGACGATGACGCCCTGGATGAGCGCGGTCGACACCGAGCCGAAGACCACCGCGCGCGTGACGTTGGCGAGGTAGTTGAGGAGCCGCGTACGCGGCTCGGGCGCCATCGGCACCAGCCGCTCGAGAGCGGCGAGCATCGCGCGCCCGTCCTGCAGGAAGAAGAACAGCATGAAGAGCATCATGAAGAAGCCGACCAGGGTGCCGAACACGCCGAGCGCCAGGTCGCCTCCCATGGTCGCGGCGGATTTGAGCAGTCCCTGGACGCTGTCGCTGAACCAGCCCTGGATCTGATCGGCGCTGACGGCGGCGTTATCGCGCGCCCAGCTCACCGGGGCGCCGATGAGCGGCAGCGTCGAGAGGCGCTCGAGAATCTCGGTCCAGGAGAGCACCGTGCGGCCCTTGAGATAATTGATGAGATGCGCGACCTGCGCGGCGAAGGCGATGCCGAGCGTCGCGAGCGGCGCCAGCACGAGGAACGGCGTGAGCCCGGTAAGGATGCCGGCGGCGAGCGCGCGCCGGCCCTT
>DASXKA010000066.1:0-1518 GCA_036497085.1 Steroidobacteraceae bacterium | reverse complement strand
GGCGCCACAGGCATGAGTTGGCGCCCTGCGTCGTCGCAGGCGCCCGGGTGAGGCAATTCATCCGGGGGATTCTAAGCCAGGGACGTGCCGAGTTCCGCGAGTGCGGCGCCAATCGCCGCCCCCGCGAGCACGTCGGACGGGTAATGCAGGCCGAGCACCAGGCGCGACCCGGCGATCAGCGCGGCGAGCGGCACCAGCACCCAGCCGAGCTCGGGGAAGTGCGCGGTGGCCTGCCAGGCGAAGGACACGGCGTGCAGCGTGTGGCCGGACGGAAAACTGTAACGGTCGAGCGGCGCGCCCCGGAGGTCGATCGAGGCGTGGGTGATGAAGGGGCGCTCGCGCACGAACACGCGCTTCAGCAGCGCGTACAGCATGAGTCCCAGCACGCCGGTGAGCGCCATCACGATCGCCGGGCGAAGCGCGCTCGCGCCGTAGAGGATCGGCAGCAGCACGATCAGCAGGTACCACACGATCCCATCACCCAGGCGGCTGGCGATCCTGAATACGTAGCGCGGAATGGCAAACGCAGCGCCGCGATTGAGCGTGCGGGTGAGGCCGTACTCCGCCGCGTCGATGCGAGCCATTAGGGCGTTGAGGCCGGGCGCTTTCATGCGCTGTACAGCCTCGCGCTGCAGCGCGACAGCGGCGTGACAAGGATGTGAAACTTTTGTTGCTACAAGGGCTTATTGCCTTTTTTGTGTGCGCCGTCTCACATATTGAGGCGGGGCGCGGGGGCTTCCCTCGGACGAGAGTTCGAAGTCATCGAACTCCGGACAGTAGAGGCCCCGAATCTCAGCCGCGGGCTCCCGCAGGCCTGTCAGTCCGGCCGAGGAGGTTCGCAAGCAGCGCCGCTGCAAAGCGCTCGGCCGAGCCGGGCGCGTGCGCCAGGAAGAACGACGGCTCGGTGAGCTCGAGCTCGAGGAGCCTGGGCGCGCCGGTCGTATCGCGCAGCAGATCGACCCGCGCGTAGAGGAGCCTGGCGAACGGCGCAGCCGCGAGGATGCGATCCGCGGCCGCGAGCTCATCCGCGCCCGGCGTGCGTGCGACGATTTCCTCGGGCGCGAACAGGCCGGCCGTCGACGGCGCTCCCGAGGGGAGCAGCGCGCCCTTGCGGATCGCATGACTGAAGCGGCCGTCGATGTACATGAGGGCGCTCTCGCCGTACGTGTCGACGCTCTCGAGATAGGGTTGCAGCATCACGCTGCGTCGGGCGGCGAGCAGTGGGGCGAGGTGTGCGAGGATCTCGCCGCGGGCGGCACGCGGGTGGCGCCGCGCATCGCGCGCACCGGCCCCTACCGCCGGCTTCACCACCAGCTCCCGGCAGGCCTCGGCGGCCAGGAGCTCATCGAGCATGCGCCCGGCGTCCTCACCGGGCTCGACATACCAGGTCGGAACCACGGGCGCGCCCGCGCGCGCGAGCTCGCCGAGATAATGCTTGTCGGTATTCCAGCGCACCACCGGCAGCGGATTGACCAGGATGCTGAGGCGGTCGACGCGCTCCGCCCAGGCGAGGAATTC
>DASXKA010000065.1:0-22405 GCA_036497085.1 Steroidobacteraceae bacterium | reverse complement strand
GATCCTGGTCATCCTGGGCCTCATTCTGGGCATCCATGTCGCCATCGGCTTCGTCATCGGCGCAGTGCTGTCCGCGGCGGCCGGCTATGTCGGCATGAACGTTTCGGTGCGCGCGAACGTCCGCACCGCCCAGGCCGCCCGCCAGGGCCTTGCCGCGGGCCTCGACATCGCCTTCAAGGCCGGCGCCATCACCGGCATGCTGGTGGTCGGCCTCGGCCTGCTCGGCGTCTCGATCTATTATCTGGTTCTGCGCAGCAGCTACGGCGCAGCGATCACCGACGACGAGCTGCGGAAGGTGCTCGAGGCGATGGTCGCCCTGGGCTTCGGCGGCTCGCTGATCTCGATCTTCGCCCGCTTGGGCGGCGGCATCTTCACCAAGGGCGCCGATGTCGGCGCCGACCTGGTCGGCAAGGTCGAGGCCGGCATACCCGAGGACGACCCGCGCAACCCGGCGGTGATTGCCGACAACGTCGGCGACAACGTGGGCGACTGCGCCGGTATGGCCGCGGACCTCTTCGAGACCTACGCGGTCACCATCGTCGCGACGATGCTGCTCGGCGGGCTGCTGTTTGCGCGCCGCGGCCCCGAAGCCGCTTACGCCGCGGTGATCTATCCGCTGGCGCTCGGCGCCGCCTCGATCGTCTCCTCGATCATCGGGACGTTCTTCGTCTCGACCCGCGAGGGCGGCAAGATCATGAATGCGCTCTACAAGGGCGTCATCGTTTCCGGCGCGGTCTCGGCCGTGGCCTTTTATTTCATCACCCAGCAGATCATGCCGGCGCATTCCGCCGAGCTGTTCGGCTGCACGCTCATCGGCCTCGGGCTGACGGCGGCCCTGATGATGATCACCGAGTACTACACCGCCACCGAGTACAGCCCGGTGCGCAAGGTGGCGGCTGCCTCCCAGACGGGCCACGCCACCAACATCATCGCCGGGCTCGGCGTCTCGATGAAGGCGACCGCACTGCCGGTGGTGGCGGTCTGCCTCGCCATCTGGGGCGCGTACACGCTGAGCGGCCTGTACGGCATCGCGATCGCCGCGACCGCGATGCTGTCGATGACCGGCATGATCGTGGCGCTCGACGCCTACGGCCCGATCACCGACAACGCCGGCGGCATCGCCGAGATGGCCGGCCTGCCGAAGGAAGTGCGTAACATCACCGACCCGCTCGATGCGGTGGGCAACACCACCAAGGCGGTGACCAAGGGCTACGCGATCGGCTCGGCGGGACTCGCCGCGCTGGT
Organism: Steroidobacteraceae bacterium; assembly: GCA_036497085.1. GTDB lineage: Bacteria > Pseudomonadota > Gammaproteobacteria > Steroidobacterales > Steroidobacteraceae > 13-2-20CM-66-19. Next base: position 21,160 of record DASXKA010000065.1, on the reverse strand, counting down.
GCTGTTCGCCGACTACACCCGTAACCTCGAAGCGGCCGGCAAGTCGGTGAGCTTCTCGCTGTCGGATCCAGCGGTGATCATCGGCCTGTTCATCGGCGGGATGGTGCCGTATCTCTTCGGTGCCATGGCCATGGAGGCCGTGGGCCGCGCTGCCGGTGCGGTGGTCACCGAGGTGCGGCGGCAGTTCCGCGAGATCAAGGGCATCATGTCCGGCGCCGAGAAGCCCGACTATTCGCGCGCGGTCGACCTGCTGACGCGCGCCGCCATCCGCGAGATGATCGTGCCCTCGCTGCTGCCGATCCTGGTGCCGATCGTGCTGGTGCTGGTGACCAACACACTCATGGGCAACGGCGCCGGCGTGCGCGCGCTCGGGGGCCTGCTGATCGGGACCATCGTCACGGGACTGTTCGTCGCCATCTCCATGACGACCGGCGGCGGCGCCTGGGACAACGCCAAGAAGTACATCGAGGAAGGCCATTTCGGCGGCAAGGGCTCGGATGCGCACAAGGCCGCGGTCACCGGCGACACGGTCGGCGACCCCTACAAGGACACGGCAGGGCCTGCGATCAATCCCCTGATCAAAATCATCAATATCGTGGCCCTGCTGCTGGTCCCGCTGCTGTAGGCCGGGACGCGGCGGCGCCCGCTGCGGAGGCGGGGCCGGTTACGCCGCAGCGGCGAACTGCAGCGGCTGCGGCCTGCCGATGGCATAGCCCTGCAGGTAATCCACCCCCATGCGCCGCGCCGCCTCGAGCGCCGCTACGTCCTCGACCTGCTCGGCGATCACTTTGAAGTTCAGTGTACGCGCCAGCTTGATCATCGCGGTCACCATCGCCTGATTGACCGTGTCACGCCCCAGGTTGCGGATGAAAGAGCCGTCGATCTTGAGGTAGTCGAGCGGCAGGTTCTTGAGATTGGAAAAGGAACCGACATCGGAGCCGAAGTCATCGAGCGCGAACTTGCAACCGAGGCCGTGCAGCACGCCGACGAAGCGCCGGGCGTGCTCGAGATTGGCGACCACGGCGCTCTCGGTGATCTCGAAGCACACCTGCGCCGGCGCGACCCCGGTGCTGTCGAGGCATTCGACCACGAACTCGAGGAACTGCAGATCGCCGAGCGTCTGGCCGGAGATATTGATCGCGACGCTCCGCTCGGGCTGCACCGGCAGGGCGCCGCGGCCAAACGCCGCGAGCGTATTCTGCACCACCCAGCGGTCCACCAGGCCCATCAGCCGATAGCGCTCGGCGGCACGCATGAATTCCGCGGGCGGCAGCTCCTGGCCGTTCTCGTCGCGCAGCCGAATCAGCACCTCGAGCGCCGGTCCGCCGTTTCCCTCGTGCGCCGGCACGATGATCTGGTAATAGAGCTGGAAACGGTTGTCCTTCAACGCGCCCTGCAGCCGCTGCAGCCACTGGATCTCACCGCTGTGGCGCGCCAGCGCCTCGTCGCGCGCCGAATAGACCGCGACCCGGCCGGTGCCCTGCTTCTTGGCCACGTAGCAGGCGGCATCGGCGGCGGCCAGGAGCTCTTCCAGCGTGCCGCTCTCGCGCGAGATCTCCACCAGCCCGATCGACACGCCGATGTTGAAGATGCGGTCCTTCCACACGAAACGGTAGTCGCCGACCGAGCGACACACGTCGTCGGCGATCTGTCGCGCCTTCTCCAGCGGGCAGCCGACGAGCAGCATCCCGAACTCATCGCCGCCGAGACGGGCGACCGTGTCGCTGTCGCGCACCGCGTCGCGCAGCAGCTTCGCGACCTCGCGCAGCATGCTGTCGCCGGCCAGGTGGCCGCTGGTGTCGTTGACCAGCTTGAAGCGGTCGAGGTCGAGATAACACAGCACGTGCTGGCCGGCACCGCGGTGCCCGGTCTCGATGGCTTCCTCGAGCCGCCGCTCGAACTCGCGGCGGTTGACGAGTCCCGTGAGCGCATCGTGGGTCGCCTGGTAGGACATCTGCCGCGCGAGACCGCGCACCTCGGTGACGTCGTGCAGCAGCAGCGCCGCCCCGACCACTTCCTGGGCCTCGTTGCGCACCGGTGATGCCGACAGCTCGATCGAGCGCTCGCCGCCGTTGCCGCGTGACAGCATGAGCGCGCGCCGGCCCAGGCTCACCGGGGCACCGCTGCTGAGCGCCTGGCGCACCGGGTCGGCGAGCAGCCGCCGGTCGGACTCGTCCACCAGACTGATAATCTCCTCGAGGAGCTTGCCCGTCGCCTGCGCCGCCTCGCAGCCGGTGAGCCGCTCGGCCGCCGGGTTCATGAAAGTGATGCGGCCGCGCTCGTCGGTGGCAATGATGGCCTCGGCGAGTGAGTCGAGGGCGAGCTGCTGCGGGGTTGCGGCGCCGTCCCCCGCCACGCGCAGCGCCGGCGTCGTCTGCGTCGGGATGATCTCCACCCCCGTGATGAGGAGTGCGTTGCCCTTGTCGTAGTCGACCACGGTGGAGGCGATCTCCAGACGGCTCATCTGACCCTGCAGACCCACCATGTCGATCTCATAGCGCTCCGCGGCCGACTCGCCAGCGAGCCGGCGGCGGATGTTCTCGCCGACCAGCTCCGAGTACTCCGGCGGCACCAGATCGCCGAGGCGCCGGCCGATCAGCTCGACGCGGTCGACGCCGACCAGGCTGGCGAACTGGCGGTTGGCGTACAGGATCACCTCGCGGTGCAGCAGCACGGCCTCGTGGATACGCTCGCCGAGGTCGGCGAACAGCCGTGGCGCCTGCGTGACCTCGCCCTCGCCCGGCCCGGTCCGGGTCAGGAGGTGATTGACGGCAGTAACCAGGGCGGCGACCTCGGGCTTGTCGCTGTCGACCTCGACCCGGCCCGGCAGCCGTCCGCCGATGGCGATCCGCTGCAGCTGCCGCGACAGCTGCTCGAAGCTTTTCAGGTCGCGCCGCTGCAGCCCGTAGAGCAGCAGGAGCAGACCTGCGACCAGCGCACAGAGGAGGCACAACAGCCCGAGGATCGACATCTATTTATACTTCTCAAGCCCTTCCGCCTGGGTTGGGCACGCCCGTCAGACACTCTGATTTGACTTCTCGTGCCGGCGGTCGTGGGCGAGCCCAAGCATAGCGCGCCGTCGCCACGCCCCGTCGGCATTTCACCATATCTCGTCGCATTCCCGCTTGGCACAGGCGGGAAAAACCCTTAACTTCTGCGGCCTTTCCGACGTCCGGCGTTAAGTGAAGTCACAGCGGAGCCGTAACCCCATGGAGCTGAGCCGTGTCCGTGAGCAGATGGTCGAGCAGCAGGTGCGTGCCTGGGACGTGCTGGACGAGCGCGTGCTCGGGACGCTGCGCCAGGTACCGCGCGAGTCGTTCGTGCCGGCGGCGCAGCGCTTGCGCGCCTACGCGGATGCCGAGGTGCCGCTGCCGGAGGGGCAGCACATGCTGCGGCCGAGCGTGGTGGGGCGAATGCTGCAGGCGCTCGAGCCCGGCGCGGGGCTGCGGGTGCTCGAGGTGGGTACGGGCTCGGGATTCGTGGCCGCGTGCCTGCGCGCCGCGGGCGCCCGGGTGCGCTCGCTCGAGATCTACGGCGCGCTCGCCGGGCTGGCGGCGCGCAACCTCGCCGCGTTCGGCATGAGCGACGTCGAGATAGTCAACGCGGACGGTCTCAATGCCGACAGCGGCGAGCGCTACGACGCCATCGCCGTCACGGGCTCGCTGCCCCTCTACGACGGGCGCTTCGAGCGCCAGCTTGCGATCGGGGGCCGCCTGTTCGTGGTCGTGGGCGAGGCGCCAGTGATGGAGGCGCGCCTCGTGCGTCGGATCAGCGAGACCGACTGGGCCACCGACAGTCTGTTCGAGACCGTGATCGATCCGCTGGTGAACGCGCCGCGGCCAGCGCGCTTCAGCTTCTGAAGCCGTGCCGAAAGGAATCGCCGCCGTGAAGCGCGCCGCAACACTCGCCTGCCTGCTCGCCGGCTTCGCCGGCGCCGCCGAGCCCAAGGACCTGGTCGGCGTGTTCGAGGACGCGCTGAAGAGCGATCCCGTGATCCGCCAGGCGGACGCCAATCGCCTCGCAGCGCGCGAGTCACGCCCGCAGGCGATCGCGGCGCTGCTGCCGCAGCTCAACGGCACCGCGGGCGTTACCAAGGACCACAACTCGGGGTTTCAGGACTCGATCATTACCGTCCCAAACCCAGCTCCCAACCAGCCGCCGTTCGTGGTGGTCCCCGAGGGCGACACGATCGACACCACGATCAAGACGTGGGGTCTCAACCTCAGGCAGAGCGTGTTCTCCTGGTCGAACTGGATGACGCTCAAGGCCGCGAGCGCCCAGGTCGCACAGGCCGAGGCCACCTACCAGGCCGCCGAGCAGCAGCTGATCCTGCGGGTTGCGCAGGCCTACTTCAGCGTGCTCACCGCCGACGACACGCTCGAGGCGGACCAGACGGCGCTCGAGGCCATCTCCCGGCAGCTCGACCAGGCGACGACCCGCTTCGACGTCGGCCTGATCGCCATCACCGACGTCGAGGACGCCAAGGCGGCGCGCGACACGGCGGCCGCCACCGTGATAGCCGACAAGCGTACGCTCGCGACCTCCGAGGATCAGCTGCAGGAGATCACCGGACAGAAGTACGACCGGCTCGCCAAGCCCGGCGCCGACATGCCACTGCTCAACCCGGAGCCCGCCGACGAGAGCCGCTGGGTGAGCATCTCGCTCGAGCAGAATCCCACGCTCGTCTCCAGTCGCCTGGGGGCGGATATCGCCCGCGACAACGTGCGCGTCGCGATCGGCGGCCATCTGCCCTCGCTCGATGTGATCGCCGGGCGCACCTACACGCACAACATCTCGGACGAGGTCTTCCAGGGGGCGCCGCCCTTCAGCGGCGTCGAAAGCAAGGTCAACGACCGCCAGATCACGCTGCAGCTGACGGTGCCGCTCTTCTCAGGCGGCTTCACCCAGTCCAAGGTGCGCCAGTCCGAGTACCTGTGGATCGCCGCCAAGGAGGGTGTGGTGCAGAGCTCGCGCGCCACGGAGCGCCAGGCACGCGATGCGTACCTCGGCGTCATCAGCGGCATCTCGCGGGTACAGGCCCTGCGCCAGGCGCTCGCCTCCAATCAGACCGCGCTCAAGGCCACCGAGGCGGGCTACGAGGTCGGCACGCGCACTTCGGTCGACCTGCTGAACGCGCGCCGCAACCTGGTGCAGGCGCAGACCAACTACGCCGTCGCGCGCTACGACTACATCGTCAGCGTGCTCACGCTGCGCCTCGCGGCCGGCACGCTCGACCGGCCCGAGCTCGTCTCGGTCAACAACTGGCTCACCACCTCGGCCCCGACGTCGCCGGCGGTGCCGACACCCGAGACGCTGGCACCCTCCGTCCCGCCGCAAGCGCAGCCGGAGCCGCCGCCAAAGTGATGTCCGCCGAAATCGCTCCCCGATGCGCAGCCGGCAAAAACCACGCTTTTTGCCGGCGGCCAACGGAGTGATGTCCGCCGAAATTGCTTCCTGCAATTTCGGCCAATTAGATCAGAGCAACGGCTCGATCAACTCGAGGAGCCTCGACAGCGCGCCTCGGCTGCCAGCCACCGCGGCGCGACCCTGCGACCCCATGCGCTCGCGTTGCGCCGGATCCGAGAGCAGCGCGCTCACGCGCGACCCGAGCTCCTGCGCGCTGTGCACGATCTCGGCGGCGCCGCGCGAGATGAGGAGCCGAGCCGCTTCGGCGCCGTTGGAGTTGTGGGGACCTGTGAGGACCGGGACCCCGAGCGCCGCGGGCTCGAGCAGGTTGTGGCCGCCGACCGGCACCAGACTCCCGCCGACGAAGGCGACGTCCGCCGCGGCGTAGAACTCGAGGAGCTCGCCGAGCGAGTCGAGCAGCAGGACGACGGGCGCGGCGCGAGTATCGGCGCCGCCTCGCTCCGAGCGGCGCGCGAAGGGGACGCCCGCCTGGGTGAGCTGCTGCGCTACCTGCGCGAAGCGCGCCGGGTGCCGTGGTGCGATGACGAGCAGGGCATCCGGGTGCGTGCTGCGCACCTGGCGCTGCGCCTCGAGCACGGCCGCCTCCTCGCCCTCGTGAGTGCTGCCCGCCACCCACAGCGCCCGGCCCGGCGCGTAGCGGGACCGCTGCCGCCGGCCGCGCTCGCTCATGTCCTCCGGCAGCTCGAAGTCGAACTTGAGATTGCCGGTCACGTGGGTAGTGCCGGCGTCGGCACCGAGCGCGCGGAAACGCGCTGCGTCCGCCTCGCCCTGGGCGGCGACGATCGAGGCCTGCGACAGCGCATCGCTGAACAGCGCGCCGAGGCGCCGGTAGCGGCCGAGCGAGCGCTCGGAGACGCGCGCGCTCGCCAGCACCAGCGGCACGCGCCGCCGCCCGCACTCGCGGTAGAGATTCGGCCAGAGCTCCGTCTCGAAGATGACCGCGAGCCGCGGATCGACGCGCTTCAGGAATCGCCGTACCGCCCCGGGCAGGTCATAGGGCACGTAGCGCACCTCGGCGATGTTGCCGAACAGCGCACGCGCGCGCGCCGCGCCGGTGGGCGTGAAGGTCGTCACCGTGAGCGGCAGCTGCGGATGGCGCCGGTGGAGTGCGCCGACGAGGGGCGCGCTCGCCTGCACCTCCCCCACCGACACCGCGTGCAGCCAGACGCCGCCCGGGGCCCGCCGGGCCCCGAAGCCGAAACGCTCGCCGAAGTTGCGCGCGTAGCTGCGATCACGCAGGCCGCGCGCGAGCAGCACGACGGAGATGATCGGCGCGGTGAGATAGACGGCGAGGAGATAGAGGAGGCGCAACAGTTCAGCTTTCAGCCGGCCGCAGCTCGGCGCCGGGGCTGGCCGACTGGCGGTAGCCGTCGAGCAGCCCGTGCCAGTCGGCCTCAGCGAAGCGCTCGGACGGCAACCCCCAGGTGAGCTTCTCGAGCGAGCGGCGCAGCCGCACCAGGTTGGCGTCGCGCCACAGGCCGGGCGCGCGCAGCTGCGCGCGGTCGAAGTCGATGAGGTAGACCTGCTCCTCGCTGAGGAGGATGTTGTGCGCGTTGAGGTCCGCATGGCGGACCCCGAGGTCGTGGAAGCGGCGGATACAGCGCCCGATGGAAATCCAGGTGAGGATGGAGAGCGCCCCGGTGCGCAGGCACTCGGCGAGCGAGCCGACGGTCGCGAGCCGCTCGGTGATCAGGTCTGCGGTGTAGGTGACGCCGGCGGCGCGCTGATAGCGCGCGGCGATCGGGGCCGGCACCGGCAGTCCCGCGCGATGCAGGCTGTAGGTCATCTGCCACTCGACGAACGGCCGCGTGTTGTCCTCGCCGAGAAAGGCGTAGTGGTCGGTGGAGAGGAGCGCCGCCAGCCCGCCGCGCCGGTAGTGACGCAGCACGTAGCGCTTGCCGTCGGCGCTGAGGAAGTAGGCCGCGCCGCGCCCGCTGGTGGCGCCCTCGAGCTCGCCCCGCGATTGCCAGTACCTGGGCGTAAACCACTCGGCGGTCAAATTGCTCACGCGCGAAGCGTCATATAGCATGGCGCCGCGTGCGAGGGCGCCCCGCTTCACCTCCGGACCGAGTGCCCAGCGGCCATTCACGGGTCTGACTCCATCATGCTGCCTCTCGCCGACCCGCCACGCAGTCTCTGTATCCTCAGACTGTCGGCGATCGGCGATACCTGTCACGTCGTGCCGATCGTGCGTACCCTGCAGCAGGCGTGGCCGGCGACGCAACTCACCTGGATCATTGGGCGCGCCGAAGCCCGCCTCATGACCCTCATCGAGGGCGTCGAGTTTATCACCGTGGACAAGGGCGCAGGACTCGCCGCGCGGCGTGCGCTGCGCGCGCAGCTACGCGGCCGCCGTTTCGACGTGCTGCTGCACATGCAGCTCGCGTTGCGCGCGAGCCTGGTGTCGCTCGCGGTGCCGGCGGACATCAGGCTCGGGTTCGATCGCCCGCGCGCCCGCGAGCTGCAATGGTTGTTCACCAACAGCCGCATCGCCGCCAATACCCGCGAGCACGTGCTCGACAGTTTCTTCGGCTTCCCCGCCGCGCTCGGCATCCGCGAGCGCCTGCTGCGCTGGGACCTGCCGCTACCGGCCGCGGCGCGCGCCTATGCGGAGCGCCTGATACCCGACGCGCAGCCGACCCTCGTCATCAGCCCGTGCTCGCGCCATACGCGCCGCAATTGGCGGCTTGAGCGCTACGTGGCGCTGGCCCGGCACGCCGTGAGCAGGCATCGCATGCGCGTGATACTCGCCGGCGGCCCGAGCGACGCCGAACGGCGCGCCGGTGCGGCGATCGCGCAGGCGGCCGGCGCCGGCGTGCTCGATCAGGTCGGACACGACACGCTGCCGGAGTTGCTGGCGCTGCTCGCGCGCGCCACGGTGCTGCTGAGCCCCGACTCGGGCCCGGTTCACATGGCAACGATGGCGGGCACGCCCGTCATCGGACTGTACGCGGCGACCAACCCGGCGCGCAGCGGCCCGTACCTCTCGGGGCGCTGGTGCGTCGATGCCTACGCACGCGCCGCGCGTGCCTTCCGCGGCTGCGACCCGCAGCAGCTTCCCTGGGGCCACAAGATAGAGGAGCCGGGTGTCATGGACCTCATCCAGGTCGACGAGGTCACAGCGCGCATCGATGAGTTGCTAGGATCACGCACATGAACGACGTCCTCGTGCCCGTGTCCCCGGGCGAGCTGCTCGACAAGATCACCATCCTGCGGATCAAGGCGGCCCGCATAATGGACGCCGGCAAGCTCGCCAACGTGAAAACCGAGCTGGCGCTGCTCGAGTCCACCTGGCGCGCCTCGGGCTGTGCCGACAGCGGTCTCGCCCAGGAAGAGCACGCGCTGCAGCGCGTGAACGAGCAGCTGTGGGACATCGAGGACCGCATCCGCGACAAGGAGGCCCGGCAGACCTTCGACCGCGAGTTCATCGAGCTCGCGCGCGCCGTCTACGTCTCGAACGACGAGCGCGCGGCCATCAAGAAGCGCATCAACACGCAGCTCGGATCGCGGATCGTCGAGGAAAAGTCCTACAAGCAGTACCGCTGAGGAGCCACCCCGCATGCAGCAGTCAGCCGCCGCCGCGCAGGTGACGCCGGTCAGCCGGCTGCCGGTCATCCTGGTGGCGGCGGTCGCTCAGGGTTGGGCTCTGTACGGGCTGCACCGCGCGATCGTGCATCACGGCTGGCCGGCGACCGACCCACGCTGGCTGCTGGCGCTGTACGCCGTGGTGGTGCTCGTGCCAGTCAGCGTCGAGCTGCTCGCCGAGCACGCACGCAACCGCGCCCTGTGGCGGCTGCTCGCGCTGCCGGCGGTCGGCTGGTTCGGCTTCGGCTGGCACCACGGCGCGTCCGTGAGCGACCCCCTGACCGAGCGCTTCGCAGCCTCCGGGGAGTGCTTCCCGCTGGCCTTCGAACTTCTGGTGCTGTGGCTGCTGATGCTGCCGTTCCTGCAGACGCGGCTCGCGAGCGGCAGCTGGAGCGTCGATTACCGGGCGCTGTTCACCTACGCCTGGCGCAACAAGATCACGCTCGCCGAGGCGGCGCTGTTCACCGGGCTCTTCTGGCTGCTGCTGTTCCTGTGGCAGATGCTGTTTCACATGCTCGGGCTCGACTTCTTCCGCGAGCTGTTCCGCGAGCCGCTGTTCATCTATCCGGTGACCTCGCTAGCGTTCGGCTGCGCTCTGCACCTGATCGGCTCGATCGATCGGCTGGTCGAGGCGGTGCTCGAGCAGATCCTCAACGTCCTCAAGTGGCTGGCGCTGGTGGCAGGGGCCCTGCTCGCCCTGTTCACCCTGGCGCTGCTGCCGCGACTGCCGGGCCTCGTCTTCACCGGTCAGAAGGCGATCGGCGCCGCATGGCTCCTGTGGCTGGTCGCCGTGACGGTGCTGCTCCTCAATGCCGCCTATCGTGACGGCACCGTCGAGCGCCCCTATCCGCGCTGGATCGCGCTCGCGCTGCGCCTGGTCGTGCCGCTGACGGTGATCGTCTCGCTCACGGCAATCTATGCGCTCGCGGTGCGTACCCGACACTATGGCGTCACGGTCGAGCGCGTGTGGGCGCTGATCGTGGCGGGCGCCGCGCTGGTGTACTCGGGTGGCTACGCGGTGGCGGCGCTCGGGCGCGGCGCATGGCTCGCCGGCATCGCCCGCGTCAACGTAGTGGCCGCGGTGGCGCTGATGGTGGTGATCGGCGCCGCGCTCACGCCGCTTCTGTCGCCGTACCGCCTGGCCGCCAACAGTCAGTACGCTCTGGCGCTCAGCAGCGCGCCCGCGGCCATCGTCGAGGGTTCGCCGGGGGAGACGCCCTATCGGTACCTGCGCTTCTCCGCCGGCCGCTATGGCCGCGAGCGGCTGAGGCAGCTGGCGCAGGTGCAGGACGTGGCGAACGCTCCCCGCATCCGCGAGCTTGCGACCGCAGCCCTTGCGCAGCAGAACCCCTGGCAGGCGCAGACCTCGCGCCCCGATGTCGAGCAGCTTGTCAAGACGCTGCCGGTTTACCCAGCGGGGCGCACGCTCGATGCGCAGCTCGCTGCCACCCTGGTGGCGGAGCTGTGCAAGCCCGAGAATAATCTCATCTACCTGAGCTCGACGCGCCGCAGCGCCGCCGGCCTGTACGTCGATCTGGGCGGCGGCGGCGCCGAGCAATTCGTGCTGCTGGCCGATGGGGCAGACGGCGGGCTGCTGTTCGAGCCGCACGAGGGCCAGTGGCGGCTCGGCGCACGCATCCGCACACCGTGGGTCGCCGGTGGCTGGCCGGGACTGCGCACGGATCTCGACCAGGGCAACGTAGCCGTACGGCCTTCGCCCTGGAAGGATCTGTGGGTAGGATCGCGCGAGTTCAGGGTCGAGGTGAACCGCTAGCTCGCCGGCGCTGATGCGGCGCGTGAGGGGAGATCCCGGTGAAGAAGTACAACATCCTGACGGCGGCGGCCTGCGGTGCTCTCGCTATGGGGGCGAGCCACGTGGCATTCGCCCAGCACCAGCCGCCGGGCGCGTACGCCGATCTTTCCTGGCGCATGATCGGCCCGCTGCGCGGCGGGCGCACCCGGGCGGTGGCCGGTGTCGCCTCGCAGCCGAACGTCTTCTATATCGGCGCGGTCAACGGCGGTGTCTGGAAGACCCGCGACGCGGGGCGCACCTGGCAGCCGATCTTCGATGGCGAGCCGACCCAGTCGATCGGCGCCATCGCGATCGCGCCCTCCGACCCCGGTATCATCTATGTCGGGAGCGGCGAAGGGCTGCGGCGGCCGGACCTCTCGGTCGGCAACGGCATCTACCGCTCCGCGGACGGCGGGCGCACCTGGACGCACCGCGGCCTCACCAACGGGCAGCAGATCCCGGAGCTGGCGGTCGACCCACGCGATCCGAACCGCCTGTTCGCCGCCGTGCTCGGCCACCCGTACGGCGCGAACGAGGAGCGCGGTGTCTACCGTTCGCGCGACGGTGGCGGGACCTGGGAGCGAGTCCTCTACAAGGACGCCGACACGGGCGGCTCCGCAGTCGCGTTCGACCCGGCGAACCCGGAGGTGGTGTACGCGGCGCTATGGCAGTCGCGCCTCGGGCCGTGGGAGGACAAGAACGAGTTCGAGGGCACCAACGGCGGGCTCTTCAAGTCGACCGACGGCGGCACGACCTGGAGGCGCCTGAGCGCCGGGCTGCCGGACAATCTGACGCAGATCAATTTCACGATCGCCGCCAGCGCACCGCAGCGCCTCTATGCCGTAGCCGGAACCACCGAGCCGGGCGACTACCAGTCTGCGGCGGGGCTCGGCGTCTACCGCTCCGACGATGCCGGCGAGCACTGGGTGCGGATCACGGAGGATCCGCGCGCGGCGCTGCGCATCGGCGGTGGCGACCTGACGGTGCTGCGGGCAGATCCGACCAACGCCGACGTCCTCTACAGCATAGGGATCGTCACCATGAAATCCGCCGACGGCGGCAAGACCTGGACGCCGCTGCGCGGGGCGCCGGGTGGCGACGACTACCAGAACATGTGGATCAGTCCGAACGACCCGCACATCCTCGCGCTCGTGAGCGACCAGGGCGCGGTCATCAGCGTGAACGGCGGCGAGAGCTGGAGCAGCTGGCTCAATCAGCCGACGGCGCAGCTCTATCACGTGAGCGCCACGCCGACCTTCCCCTACCGCGTCTGCGCCGGCCAGCAGGAGAGCGGCTCGGTATGCATCTCCACCCGCGGCAATGACGGCTCGGTCACCGATCGCGACTGGCACCCGGTGGGCGCCATCGAATACGGCTATGTCGCCCCCGATCCTCTCGATGCCGACGTCATCTACGGCGGCGGCCGCACCGAGGTATCCAAATTCCACGTCTCCACGGGTCAGGTGCAGAACGTGACCCCGGCGCCGGTGCGCGGGCCCGACGTGCGCGCCGATCGCACGCAGCCCCTGATGTTCTCGCCGCTCGACCCTCACGTTCTCTACTACGCGCTCAACCGGCTCTGGAAGACTCGCGACGGCGGCATGACCTGGACCGCGATCAGTCCCGACCTGGCACGCGAGGCGGGCGCGCTGCCCGCGAGCGTCGCCACGCAGCATCCGCAGGGCGCAGAGCAGCAGCGCGGCGTGATCTACGCGCTGGGACCCTCGCCGAAGAGCATCGACACGCTGTGGGCCGGCACCGACGACGGACTCGTCTGGGTGACGCGCGACGGCGGCGGACACTGGGACAACGTGACGCCCCCCGAGCTCATCCCGTGGAGCAAGGTCACGCAGATCGAGCCGTCACATTTCGACGCCGACACCGCCTATGTCGCGGTGAGCCGGCTGCGCATCGACGATCAGCACCCCTTCCTCTACCGCACCCGCGACGGCGGCAAGAGCTGGCAGCCGATCGCGGCGGGTCTGCCGGACGATGCGCCGGTGAACTCCGTACGCGAGGATCCCGAGCGCCGCGGACTGCTGTTCGCCGCTACCGAGAAGGCCGTGTGGCTCTCGTATGACGACGGCGAGCGTTGGGATTCGCTGCAGCTCAACCTCCCGCATACCTCGATGCGCGACTTGGCTGTCCACGAGGACGACCTGATCGTCGCGACCCACGGCCGCTCCTTCTGGGTTCTCGACGACATCTCGCGCCTGCGCCAGCTTGCCGGCACCCCGATGCGCGATGCGGTGTTGTTCCGTCCGGCCGCCGCCTATCGCGCGCATCGCAGCACCTGGACCGACACGCCGCTGCCGCCCGATGAGCCGCTCGCCGCCAACCCGCCGGCCGGCGCCGTCCTCGAGTTCTTCCTGCCGCGCGACACTAAGGACCCGGTGACGCTCGAGGTCACCGACGCCGCCGGCAATCTGGTGCGCCGCTTCAGCAGCGCCGACGCTCCCGAGCAGACCGCCGAGGAGCTCGCGCGCGAGCTCATCCCCGCCTACTGGCTGAAGCCCCCGCGCGTGCTGCCCGCGACGAGCGGGATGCACCGCTGGGTGTGGAACCTGCGCTATGCGGCCCCGGTCTCCGCGACCCACGGCTATCCGATCTCGGCCGCGCCGCACGCGACGCCGCGCGAGCCGCCAGGGCCGCTGGCGCTGCCCGGCAGCTACGTGGTGCGTCTCACGGTCGACGGCCGCAGGCTCGAGCAGCCCCTGACGGTCAAGCCCGACCCGCGCGTCGAGTTGCCCGCGGGCGCGCTCGCCGAGCAGCTGCGGCTTGCGACCGAGCTGGCCAGCCTCCTCAGCGAGAGCTCGCAGACGCTGCTCGCCGCCCGATCCGAGCAGGCACAGCTCAAGGCGCTCAAGCCCGCGGGCGATGCGGCCCGGGCCGTCAGCGACTACCAGGCGCGCCTCGCGGCGCTCATGGAATCGAAGGAGGAGAAAGGCGAGCAGGCCGGGATACCGCAGGCCGCAGCGCCCAAGGCGCTGTTGCCCGTTGTGCAGGGCCGCATTGCCGCGCTCTACGCCGAGCTGCTGCGCGGCGATGCGCCGCCGACCGCTGCACAGCTCGCGGCGACGACCGGCCTGCGCGAGTCGCTCGGGGCGCTGCTGGACACCTGGCGCAAGCTCCAGGGCGAGCTCCCGGATCTCAACCGCCCGCTCAAGGCCGCGGGCCTCACCCCGGTGCGCGCCGACCTCGCGCCACCGCGTGACGTCAACGCCGCCGACCGGGAGTGAGCGGCGGAAGGAAAGGATTGAGCGCCTGAAGGATTCGGGCGCGGCTGGTGCCACGCGCACCGCCAGCGCATCATAGAGCGATCCACCGAAGAGAGACTGGAGTCAAGCGCATGCGCTTAGTAGCCGTCGTCGTGCTGCTCACCGCAGCATCTTCCGCCTTCGCCTATACCGCCGACGAGCTCGCCGCGAAGAACGTCGCGGCCAAGGGGGGTGCCGAAAAGCTCGCCGCCCTGCACTCGCTGCGGCTCACCGGCAAGCTCCTGGTCAACGGCGACACGCTGCAGCTCGGCTATCTGGCCACGGTCGCGCGCCCGGACTCGATGCGTATCGAGGCGACGCTGCAGGGCCTGACGCTGATCCAGGCCTACGACGGCGCGCAGGGCTGGAAGGTGAACCCGTTCCAGGGCCGTAAGGACCCCGAGAAGATGTCGGCCGACGACGCCAAGGAGCTCGGCGAGGACGCGGCCGACTTCGCCGGGGTGCTGGTCGACTACAAGGCCAAGGGCTACACGCTCGATTATCTCGGCACCGAGGACGTCGACGGCACCGACGCGTACAAGGTGCGCGTCACGCGTTCCAACGGGGATGTCACCTACGTATTCCTCGATCCCGAGTACTTCCTCGAGATCCGCACCATCACGCGGCGCATCCAGCACGGCGTCCCGCGGGAGACCGTCACCGACTTCGGCGACTACGAGCAGGTGAACGGAGTCTATTACGCGCTCGCGCAGGCGTCGGGGCCCAACGGCTCGAGCGACCGCAACAAGGTGCAGTTCGACAAGGCGGAAGCCAATACGTCTCCCGACGCATCTGTGTTCCGCTTCCCGGCGACTGAGCCGGCCGCGGCCGCCACCAAGTAACTCAGGGAGAAGAAACCATGCGATTCCCACTCCTGGCGCTGGCCGGCGTGCTCGTCTGGGTTGCCAACGTTCCTGCCGCGCTGCATGCGGCCGAGGCACCGCTGGCCGATTCGGCGGTGATTTCCGGCCTCGGCGCCCGCAACATCGGCTCCGCGGCGATGAGCGGGCGCATCGCGGCGCTCGCCGGCTACAACGACGCCTCCGGCAAGCTGACGCTGTTCGTCGGCGCGGCGAGCGGCGGGGTGTGGAAGTCGACCGACGGCGGCACGATCTTCAAGCCGGTATTCGACAAGCAGCCGGTGCAGTCGATCGGCGCCATCGGCATCGACCCGACCCATCACGACAACATGTGGGTCGGCACCGGCGAGTCCTGGACGCGCAACAGCGTCTCGGTCGGCGAGGGCATCTACAAGTCGACCGATGCCGGCGAGACCTGGAGCAACTCGGGTCTCAAGGACTCCGAGCGCATCTCGAAGATCATCGTCGACCCGCGCTCGTCCGACACCGTTTACGCCTGCGTGCCGGGCAAGCTGTGGAGCGACTCCGCCGACCGCGGCCTCTACAAGACCAGCGACGGCGGCAAGACCTGGCAGCTCATCCTCAAGGGCGCGAGCCTCTCGACCGGCTGTGGGAGCGTCGCGATGCAGCCGGGCAGCCCCGATGTGCTGCTCGCGAGCCTCTGGGACTTCCGCCGCAAGGGCTGGACGTTCCGCTCCGGCGGTGATGGCCCGAAAGCAGCCTCGGGCAGCGGCCTCTACCGCAGCAGCGACGGCGGCAAGAGCTGGACCGAGCTCACGGTTGCGGCCGACAAAGGCATGCCGGCCAAGCCCTACGGACGCATCGCCCTCGCCTATGCACCGAGCGAGCCGCAGACGGTCTACGCCTTCATCGAGTCGACCGACTCGGCGCTCTACGTCTCGCACGACGGCGGCTCCACCTGGGAGCGGGGCGACAAGAGCACCTGGATGGTGTGGCGCCCCTTCTACTTCGCCAACCTGATCGTCGACCCGAAGAATCCCAAGCGCGTATTCAAGACCGACGGCGCGCTGATCCTGAGCGAGGACGGCGGCAAGAGCTTCACCACCGTCGGCGGCTTCAACGGCGCGCACGGCGACGTGCACGACGTGTTCGTCGATCCCGCCAACTCGGAGCACGTGTTCAACGGCGACGACGGCGGGCTGTGGACCTCCTACGACGGCGGCAACAAGTGGTGGAAGTCGGACAATCTGCCGATCTCCCAGTTCTACCACGTGAGCCTCGACAACGCCGATCCTTACCACGTCTACGGCGGCCTGCAGGACAACGGCTCGTGGAGAGGCGACTCGGCCTACCCCGGTGGGATACCGAGCTCACGCTGGGTGGCGCTGTTCGGCGGTGACGGCTTCTGGATGTACGACGATCCCTCCGACCCCGCCTACGTCTACGCGGAGTCCCAGGGAGGCTTCATCGGGCGCATCAACACGCGCACGTTGGAGTCGCGCGACGTGCAGCCGCGGCTCGGCGCCGAGGACCTGAAGCTCTACAAGAAGCTGCGCTTCAACTGGAACACCCCGATCGCGCTCTCGCCGAACGACCCGGCCACGGTCTACATCGGCTCGCAGTTTCTCTACCGTTCGCGGGATCACGGCCAGAGCTGGCAGCGCATCTCGCCGGATCTCACCAGCAACGATGCGAACATGCAGAAGCAGGAGGAGTCGGGCGGCGTCACGGTAGACAACTCCGCGGCCGAGATGCACACCACGATCTACTCGATCAGCGAGTCGCCGCTCGGTAAGGGAACGATCTGGGTGGGCACCGACGACGGCAACGTGCAGCTCACCCGTGACGACGGGCAGCACTGGCAGAACGTCGTCGGCAACGTGCGCGGCCTGCCCCGGGGCGAATGGGTGAACTGGGTGCAGGCGAGCGGCTTCGACGCCGCCACCGCCTATGCGGCCTTTGACCGTCATACCTTCGGCGACATGGCCCCCTACGTCTACGTGACTCACGACTTCGGCAAGACCTGGTCGCCGCTGGTCACCCCGCAGGAGCCCAAGGGCGTGCGCGGCTACGCGCACGTCATCAAGGAGGACACGGTCGACAAGTCGCTGCTGTTCCTCGGCACCGAGTTCGGGCTGTGGATCTCGGTGGACGGTGGCGCACACTGGGGTCAGTTCAAGGGCGGCGACATCCCGGCGGTCGCGGTGCGGGACGTCGCGGTGCAGCCGCGCGACAGCGACCTGGTGCTCGCCACGCACGGCCGCGGCATCTGGATCATCGACGACATCACCCCGCTGCGCCACCTGACGCCGGAGCTGCTGGCGCAGGATGTGGCGTTCGTGTCGGCGCGCCCGGTGCAACAGCGCATCGAGGCCAACGGTGGGTCGCCGACCGGCGCCGCCGCCTTCATCGGCGACGACCCGATGGCCGGCGCCGTCATCACCTACTACCAGAGAGCGCGCCACCTGTTCGGCAAGCTCAAGATCGAAGTGCTCGACGCGGGCGGCCACGTAGTGGATGAGCTGCCGGCGAGCAGCCGCCGCGGCCTCAACCGCGTCCTGTGGACGATGCATCTGCCGGCACCGCATGTGCCGCCGGCGGTGCAGGTCGCGTTCGCCGCCACCCAGGGACCGCGGGTGCTGCCGGGCGCCTACACCATCCGCCTCGAGGACAACGGCAAGACCTACGATACGAAGCTCGACGTCGGACTCGACCAGCGCGTCGCCTGGAATGCGGCCGACCGCAAGGCGCAGTACGAAGCGGCGATGAGGGTGTACACGCTCTTCAACGACGAGACGCAGTTCTTCGGGCAGGTCCTCGCGCTGCGCCAGCAGGTGGCGGCGGCCGAGAAGGGCCGCCCGGCCGGCGATCCGCTGCACAAGAAGCTCGCCGACTTCGATCAGAAGCTCGACAAGATCCGCAAGGAAATCGTCGCGACCACGGAAGGCGGCGCCATCACGGGCGAGGAGCGGCTGCGGGAGCACACCGACCAGCTCTACGGCGCCATCAGCTCCTGGGAGGGGCCGCCGTCGGCTTACCAGCTCGACAACATCGCTGGGCTGCGCAGCCAGCTCTCCGACGCAACCGACGAGTTCTCGAAGCTGACTTCGAAGGAGTTACCGGCGCTCAACTCGGAGCTCAAGTCGAAGGGCGGGCCGGGGCTCGCGCTACCGGCTCCGGCCGCGTTCGACGACGAGGACGCGCGCGGCGGTGGCGGCCGCGCCGCCGGCGGCCGGCTCGACCCGGACGCCAGCGGCGAGCTGCGGCTGCCGGCTGATTTCAAGCTCTACAACTGAGCCAGCGTGAACTCCGCGCTGCAGTAGGGGCACTTGGCCCAGCCTGTGTCCCGGATCGGCAGATACACGCGCGGGTGCGAGTTCCACAGGTACATCTGCGGCATGGGGCACGAGAGCGGCAGGTCCTCCGCCGTCACCTCGTACTGATTCTGTGCGTTGGGCTGGATGAGCGGCCGTGCGGTGGCGACCATGGAGGAATCTCTCGCTGACCAAAGCGCGTGCAGGCGTTGATTATACCTGTGCCGCGGGTGGCCCGGCTCCCATGGCCGCGTCCCAGAGGCGGGTGACCTCGGCGCGCATGGCGCGGAACTCCTGCGCCGGGACGAGCGCCGGCCGGCCGGCGAGCGCCAGGTGGTGCGCCGTGGCGCGGTAGGCACGGTAGGCGCCCGTGAGCAGGTCGACGTCGGCCTGCGCGACGAGCGCCGCCGACGCCACCGATTCGAGCTGGCGGATGGTGTCGGCGAACAACGCCACCGCCGGGTAGCGCTCCGCGCAGCCGAGCGCCCAGTACTGCGCCAGGAACTCGATGTCGGCGATGCCACCGGGATCCTGCTTGATGTCGAAACGCTCCCCATCCCCCTTCGAGAGCTCACGGCGCATGCGCTCGCGCATGACACGCACCTCGTTGCGCAGGCCGTCGCGGCGCACGGGGCGGCACAGCACCTCGAGGCGCACCTGCTCGAACCGGGCGCGCAGGGCCGGCGAGCCGGCGACGCTGCGGGCGTGCAGCAGCGCCTGGTGCTCCCAGGTCCACGCCTCGCGCCGCTGGTACTCGGCGAACGCCTCGATGTTGGTCACGAGCAGCCCGCCCTTGCCGCTCGGGCGCAGCCGCACGTCGACCTCGTAGAGCCTGCCGGCGCCCGAGTGCATGGTGAGCAGGTGCACGATGCGCTGCGCGAGCCGCACGAAGAACAGCTGGTTGTCGATCGGGCGCGAACCGCTGGTCTGCTGGCGCTCGCCGTGCGAGTCGTGCAGGAACACCAGGTCGAGATCCGAGGAATAGCCGAGCTCCATGCCGCCGAGCTTGCCGTAGCCTACCGCGCAGATGTTCACCGTCCGACCGTCGTCGCAGGTCGGTACGCCGAACTGCGCGGTGATCTGCTGCCACGCGAGCGCGAGCGCCTGCTCGATGATGAGCTCGGCGATATCGGTGAGCCGGTCGCTGACCTGCATGAGCGGCATGGCGCCAGTCAGGTCGGCGACGGCCACCCGGAACAGCGCCGCGCTCTGGAAATGGCGCAGCGCCTCCACCTGATGCTCGGGGTCATCGCCGTGCAGCTGGCCGAGACGCTGTGTGAGCTCCGCCGCGAGGGCGGCACGCGTCGGCAGCTCCGAGAGGAGCCGCGCGTCGATCAACTCATCGAGCAGCAGCGGCTGAGCGGCAATCTGCGCCGCCAGAAACTCGCCGTGCGCGACCAGCTCGACCAGGCGCGCGCGCGCCACCGCGTTCTCGCGCAGCAGCGCAAAGTAGGCCGAGCGTTTGCCGGTCGCCTCGATGATCGTCAGGATGCGGCGCAGCACCGGCAGTTGCGCCCCGCTGCTCGCCACATCGGCGAGCAGCACCGGCAGGAGCGCCTGTAGCCGCCTGCGGCCCGGCTCATCGAGCTTACGCACCAGGCTCGAGCCGCGCAGCTCGAGCAGCAGGCGCGCGGCTTCCGCGCTGTCGACGAAGCCCGCGCGCTCGAGCGACTCGGCGAGCGCTGCCGTCTCCGCCCGGCTGTCCCAGAAGCGTCCCAGGTCGATCCTGACCGCGGCATCCTGCTCTGCGCCGCCGCCCAGGATGACCTCGCGGAAGTGTCCGCGGACGCGCCCGCGGTGCCCGTCGAGCTCGGCGAGCAGCGCCGGCCAGTCGCGCGCACCCATGGCAAGCGCGATGCGCGCGCGCGCCGGGGGCTCGAGCGGCAGCGCGTGCACCTGGGCATCGCCGAGCATCTGCAGCCGGTTCTCGAGCCGTCGCAGATAGACGTAGGCCTCCTCGAGCTCCGCTGCCACCTCCGCCGGCAGGATGCGCGTTTCCGTGAGGCGCGCGAGCGCGCAGCGCAGCGAGGGAGTCTGCAGCCCGCGGTCGCGCCCGCCGCGCGTCAGCTGCAGCGCCTGCACGATGAACTCGATCTCGCGGATGCCGCCCGGGCCGAGCTTGACGTCGTCCGCGAGCTCGCGCCGCTCGACCTCGCGTGCGATGAGCGCCTTCATCTCGCGCAGGCTCTCGAAGACCCCGTAGTCGAGATAGCGGCGATAGACGAATGGCCGCACCGCGGACGCCTCGATCTCGGCATAGCGCGCGGCGGCCGTGATGGCCCGCGCCTTGATGTAGGCGTAGCGCTCCCAGTCGCGACCGTGCCGCGGCAGGTAATCCTCGAAGGACGCGAAGCTCGCCACCACGGGCCCCGAGTCGCCGAAGGGCCGCAACCTCAGATCCACCCGCAGCACGAAGCCGTCTGCGGTCGGCGCCTCGAGCAGCCGCACGAGCGCCTGGACCAGGCGCGTGAAGAATTCCTCGTTGGCGACGCCGCGCGGGCCGTCGGTCTCGCCGTGCTCGGGGAACAGCAGCACCAGGTCGACGTCCGAGGAGAAGTTGAGCTCCCCGCCGCCGAGCTTGCCCATGCCGATGACGAGCAGCGGCTGCGCCTCCCCGGACGGAGAGCGCGGCTCCCCGTAACGCGCGACGAGGCCCGCGCGCGCGTGCGCGAGCGCGGCAGCGATCGCCGCATCCGCGAAGGCGGTGAGCTCGGCGAGCGTCTCGCCAAGGTCCGCAAGGCCTGCGAGGTCGCGCCAGGCGATGCGCGCGTACTCGCGCCGCCGCCAGTTGCGCAGCCACGCCTGCACGAGTGCCTCGCTGCCGGCGGCCTCGGCAGGCAGCGCCGCCGCGCGCCGCGCGAACTCCCCGGCGGGCAGCGGGCGCTCGAGATCGCCGCTGTGAAGGAGCGTGGCCAGCAGGTGCGGGTCGCGGCTCAGGGACTGGGCGAGGAAGTCGCTCGAGGC
>DASXKA010000064.1:0-22192 GCA_036497085.1 Steroidobacteraceae bacterium | reverse complement strand
GCGACGTTGTCCTTGTTGAGATAACCGTTGGCGAGACCGTCCTTGACGCCCGACCACATGGTGCCGGCGTACACGTCAAAGCGCTTGGAGAGGCGATAGTCGAGCACGACGGACGCCACACCCTCCGAGCCACTGCAGCCGGAGCTCCGCGTATCGCTGCAACCGGCATTGGCTCCGGCGGCGAAGGAGTTCTGGTGGTAGCCGTAGTAAGCGGCCAGCAGGTCGAGGTCGGCCGTCACGCCCCATTTCACTCCGGCCCAGTAGACGTCCAGCGTCTTCTCGTTGGCGTAAGTGGCGGTCGGGCCGGTTTGAACGTTGACGGCCGCGAGGATATAGCCGCCGATCGTCAGCGTGCCCGCGGGCAGGATATTGGTCGGGTTGTTGAAGTTGATTCGCTCGTAGGCGCCGAACACCTTGAACGTCGTAGCCGGGATGGCGTAGGAGGCCATGACCGCGTAGGTCTGGTTGTCCGAGATCGTCGCCGCGACTGAGTTGCTGACGGGCCAGCAGACCCCGGTCGCCGTGCAGCTGCCGGTCTGCAGGGCGGTTACCTGCGCCGCGCTCAACGAGGAGACCGAGATCGCGTCGTACTTCTTGAAGTAGTACCCGTCGATCGAGAGGCCCGCGTAGTCGCCGCCGATCTGCAGCTGGTAGCCCGTGTTGATGCTGCCGCTCTGGCTGCCGAACTGGTACATGGCGCCGACGTGCAGCCAGTCGTACTTGGCGTAGTACTTGAGCGACTGATCGAGGCGCCGGTCCTCGGTGTCGCCGCCGCCGGCGGTCGTGCCGGAGTATCCGACCAGTGAGAAGGCCTGCGCCGCGCCCATCGGGTCGTACTTGCCGACACCGTCCGCTAGCAGCGTGACGTTGCGGCCGAAGGTGAAGCTGCCGTAGGTTGGGGAGCTGAAGCCCGCGTAGGCCGCCCCGCCGAAGTACTGTCCGGCGATGCTGCTGTCGACGCCCGTCGTCTGAGCCGTGAGCGCCTTGCCGTTGTTCAGCGTGACGGACTTCAGGGCATCCGAGATGTCACCCGACCAGGGGTTGAAGAAGGTCTCGAAGCGGAACACGCCGGCCCAGTCGCCGCCGATCGGCTCGTTGCCGGAGATCCCGATCCGGGACTGCGAGAGGTTGTTCCCGGCCACTCCGGTCGGCGAGTCGTAGTCGTTCTTCTGCACCAGCGAGCCCGACACCGCCGGGAAGTAATCGCTGAAGGGGGCGCTATGGGTGTCGTTTTGAACGCCGATATCGACGATGCCGTAGAGGGTGATCCCCTTCCAGGTGAGGCTGCTGTCTTCAGCCTTGGTCGCCGGCGCCGGGGTGGACGGCGCAGTCTGCGCCTGCGCTACGCCCGCCGCTGCCAACGAAGCCGTTAAGAGACAGGCACGGATGGATGTCATCTTCGGAATTCCTGTTGGTTCTGAAAAATCCGACACTGCGGCCCCGAACACACACGCCCGATCGAATCGCGCGTCTCGTGTTGCGTCGCCGCAACCTCTCACGACCAGCCCGGCACGGGGCGCACTCTGGTTGAGTTGTGTGACACTTGTACCGCAATCGGATGGCACTTTTGTTACCGGGGCCGATGTTCCAGGCCGCGTGATGCCGCCTCCGACCGCAAGCTAACTCACTGCGTGAGCCTCCCTGACGGGCGCCAAACTCTTCCATATCAACGCCTTAAATGCAACTCGTATTTTTCTGAATGGTTTTTAATGGGGCATTTGTCCGCGATTAATGGCCGTATGCTCAACTGCGGACCATCGACCAGGGCTGCGGAGGCCTAGCAGCGGTGCGGATGCTCCTCGTCGAGGATGAGAAGAAGCTGTCGGAGCTCGTGGCGCGCGCGCTGCGGCAGGAAAGCTACGCCGTCGACGTCGCCGACGACGGCACGCAGGGCTGGGAGCTCGCCCAGGCCTACGAGTACGACCTCGTCATTCTCGACCTGATGCTTCCCGGGCTGCCGGGCGAGGAGCTCCTGAGGCGCATCCGGCGGCGCAACCAGCAAGTGCCGATCCTGATCCTCACCGCCCGCGGTGCGACCGAGGATAAGGTTCACAACTTCGAGGCGGGTGCCGACGACTATCTGACGAAGCCCTTCGCCTTCGCCGAGCTCGTGATGCGCGTTAAAGCGCTGCTGCGGCGCGGACCGGTGGCCCGCTCGAGCGTGCTGCGCGTCGCGGACCTGGAAGTCGATCGCTTCAGCCAGCAGGTGCGCCGCGCCGGGCGCCGTATCGAGCTCACGCCCAAGGAATACGCGCTGCTCGAGTACCTGGCGTCGAATCCGGGACGGGTGTTCTCCCGCACCATGATCATCGAGCACGTGTGGGACCAGAGCTTCGAGGGCCTCACCAATATCGTCGACGTGTACGTGCGGCACCTGCGCAGCAAGGTCGACGACCCCTTTCCGGTGAAGCTGATCCGCACGGTGCGCGGCGTCGGCTACGGCCTGGGAGCGGGGCCGGCGGCATGAACGCGCGTTCGCTGAGCTTCCGTCTGGTGGCGTGGTACGCGGGGGTACTCACCGCCGTGTTCGTGCTGCTCGGGCTCCTCACCTTTCTCTTCCTGCGGCACTACCTCGAGGCCAATATCCTCGACACGCAGGCCCGCCGCGCGCGGCAGATCGCCGGCACGCTCGTAGCGCAGGCGCGTCGCGAGAGCGAGGGCGCGCTGCGCGGCGAGGTGGAGCAGCTCTATTCGCCCGAGATAAACGACCGCTTCATCCGCATCTCCCGGGCCGACGGGCACGCGGTGTACGCGTCGGGAGCGCCGCACAGCGAGCTCTTCGATCCCGCGCGCGTGCCGGCGATCGCCGGCAACTTCCTCGAAGGCGCGGCCCGCAAGGTGCCGGTAGCAGGCGGCGCGCTGCTGATCGCGGCGGTGCCGGCCACGGGGAGCGATGGCACCCTCTACCGGGTCGAGGTAGGCACTTCGGCGGCGTCGACCGAGGACACGCTCGCACAGGTGCTGGTCATGCTCGGCGTCGGGCTCCCGGTCGCGGTGGCGGTCGCGGTCGCCGGCGGCTTCGTCCTGGTGCGGCGGGCGCTCGAGCCGGTCGAGCGCATGGCGGTCAAGGCCGAAGAGATCACCCAGCTCAATCTCAGCGAGCGGTTGCCCGTGGTGGAGAGCGGCGATGAGCTCGAGCGCCTCTCGATCTCGCTCAATCACATGATCAGCCGCCTCGAGGACGCGCTGCGCAGCTCGAAGCAATTCGTGGCGGATGCGAGCCACGAGCTGCGCACGCCGCTCTCGGTGATGCGCGGCGAGCTCGAGAGTCTGGCGCAGGACGGGCGGCTGGCGCGCGACACCCGCGAAGCCCTCGGGAGCGTGCTCGAGGAGGTCGAGCGCCTCGCCGAGATCGTCGAGAGCCTGTTCTCGCTGTCGCGCCTCGACGCCGGCGAGGCCGGGGCCTGGCAGCGCTTCGACCTCGCCGAGCTCGCCGCCACGACCGCCGAGCAGATGAGCCTGCTCGCGACCGACAAGAACATCGGCGTGCGCTGCGAATCCACGCCCGGAGTGACCGTGCGCGGCGACCGCGCCCGCCTGAAGCAGGTGATCGTCAACCTGCTCGACAACGCCATCAAGTACACCCCGGCGGGCGGGCAGGTGACGCTGCGCGTGCGCAGCGAGGGCGCCCACGCGCTGCTCGACGTCAGCGACACCGGCATCGGTATTCCGGCGGAGGCGTTGCCGCACGTCTTCAAGCGCTTCTTCCGCGTGGATGGCTCGCGCTCGCGCGAGCAGGGCGGCGCCGGGCTCGGCCTCTCTATCGTGAAGTCGATCTGCACCGCGCACGGTGCCGAAGTCGAAGTGCTCAGCACCCCGGGGTCGGGCAGCACCTTCCGGGTGCGCCAGCCGCTCGCCGCCGACAGCTAGGGCCGTCCGCATGTCGCTGGTTCACTACGTGCTGAGGCGCCCTTATACGGTGGTGGCGGCGCTGATCCTCATAGGCCTGCTCGGGGTCGGCGAGGCCCTGCGCATGCCGGTCGACATCTTCCCGCGGATGGACATCCCGGTATGCAGCGTCGTGTGGAACTACGCCGGCATGAGCGCCAGGGATATCCAGAACCGCATCCTGACGCTGCACGAGCGGCAGATGGCCTCGCTGGTCGACGACATCGCGCGCATCGAGGCCACGAGCTACGAGGGCGTCGGGGTCGAGAAGGTCTACCTGCACGAGGGCGCGGACGTGACGCGCGCCATCTCGCAGCTCGCGAGCAGCGCTCTGGTAGTGCTCAAATACATGCCGCGCAACATCACGCCGCCGCTCGTGATCCGCTACGGGGCGACCGACGTACCGATCATCCAGCTGAGCCTCTCGAGCGGCTCGCTCCCCGACACCGCGCTCAACGACCTCGGGCAGAACATCATCCGTCCGGCGCTCGCGGTGGTGCACGGCGCCGAGGTGCCGTACCCCTACGGCGGCAAGCCGCGCGTCATCATGGCCGACCTCGACCAGCAGGCTCTGCAGGCCCGGGGCCTCACCCCCGCGGAGGTGAGCGAGGCGCTGCAGGCGCAGAACGTCATCCTGCCGGCCGGCGACGTGAAGATCGGCAAGCTCGACTACCTGGTGGCGATGAACAACAGCCCGGACGTGATCGAGGCGATCAACTCCTTCCCCATCAAGCGCGTCGACGGCCGCCAGGTCTTCATGCGCGACGTCGCGCATGTCCACGACGGTTTTCAGGTGCAGACCAACTCGGTGTCGGTCGACGGCGTGCCGGGCGCGCTCATGACCATCCGCAGCACCGGCGGTGTCTCGACGCTCGCGGTCATCGACGGCATCCGCGCGGCGCTCCCCGACATCCGCCATATGCTGCCGGGCGACGTACGCATCAAGCCGATCTTCGACCAGTCGGTGTTCGTCAAGGCGGCGCTCAACAGTGTGCTGATGGGCGGCACCATGGCCGCCGGGCTCACGGCGCTCATGATCCTGCTGTTTCTCGGCAACTGGCGCCTCACCACCATGATCCTCGCGGCTATCCCGCTGTCGATCCTCACGGCGGTGCTGCTGATGGGGGCGGGAGGAGAGACGCTCAACACCATGACGCTCGGGGGGTTTGCGCTGGCGGTCGGCATACTGGTTGACAACGGCACCGTCGTGATCGAGAACATCGAGCGGCACGCGGGCCTGCACGAGCACCTCGCCGATGCCATCGTCCATGGCGCCGGCGAGGTCGGTCTGCCGACCTTGCTCTCCACGCTGTGCATCTGCATCGTGTTCGTGCCGGTGTTCCTGCTGACGGGCACCGCGAAATACCTGTTCTCGCCGCTGTCGGTGTCGGTGATCGTGTCGCTGCTGGCGAGCCTCGCGCTGTCGTTCACCATGGTACCGGTCATGTTCCTCTACCTGATGCGGGCGCACCACCGGGCGGGGCGCGCCGCGCCGGCCGGCGGCGCTGCGCGCGCGGCGCAACTGCTGCGGCTGCTCAATGAGGTGCACCTCGGGTTCGAGCGCGCCTTTCACCGCTTCCGCGAGGTGTATCGCAACGCGGTCGCCTGGGCGCTGTCGCAGCCGAAAGCCGCGGTGCTGGCCTTCCTCGCCATCATGCTGCTGTCGTTGCCGCTCTTCCCTTTGCTCGGACGCGACTTCTTTCCCGAGGTCGATGCCGGGCAGATGCGGCTGCACGTGCGCGCACCTCCGGGCACGCGCCTCGAGACCACGCAACAGGACTTTGCGCAGGTCGAGGCGGCGATCCGCGAGCTCGTCGGCAACCGCCAGATCAGCGTGATCCTCGACAACATCGGCATGCCCTACAGCGGCATCAACACCGCGCTCAGCGACTCATCGACGGTCGGCCCGATGGACGGGGAGGTCCTGGTCTCGCTGACGGAGCAGCACGCGCCCACCGCGGATCTCACCGCGCTGCTGCGCCGCGAGTTGCCGCAGCGTTTCCCGGGGCTGCAGTTCTTCTTCCAGCCCGCCGACATCGTCGACCAGGTTCTCAATTTCGGCCAGCCGGCGCCGATCGACATCCGCGTCACGGGGTCCGACACCGGCAGCGCCTACCGTCTGGCGACCCGCCTCACGCAGCTGGTCGCGCGCGTTCCGGGCGTCGTCGACGCGCACGTGTTCCAGGTGCCCGACGCGCCGGCGCTCGCCATCGACGTCGACCGCGCGCTCGCCACCGAGGTCGGGCTCACGCAGCAGGAGGCGGCCGGTAACATGCTCGTTACGACCAGCTCGAGCGCGCAGACCGCGCCCAACTTCTGGGTCGATCCGAGCAATGGCGTGAGCTATCCGCTGGTGGTGCAGCAACCGACCTACGACATCGCCTCGGCGCAGGACCTGAAGGTCATGCCGGTGAGCCGGGTCAGTGGCGCGGGTCAGTCGCAGCTGCTCATGAACCTGTCCTCGATCGGTCGCCGCACCGAGCCGATGGTGACTTCGCAGCTCAATATCCGCCCGGTGTTCGACGTGCACGCCAACGTGCAGGGGCGCGATCTGTACTCGACCTCGCGCGCCATCGAGCGCGTGATCGCCGCCAACCAGCCGCCGGCCGAGAAGGCCATGCACGTCCAGCTCAGCGGCCAGGTCGAGACCATGCGCGACAGCTATGCGGGGCTGTTCACCGGAATCGCGCTCGCGGTGGTGCTCGTGTACCTGTTCCTGGTGATCAACTTCCAGAGCTGGATCGACCCGCTGATCGTGCTGCTGGCGGTGCCGTTCACGCTGAGCGGCGTCATGTGGATCCTGTTTCTCACGCAGACCCACCTGAGCGTTCCGGCGCTCATGGGGACGCTGATGGCGATCGGGCTCACCACGGCGAACAGCATCCTTGTCGTGACCTTCGCCAACCAGCGCATGGCCGCCGGCGACGCGCCGCTCATCGCGGCGGCAACCGCTGGCTACACGCGGCTGCGCCCGGTGCTGATGACCGCGGGGGCGATGGTTCTCGGCATGGTGCCGATGGCGATCGGCGTCGGCGAGGGCGGTGAGCAGAACGCGCCGCTCGCGCGCGCGGTCATAGGCGGGCTGCTGTTCGCGACCCTGGCCACGCTGGTGTTCGTGCCGACCATGTACCGGCTGCTGCGGCGTGCACCGCAGCCGCCGGGCGTCCTATCGGTCGCGCAGGGGGCCTGAAGCATGACGATGACACCGACACCGGGAGGAACCGGCGTGGATCCGGAGGACGACGTACGCGAGACCGACTACGCGATGGAGATCACCGCGAGCGAGTCGCACGCCGTCTCCGCGCGTTTCGATCCCGATACCGGCGCGCGCCTGAAGCGCGGGGCGCTCATTTTTGCCGCGGTGCTCGCTCTTGCCTTCGTCGCGGTGAGCGTCGACCGCCTCTTCAAGGCGCGCGGCGTGGCGCGTGCTACGGCGGAGGCGATGAACAGCCCACCCCTCGTCGACGTGGTGGTTGCGCAGCCGCTGCAGGGGATGCAGCGTCTGGCACTGCCCGCGCAGACTGCCGCCTGGCATACCAGCACGATCTACGCGCGCGTCAACGGCTACGTTGGCAAGTGGTTCGTCGACATCGGCGATCGCGTGAAGCTGGGTCAGGTGCTCGCGCTCATCGAGACCCCGGACCTCGACGCGCAGCTGGCGGCCGCACGCGCCCAGCTGCAGGCCGGTGAGGCGCAGGTCCTGGTGCGCCAGGCCGAGACGCGCCTGAGCCGGACGACCTACGAGCGCTGGCGCGACTCGCCGCAGGGCGTGGTATCGGAGCAGGAGCGCGAGGAGAAAAAGGCCGACTACGAGAGCGCCGAGGCGCGCCTCAAGTCAGCGCAAGCCGACGTCGCCCTCGATGAGGCGCGGGTCAACCAGTACGCCGCCCTGACGGGCTTCAAGAAGGTGACCGCACCCTACGACGGCGTGGTCACGACCCGCGACATCGATATCGGCAACCTCGTCACCGCCGGGAGCACCTCCGCCACCACGCCGCTCTATGTGATGACCCAGAATGACCCGATCCGGATCTTCGTCGATGCACCGCAGAGCGCGGCCGACGATCTGCTCAACAGCAGCGCGCCGGTGCAGGTCGAGACCGGCAGCGGGGTAGCACGCGAGTACGCCGGCAAGGTTACGCGCACCTCCGGGGCCATCAATGCGCAGGCACGGACGCTGCGCGTGGAAGTCGACATTGCGAACCCGAAGGGAGAGTTCGTTCCCGGGATGTACGTCAAGGTGGCCTTCGCACTGCCGGCGCGCGGGCTGGTGCAGGTGCCGGCCGCCGCACTGCTGTTCCGCGCCAGTGGCCCCGAGGTGGCGTGCGTCGACTCCGGCGGGCACATCGGCTTCCGCGCCGTCACGATCGGCCGCGACGACGGCCGGGTGGTCGAGCTGGCCTCGGGTGTGTCCCCGGGCGAGCGGCTGGCGCTCAATGTCAGCAGCCAGATCAGCGAGGGTCAGCTGGTGCGCGTGCGCGCGGGCCAGCCCGGCGCTCCTCCGCCGGCGACGGTCCGGCGGTGAGACACGCGCCGATGCGCCCCCTGCCGGTCGCCGCACTCCTCATTATTACGGGCGCCGTGGGGGGCTGCGCTGCGGGGCCGAACTACCGTACGCCGCGGCTTGCGGTCCCCGAGCATTACGCCGCCGCCGCCCAGGCGGGTCCGGGGGGCGCCGGCGCAGCGGCGGGGACGGTGACGCCGGTCGAGCTCGCCGCGTGGTGGCGTGCGCTCGAGGACCCCGAGCTCGACTCGCTCATCGAACGCGCCGTCTCGGGCAATCCCGATCTCATGATTGCGCTCGACCGGTTGCAGGCGGCGCGCACCTTCGAGGCGGCCGTGATCGGTACCGTGCTGCCGGAGGCGGAGGCTTCGGTGGGCGCCGGCCGCGGCACGGGCGGCGATCTCACCCGCAGCCGGGCAGCCCCGGCGCTCATCTCGGCCGACAACACCGCTGGTCTCCAGCACCTCAACGAGATCGGTGGCTTCGATGCAGTCTGGGAGCTCGACGTCTTCGGGCGCTACCGGCGCGGGATCGAGGCGGCGCGCTACGACGAGCAGGCGACACGCGCCGCGCGCAACGCGGTGCTGGTCGCCGTGGTCGCCGACGTCGCCAGCGGCTACGTAGAGCTGCGCGGCCTGCAGGTGCGCGCCTCGGTGCTCGCTTCTTCGATCGCCGTGTTGCGCGAATCGCTGCGCATCGTGAAGATCCGCTACGAGCGCGGCATCACCAACGAGCTCGACGTGACGCTGGCGACGCGTGAGCTCGCGACGCTCGAGGCGCAGGCCGCGCCGCTCGATGCGCGGGTGCGCTCCGCCGAGTACACGATCGCGACTCTCCTCGGCCGCTATCCGGAGGATCTCGTGGCGGAGCTTGGCACCGCCGGCATGGTCCCGGCGGTGCCGGCTCTGGTCGACGTCGGCGTGCCGCCCGAGTTGCTGCGGGGCCGCCCGGACGTCCGGCAGGCCGAGCGCGAGCTCGCCGCTGCGACCGCCCGCATCGGCATCGCCACCGCGGAGCTGTTTCCTTCGCTCGGGGTCAGCGGCGCGATCGGGTTCCAGCGCCAGTCGCTCAAGGGCCAGCCGGTGCTCGGGGAGCACATCTGGTCGCTGGGGCCGGGGGCCGTGTGGCCGCTGCTGGATTTCGGCGCGCTGGATGCGCAGGTCGAGATCGCCGACCTCGCGACGCGCGCGCAGCTCGCGCGCTACAAGCAGACGATCCAGCAGGCGGTGCGCGAGGTGGACAGCAGCTACGGGCTGTACCTGGCGGAGCAGCAGAGCCTCGGCAAGCTCGGCACGGCGCTCCTCGCCAGCCAGCGCGCGGTGACGCTCGCCAACGAGCGCTACCAGCGCGGCGTTACCGACTTCCTCAACGTGGTCGACGCCGAGCGCGCCGAGTACGCGCTCGAGGAGCAGTACGCGCAGGCCCAGGTGGCCGGCGCCGGCGCGTTCATCGCGCTCTACCGCAGCCTCGGCGGCGGCTGGGAGAACTATCAGAGCTTGCCGCCGATCCACCGTCCGGAGCCGGCGATCATCGCGATGTTCCAGCGCACGCTGAGCCGCAGCGATCCGCTGAGGTAGGCGCTCGGACGTCTTGTGGCTCGGCCGCTCAATCGACTCCGACGATGACGTGGTCGGCCTTGATGAGGGCGTGTGCGCGTTGTCCCTTCTTCAGCTTCAGCCGGCGCGCCGAGTGGCTCGTAATTACAGACACGATCTCAACGCCCGGGGCAACACGAATCCAAACCTCCGTGCTGACCGGCCCGCGAACGAGCTTCGTGATCGTGCCGGCGAACGCGTTACGCGTGCTGAGTTTCATGTGGCCCTCCGCTCAGGGGCTCGTGAAGCCGTATTTGACGAAGACGTCGCGTCCCTGCGGACCCAGAAGATACGCCAGGAACGCCGCAGCCTCACTCTTCGCGGACGTCGTCAGGGCGACCGGATACACGATGGGCTCATGCGTGTTGGCAGGAAACGTGTCGACCAGACGTACCCCCTTGTCTACGAGCGCATCGCTCGAGTACACAATGCCGAGGGGCGCCTCGCCACGGGCGACATACCTCATCGCGGCGCGGACGTTCTCCGCCCGCGCAAGCCGGTCGACGACCTGGCCCCAAACGCCCAACGCCGATAATGCCGAGCGTGCGTAGCGGCCGGCCGGAACCGAGTCCGGATCTGCGACCGCCAGCCGGCCCTGTCCGAGGGCGGCTGCGAGCGGGAAGTGCGGCGCAATACTGAGCCGGACGCGGCTGCCGGCTGGAGCGATCAGCACCAGCTGATTTCCGAGAGCGTTGCGCCGCGTTGCGGGTTGAATCAGGTGCCGGCCCTCGAGGTAGTCCATCCACTCGGTGTCGGCCGAAAAGAACAGATCAGCCGGCGCGCCAGCCTCGATCTGATGGGCGAGATTCGAGCTCGCGTCGAATGACGTCCTGACCCGCACGGCTGCGGTCTTTTCGTACGCCGCCCCGATGTCCTGCAGCGCATTGGTGAGAGACGCCGCGGCGAACACCAGCAGCTCCGCTTGCTGCGACTCCGCCGCGGCCGCTGCCGACCCCGGGACCGACAGGCAGACTAGAGCGAGAGCCGACAGGAAGCGCGACATTCGAGGCGCGACTAGAACCTGAAGCGCAGTCCCACGCCGTACAGCGCGTTGCTCGAGTAGGCGATGATGGGTGCCTTGTTGTTGAGCCCGACGCCACTGTACTCCAGCAGCATCACGCCGAGGTAAGCGTCGAGTTTCCTCGTGAAGTTGTAATCCGCCAGCAGCGAGTAGGCGAGCGCCAGGTACTGCTTGTCGATCTCGGGGTTGTTGTAGGTGTCGATGTCATAGACCCCGACGCCGAGACCGAACTGCGGGGTAAAACGATAGTCTCCGCCCACCCACCACACCTGGTAGTACTGCCGCCCGGTTGCATTGGCCGCGGGCTTGGGCACGCTGATCCCGTAGTAGTCCTGAATCCCCGTGAGGTTGAGCCTGGATGGGGCGTACACCTCCAGGTTCTCGTAGCCGGCCTTCAGGGTGGCGGAACCGGCCTTGTACATTGCGGTCAGCATGTACCCCTTGGTGTTCTCGATCTGCAGGCTCTGGCCGGGGGGCGTCACGTTGGAGTACTGCACGGGCCAGACCACCGAGTTGGTGGTCTCGGAGAGGGTTCCCTTCAGGCTGAAGGGGCCGTTGCTGTAACCGAGCATCGCCACCCAGGCATAGCCGGCCGACTGTGCGTTCTGGTCGCCCTTGAACTTGTACTGCAGGCCGAAGTCGATGTCGCTCAGCCGGTTCTGGTACTTCAGGCTCTCGTCGAGCCGGCTGTTCTCGGTCGCTCCGAGGCCGCCGCCGATGCCGCCGGAGAACCCGAGCGGCGAGTAGAGCAGCGCCGCCTGCACCGGGTCGTACTCCACCACCTGGTCGAAGGAAAAATTGGTGGTGCGTCCCGCTTGCAGCGAGCCCCAGCGGGGATCGGACACGCCGAGGTAGGCACCGCGCGAGTCCCACTGGCCGTTGATGGCGCTCGCCGCGTTGGCGGTGCGCAATACGTAGATGTTGTTGTCGATCGCCTGGCCGTTGTTGCTGAGCATCCCGGTCGTAACGTTGACGGCGGTCTCGAGCCTGAAGAACACCTTGTGCCCGTCCCCGAAGCCGAAGTCGCCGGTGGTTCCGACACGCGACATGGAGATGCCGCCGGTGTAGATGCCCGTAAAGCTGTGGGGCGCGGCGTTGAGGTTGTAGGGATTGATGGTCGAGGCGAACACATCACTCGCGG
The DNA here is from genome assembly GCA_036497085.1 of Steroidobacteraceae bacterium. Lineage (GTDB taxonomy): Bacteria > Pseudomonadota > Gammaproteobacteria > Steroidobacterales > Steroidobacteraceae > 13-2-20CM-66-19. The sequence continues at coordinate 10,043 of DASXKA010000064.1, read as the reverse complement.
CCCAGGAGTGCTCGAGGTAGCCGAGCCCGGCATCCAGGATGCCGTATATATCGAAGTGCGCGTTGTCGCTTTCGTAGACGGCGGCTGCCTGGACGACGGGAGCCGCCGCCGCCGTGCACGTTGCCACGAGGAGCGCGTGCCTGGTGCGCGCGTGCCGGTGTCTCATCGGATCCCTGCGCTTTCGTTATATTCGAATGAACATATCGTGGCAGAAGCCGGGACCGCGGCGCAACCGCGCGCCTGCGTTGAGCACTGCGATAGCATTGCGAGGGGAGGGATGCGCCATGCACGTGCCGGCGGTTCGGTTCCGGGTGGATTTCGGGCGCGACGGGGCGGTGGGGCCCGGCAAGATCGCGCTGCTCGAGCACATCGGCTCGGGCGGGTCGCTCTCGCAGGCGGCGCGCGAGCTCGGCATGAGCTACCGCCGCGCCTGGCAGCTGCTCGAGAGCCTCAACTCGTGTTTCCGCGAGCCGGTTGCGCAGTCCGCAAAAGGGGGCCGGGGAGGAGGCGGAGCGCGGCTGACGCCCTTCGGCAGGGTGCTGATCCGCGTGTATCGCGAATTCGATGCCGAGGTGCAGAAGCGCGCGGCGCGCTCCTTCCGGGAGGTCGCCGGCCTGGCACGTCAGTCGTCGCGGACACGCTCACCGGTCGTGCGGCTCAGGGCGCGTCACTAGCGCGGCCGGCCGCCACGCCTCATTCGGCGCTGCGCAACAGCTCGTTGATCGAGGTCTTGGCGCGCGTCTGCGCGTCGACGCGCTTGACGATGACCGCGCAGTAGAGGCTGTAGCGCCCGTCGGTCGACGGCAGAGTGCCCGCGACCACTACGGATCCCGACGGGACGCGCCCCTTAAGAACGGTACCCGTGGCGCGATCGTAAATCCGGGTGCTCTGGCCGATGAACACCCCCATGGAGATCACCGAGCCAGCCTCGACCACGACACCCTCGACGACCTCGGAGCGCGCCCCGATGAAGCAGTCATCCTCGATGATCGTCGGGCACGCCTGCAGAGGCTCGAGCACGCCCCCGATGCCGACACCGCCCGAGAGATGCACGTTACGGCCGATCTGCGCGCACGAGCCCACGGTAGCCCAGGTGTCCACCATCGTGCCCGCGCCTACGTAAGCGCCGATGTTCACGTAGCTCGGCATCAGCACTGCGTCGGGTGCGATGTAGGCGCCGCGGCGCACGATGGCGTGCGGCACGATGCGCGCGCCGCCGGCGCGCAGCTGTGCCTCGCTCGAGTGCGCGTACTTGAGCGGCACTTTGTCGAAGAAGCGGGTGAAGCCGGCGTCGATCGCCCGGTTGTCGTGCACGCGGAAATAAAGGAGTACCGCCTTCTTCAGCCATTCATTCACCACCCAGCCGCCGTCGCGCGGCTCGGCGACCCGCAGCTGCCCGCTGTCGAGCAGCGCGAGGCACTCTTCGAGCGCCGCGGCGAGGCCGGGCGTGAGATTCCTCGGGGAGAGGTCGGCGCGGCGCTCGAAGGCGGCCTCGACCGTCGCGCGCAGCTCGTCGGCTGCCCTCACGGCGTCACCCGCGCGCCGCCGCCACCCGCACGCAGCGCCTGTTGCTCGCGGTCCAGCGCGGCGATCAGGCGCTCCCTGAGCCGCTCGGAGGCCGCGCTGGCGAGTGGCTGGTTGTCGAAGTCGGTGAGATAGAACACGTCCTCGGCACGCTCGCCAACGGTCATGATCTTGGCGGCATGCAACTCGACCCGCTCCTGCACCAGCACCTTGCCCGCGTCGCTGAGAAGCCCCGGACGGTCACCGGCGGTGAGCTCGAGCACCGAGCGGTGGTTGCGCTCGTCCACGCTGAGCGCGATCTGGGTCGGAGTATTGAACATGCGCGCCTGACGGGGCGCGCGCCGCGACACCGAAAGCGGCGCCTCCTCCGGACCCTGCACCGAGCGCCACAGCGCCTGCTCGATCTCGACCTGGCGGTCGTTGTCGGTGATCGCCTGCCCGTCGTCCTCGAGCACGTGGTAGAGGTCGAGGCTGAAGCCGTCGCCGGTCGGGGTGATGCGTGCGTCGAGGATGTTAAGCCCGAGCTGGTCGAGTACCGCGGTGGTGCGGGCAAAACCGTGGCGGCGCGGGCGGGTGAAGATCAGCACCGCCGTCGTGCCACGCACGCTGTGTGCATCGAGCGCCACCAGCGGCTCGTCGGAGCCGGCATCGCGCTCGGCCAGCAGGCGCGTATGCCAGGCGACCTCCTCGGGTGAATGCTGCAGAAAATATCCGGCGGAGAAGCGGGTCCAGCTGGCGGCAATGTCGCGCTCGTCGATGCCGCGCTCGATGAGGAGGCGGCGCGCCGCGTCCTGCGTCTCGCGCACCAGGTGCTCGGGGTCGATCGGGCTCTCGAGTCCGCGGCGCAGGGCGCGCTTCACCCGCTGGTAGAGGTCCTTGAAGAGCGAGGCCTTCCAGGAGTTCCACAGCTTGGGGTTGGTGCCGCGCACGTCCGCGCAGGTGAGCACGTACAGGTAGTCGAGATGGGCCTCGTCGCCGACCTTGCGCGCGAACGCGTTGATCACCTGCGGATCGCCGATGTCCTGCTTCTGCGAGGTGATCGACAGCTCGAGATGGTTGCGCACCAGCCAGGCGACCAGGCGCGCGTCGTAGGGCGAGAGGCCCTGCTCAAGGCAGAAGGCTTCGGCATCGACCGCGCCGAGCTCGGAGTGGTCGCCGCCGCGACCCTTGGCGAGGTCGTGAAAAAGCGCCGCCAGGTAGGCGATTTCCTGCCGCGGCAGCTGCTGCATGACCCGCGAGGCTTCGGGGAGCTCCTGATCGTAGCGCGGGATGGCGAAGCGTCTCAGGTTGCTCACCACGAACAGCGTGTGGGCGTCGACCGTGTAGGCGTGGAACAGGTCGTACTGCATGCGCCCGACTACGCGCCCGAAGGCCGGAATGTAGCGCCCCAGCACGCCGTAGGTATTCATGCGCCGCAGCTCGTGCGTGACGCCGACCGGCGAGCGCAGGATCTCGAGGAACAGGCGATGATGGCGCGGGTTCTGCCGGAACTCCTCGTCGATCAGCCAGAGGTTCTTCGCCACCGCGCGCATGGTGGAGGCGCGCACGCCGCGGATCTCCGGGTTCTGCTGCAGCAGCGCGAAGATCTCGAGCAGCGCCGAGGGGGTGCGTGCGAATACCTCGTCGTGGACCGCCTCGAGGGAGCCGTTGCGCACCTGGAAGCGCGCGTTGAGCGGCCGCGGCGGTCCGCTCTCGGTGAGGATCGCCTCGCGGAACAGCTGCAGCAGCAGCTCGTTCAGCAGGCTCACCTCCATGACCGTGCGGTAGTAGCGCTGCATGAACTGCTCGACCGCGAGCGTGTAGGAGGCGTCCTCGTAGCCGAAGGCGAGCGCGAGGCGGATCTGATGATCGAACAGCAGGCGGTCCTCGCGCCGCCCGGTGAAGGCATGCAGTCCGAAGCGCACGCGCCACAGGAACGCCTGCGCCTGGTGGAGCCGCCGCAGCTCCGGTGCGGTGAGGAATCCGTGGGTCACGAGCCCGTCGAGGGTGCCGGCGCCGAAGTGGCGCATCGCAACCCAGGCGATGGTCTGGATGTCGCGCAAGCCCCCGGGTCCGGTCTTGACGTTGGGCTCGAGGTTGTAAGCGGTGTCGTTGGCCTTGAGGTGCCGCTCGGCCTGCTCGCGCACCTTCGCTTCGAAGAACTGCTTCACGGGCCAGATGCGCTGGGGCGCGGTCGCCGCCCGCATCGCTGCGAACAGCGTGGCGTTGCCGGCGAGCAGCCGCGCCTCGAGCAGCGTCGTCATGACGCCGACGTCGCCGACACACTCCTCGGCGCACTGCGCGATGCTGCGCATGCTGTGGCCGATCTCGAGCCCGATGTCCCACAGGAACGCGACCAGCTTCTCCGCCGCAGCGCCGCCCGCGGGATCGGGTGCGGGAGGAGCGAGCAGCAGCACATCGACATCGGAGCAGGGATGGAGCTCACCGCGGCCGTAGCCGCCTACGGCGACCAGCGCCCACTCGCCGCACGCAGGCGCGCACTGCGTCTGCCAGGCCGCGCGCAACACCGCGTCGATGAGCGCGGCGCGCGCGTGCACCAGTTCCTCCACCGGCTCCGCGGCGAAGAAGCGCGCCTTGAGCTCCTCGTGCGCCTCGCGCAGCAGCGCGCGCCAGGCTGCAGGATCGCCGCCGCCGCCGACAAGCCGCTGCGCAAGACCCGCGAGCAACGGCCAGGGCGCCGCGGGGGGTGCGCCGGGGGGCGATTGCTCCGGGAGGACGTCTGTGTCCGCGGCACCCATCGCGCGCCGGGCTCAGTGCGGTCCGGCGTCTGCGCCGAGCGTGAGCACCTCGACTCCCGTCTCCGTCACGAGCACCGTGTGCTCCCACTGCGCCGACAGGGAGTGGTCCTTGGTGATCACAGTCCAGCCGTCGCCGAGGAGGCGCACGTGACGCTTGCCCGCGTTCACCATGGGCTCGATGGTGAAGGTCATTCCGGGCCTGAGCTCGAGCCCGGTGCCGGGTACGCCGTAGTGCAGGACCTGCGGGTCCTCGTGATACACGCGCCCGATGCCGTGGCCGCAGTACTCGCGCACCACCGAGTAGTCGTTCTCCTCGACGAAGGTCTGGATGGCGTGGCCGATGTCGCCGAGATGTGCCCCGGGGCGCACCGCGCGGATACCGCGCCACATCGCGGCGAAGCAGGTGTCGGTGAGACGCTGCGCATGGGCGGGTGCCTTGCCCGCCGCGTACATGCGGCTGGTGTCTCCGTGGAAGCCGTCGCGGATCACCGTCACGTCGATGTTGACGATATCGCCGGCCTTGAGGCGCTTGTCATTCGGGATGCCGTGGCACACCACGTGATTGACCGAGGTGCAGATGGTCTTGGGAAAGCCGCGGTAGTTGAGGTTGGCGGGGATCGAGCGCTGCACCTTCACGATGTGGTCGTGGCAGAGCCGGTCGAGCTCCTCGGTGGTGACCCCGGGGACCACCTGCGGGCCGATCATGTCGAGCACCTCGGCGGCGAGGCGCCCCGCCACCCGCATTTTCTCCTGCTCTTCCGGGGTCTTGATGGTCACGTGCATGGGCTATGAATGGGGCCGCCAGCGACCTGAGCCAAGGGGCGGGCAGGTAGCGTAAGGCGTTGTTCCGACGAGGTCTTCATGGTATAAAGCGCGGCCTTTTTTGGCAACGCAACCCACACGCGCATCGTTATACCCGCTGACTGGGTGTTCATGCTTGGAGGCCGCAAGGCCTCAAGCAGGGATGGTCACGGGGATGCGCGGAGGCTTAACCCGAACAGGAGTCTTTCATGTCCGGCGTGTCCATGCGACAGATGCTGGAAGCGGGTGTCCATTTCGGACACCAGACCCGCTTCTGGAACCCGAAGATGGCCCCCTTCATCTTCGGTGAGCGGAACAAGATCCACATCATCAATCTCGAGAAGACGCAGCCCATGTACTCGGAGGCTGCGACCTTCGTCAAGGGCGTGATCGCCGACGGCGGCACGGTGCTGTTCGTCGGCACCAAGCGCTCGGCGCGTGATTCGATCCAGAAGGAAGCGGAACGCGCGCGACAGCCCTACGTGAACCAGCGCTGGCTCGGCGGCATGCTCACTAACTTCAAGACCATCCGCCAGTCGATCAAGCGGCTCGGCGAGATCACCGAGCTCGCGGCCTCGGGCGCTCTCGAGAAGCGCGGCAAGAAGGAAGCGACGCAGCTGCGGCGCGAGATGGACAAGCTCGAGAAGAGCCTGGGCGGAATCAAGCACATGGAGTCGCTCCCGGATGCGCTCTTCGTGGTCGACGTCGGTCACGAGAACATCGCGGTGCACGAGGCGAGGAAGCTCGGCATCCCGGTGGTGGCGATCGTCGACACCAACTGCTCCCCCGACGGCATCGACTATGTGATTCCGGGGAACGATGACGCCATGCGCGCGATCCAGCTCTACACCACCGGCATCGCCGATGCGGTGCTCGAAGGCAAGGAATCGGTGCCGCAGGTTGCGGTTGGCGAGGACGAGTTCGTCGAGCTCGACGAGGCCGGCAACCCGCGCAAGAAGGCCCCGCGCGCCGGCCGCAGGCCGACCGCCGCGGTGCGCAGGAAAGCCCCGGCGCGGCGTCGCCCGGTGGCCGCTCCTGCGCCGGCCGCGCCGAGCGCCGCGCCCGCCGCCGCGCCGAACGCCGCGCTCGCCGCCGAGCGGAGCGCCGAGCCCGCCGCCGAGCCGAGCGCCGAGCCCGCCGCCGAGCCCGGCGCCGCCGATCTCGGGGCGGAGGTCGACGAGGCGGATGTCACCGAGCCCGATACCGTCGCCGGGGCTGCGACCGCCCGGCGCGGCTCGGCCACCGTGAGCCGCCGCAAGGGGCGCGGCGGCGACGCCGCCAGCGAGTGAGTGCCAGTCGTCATGAACATTACGGCAGATACGGTCAAGCAGCTTCGCGATCGCACCGGCGCGGGCATGATGGAGTGCAAGAAGGCGCTCGTTGAGACCAAGGGTGACCTCGATGCGGCAGCGGAGCTCATGCGCCGCCAGGGGCTCGCCAAGGCCGACAAGAAGGCGACGCGGGTCGCGGCCGAGGGCGTGATCGTCATCGCCAGGGTGACCGATGCGCGCAGCGCCGCGATGGTCGAGGTGAACTGCGAGACGGACTTCGTCGCGCGCGGGGCGGAGTTCCGCGCCTTCGCCGAGGCGGTGGCCGCCTGCATCCTCGCCACGCGGCCGAAGGATCTCGGGGCACTCGCCGAGGCGCGGCTCGCCTCGGGTGAGAACGTCGAGCAGCGCCGCCGCGAGCTGGTCGCGAAGATCGGCGAGAACATCAGCGTGCGGCGTTTCGTGGTGGTCACCTCGCCCGAGCAGCTCGGCGCCTACGTCCACGGCACGCGCATCGGTGCGCTGGTCGCGGTAGAGGGCGGACCCGCGAGCCTCGCCTATGATCTGGCGATGCACGTGGCGGCGAGCAGCCCGAGGTATCTGAGCGCGCAACACGTGCCCGCCGCAGTGGTGGCCAAGGAGCGCGAGATCCTCACCGAGCAGGCCCAGGGCGAGGGCAAGCCGCCCGAGATCGTCGCCAAGATGGTCGAGGGGCGTCTGCGCAAGGCGCTCAACGAGATCACCCTCTACGGGCAGGCGTTCGTCAAGGACCCGGACGTGACGATCGAGAAGCTCGTGAAGGCCGCCAAGGCCGAGGTGGTCGCGTTCGAGCGCTACGAGGTCGGCGCCGGCATCGAGAAGAAGGCCGACGACTTCGTCGCCGAGGTGATGGTCGCGGTGAAGGGCGCGGGCTCCGCGGCCAGGGTCTGAAGGCCGCGCCCTCGCCGCCACGCGTACAGTAGCCATAAGGAGAAACCCCGCCGCGCGCGGGGTTTTTTCCATCGGCGGAGGTTGCAAGATGACGCAAGCGAAGGCCCGCTACACGCGGATCCTGGTAAAGCTCTCGGGGGAGGCGCTGCTCGGGGAGGGCGACTACGGCATCGACCCGGCGGTGCTCAGGCGCATCGCCGGCGAGCTGCAGGAGCTGGTGCAGATGGGCGTGCAGGTGGCGGTGGTGATCGGCGGCGGCAACATCTTCCGCGGCGCCGGGCTCGCACGCGCCGGCATGGATCGGGTGGCGGCCGATCACATGGGGATGCTCGCGACCGTCATGAACTCGCTCGCGCTGCAGGACGCGCTCGAGAGCCTCGGGCTGCACGCCCGGGTGATGTCCGCGATCCGCATCAACGAGGTGTGCGAGGACTACATCAGGCGCCGCGCCGTGCGCCACCTCGAGAAGGGCCGGATCGCGGTGTTCGCCGCGGGTACCGGCAACCCGTTCTTCACCACCGACACGGCGGCGGCGCTGCGCGCCATCGAGATCAACGCCGACGTGCTGCTGAAGGCCACCAAGGTGAACGGCGTCTACTCGGACGATCCGCTGCGCAATCCGTCGGCGGTGCACTATGCGAGCCTGACCTTCGACAAGGTGCTGGCCGACAAGCTCAACGTGATGGATGCGACCGCCATCGTCATGTGCCGTGACAACCGCTTGCCTTTGCGGGTCTTCAATCTCAACAATCCCGGGGACCTCACCCGCATCGTGCGCGGCGAGGACCTCGGCACGGCGGTCACTAACGACTAGAGCCGCGCGCGCCGCGAGGAGGCACCATGCTCGAAGACCTGAAGAAGGACGCCGCCACGCGCATGGCCAAGTGCGTCCAGACCTTCCAGGGGGACCTGAAGAAGCTGCGGACCGGGCGCGCGCACCCGAGCCTGGTCGAGCATCTCAAGGTCGACTACTACGGCAGCGAAGTGCCGCTGCAGCAGGTGGCCAGCATAGCGGTCGAGGAGGCGCGCACGCTCGTGATCTCGCCCTGGGAGAAGAGCGTCGTGCAGGCGATCGAGAAGGCGATCTTCAAGTCCGACCTGGGACTCACGCCCATGACCGCCGGCACCGTGATCCGCATTCCGATGCCGCCCCTCACCGAGGAGCGGCGCCGCGAGATCACCAAGGTGCTGCGTCACGATGCGGAGAACGCGCGCGTCGCAGTGCGCAACGTGCGCCGCGACGTCATGAACGAGATGAAGCACAAGCTGAAGGACAAGCACCTGTCGCAGGACGACGAGCGGCGCGCCGAGGCCGACGTCCAGAAGCTCACCGACAAGCACATCGCCGACATCGACGCGGCGCTTGCCGGTAAGGAGAAGGAGGTCATGCAGGTCTGATGGCCAACGCCGCCGCCAAACTCCCGAGACACATCGCCATCACCATGGACGGCAACGGCCGCTGGGCCGCGGCACGCCAAGTGGCGCGCGCCGCCGGCCACAAGGCGGGCCTGAAGCCGGTGCGAATGTGCGTGGAGGAGTGCGCGCGCCTCGAGGTCGAGGCGCTGACGCTGTTCGCGTTCTCGAGCGAGAACTGGGGCCGCCCCGCCGACGAGGTCGGGAGCCTGATGAGCCTTTTCCTCGAGGCGCTCGACCGCGAGGTCGCCGAGCTTCACGGAAAGGGGGTGCGGCTGCGCTTCATCGGCGAGCGCCGCAGTCTCTCGGTGCGGCTGCAAGCGCGCATCGCCGCAGCCGAGGAGCGCACGGCTGCGAACCGCGGGCTCGCCTTGCAGGTGGCGGTCAGCTACGGAGGACGGTGGGATATTGTCAAGGCAGCACAATCACTTGCACGTGAATGCTCGAGTGGATCCTTGCGCGTGGAGGAGATCAGCGAGGCACGCTTTGCGGCGGCGCTCTCGCTCGCCGGGCTGCCGGACCCCGACCTCCACATCCGCACCGGCGGCGAGCATCGCATCAGCAACTTTCTCCTCTGGCAGCTGGCCTACGCGGAGCTGTATTTCACCGAGCGACTGTGGCCGGACTTCGCGGTGGCCGATCTCAACGACGCACTCTCCTTCTTCGCGGGCCGTGAGCGGCGCTTCGGACAGCGCCCGGCGGCGCTGAGCGGCGCGCGGTGAACGATTCGCTGCGTAAACGGGTGCTCACGGCCGTGGTGCTCGCCGCCACGCTGCTGGTGATTCTGCTCTGGCTGCCGCCGTGGGCGACGGTGGTGGCGGTCACGGCCCTGCTGCTTGCGGGCGCGTGGGAGTGGTCGGCGTTCCTGCGTCTCTCGACCGCGACGCGGCGGCTGACCTATGTGGCGCTCGTCGCACTGCTGCTGCTGCTCGCGCGGCTCGTGTCCGCGGATCCGGCCAACCGCGACCTCATCCTGTTTGCGGCCGTGCTCTGGTGGCTGACGGCGCTCCTGTGGATCGCGTTCGCCCCGCGGCGCGTGACGCCGTGGGCGGCCGGCATCGCGGGAATCCTCGCCCTGGTGCCCGCATGGGTCGCTCTGGTGTCGCTGCGTTACGCGCCGCCGCCGAACGGGCAATGGGTGCTGTTCACGCTGCTGCTGGTGTGGGTGGCCGACATCGGCGCGTTCTTCTTCGGCCGCCGCTTCGGGCGCGTGCGCCTGGCGCCGGAGGTGTCGCCCGGCAAGACGTGGGAAGGGGTATTCGGCGGCATGGCGCTGTCGGCGCTGGTTGCGCTCGGCGGCAGCGCGTGGTTTCACGTGCCACTCGCGGTATTCATGCCGCTGTGTCTGGCGACCGTGGCCTTCTCCGTC
>DASXKA010000063.1:0-8975 GCA_036497085.1 Steroidobacteraceae bacterium | reverse complement strand
TTGAAGTTGATCTCCTGCGGCACGACACCGATGCAGGACTTGGCCACCTCGAGCTCGCGATCGATGTCGTGGCCGAACACGCAGGCCTCGCCGGCGGTCTTGTTGATGAGCGAGGTGATGATGCCGATGAGCGTCGTCTTGCCGGCGCCGTTGGGCCCGAGCAGCGCGAAGAAATCCCCCCGCTCGACGTCGAGGTCGATGCCCTTCAGGGCCTCGACGCCGTTGCGGTAGGTCTTGGTGAGTCCGCGTACGGAAAGGGCGTTCATGGCGGGCGAGGATCGGGCGTGCCGCATCGGGGTGCAAGTCGGTGCCGCTGGGGCGCTCCGCCTCGCCACCGTAGTCTCAGAGCCGCGCCGCGCGCGCAACATGCCTCAGGCGGGGTATTGACCGGCCTCGCGACTCCGAGCTCCAAAAGGATGCTTATAAGCTATTGATTACTGAATCAATCTCACTGAACGGGTTCATCCGGCCGCCTTGGGGAACTCGCCGCCGCTCGCGGGCTCGTGGAATGACCAGCCGTCGCGGCCGCGCTCCTTGCTGCGGTAAAGCGCGACGTCGGCGTGGCGGACGGCGGCTTCGTGCGAGTAATCGCCGCCGGGCAGCACCGTGGTGACGCCGATGCTCACCGTGACGTAGGGACGGGTGGTGGAAGCGCTGTGCGCGATCCCGAGATCGCCAACCGCCTTCAGCGCGCGCTCGGCCGCGGCAGCCGCCTCGGTGCGATCGCCACCGACCAGGATGGCCGCGATCTCCTCCCCGCCATAGCGCGCCACGAGGTCCAGCTGGCGGCGTTGCACCGCTCTACTGATGGTCGCCGCGACTTCCTGGAGGCAGCGGTCGCCGGCCTGGTGGCCGTAGCAGTCGTTGTAGGCCTTGAAGTGATCGATGTCGATCAGCATGACCGACACCGGCAGCCGCGCGACCCGCGCGTGCTGCCAGAGGCCGTGAGCCTGCTCCTCGAGCGCGGCGCGGTTGAGCAATCCCGTGAGCCCGTCGTGAGTTGCGACCTCGGCCAGCCGCCGCCGCTCGAGGAACGCAACGCGGTTGGCGTGCTCGAGCGCGTAGCAGCCGGCGCCGCCGATGAGATTCGCGCAGAACAGCACCCACAGGGAGTAGATCGCCACCGGAGCCGCGATCGCCCCGAGCAGGGCGGCGGTGGCGTAGGCGGCGATCAGCAGCAGGTTGCAGCGCAGCGCCGCCGCGAAATTCAGCCCGAGCATGAAGAAGTAGAAGAACGCGACCAGCAGCAGCCGCGCAGCCACGAGCGCGGTTTGCGCCGGCGTCGCCTCCACTGCCATGAGCACCGTGCCGATGCCGAACAGCGGCGCGGCGGCCTGGATCGCAGGCTGGTACCAGCGCAGGTACAGCCGCGGCGAGGTGAGCACCATCATGATGAGCACCAGCGGCAGCTGCAGGCCGAAACGCACGACGTCCGGCCGCGCCAGTCGCGGACCGACCAGCAGCCAGTGATCGATGACGGCGAATCCGAGCGTGGTGGTGAGGGCTACCACCAGGCTCATGCGCACCCACGGCCGGGCGGCCACGCGGTAGCTCAGCAGGAACTGACGCTCGAGCTCGCCGTCGCGAAAGCGCAGCTGCAGACGGCGCGTGGCGCTGCGCTCAGCGCCTGGCGTTCCTTGTGAAGGCCTGCTGCGCAACCGTCGCTCTCCCTAACCCGCGAAATAGCGCGCGAGATAGTCGTCGAAAGTTCCCCGATCGCTCGCCTCGATGCGGCGCTGGGCAGCGAGCGATTCCTGCGCTTCCCCGGCGAGTTCCTTGAGCCGCTCCTCGTTCGGCGCATAAAGGTCAAGGAAATACGCCTTGTGCGTCTCCGACATGCGCAGCGCCAGATCGAAAAACGACTGCCCGGAGGCGAGCTCGCTCAAGAGGCGCGCGGACGGTGTGAGCGCCACGTCGGCGACCTTGGCTTCCTGGATGGCGAGCGCCTGTGTGTAGGGCCGCGTCGCATCGCCCCGGTCGAGGATCTCGCACAGCCCCGCCATCGAATCGAGGAGCTCCCGCGCCCACTCGCGCATCGGCACGCGTTGGCCGTCGCGCTCGAGCGTAAGCCCGGGCTCGCGGCCGCGGCGTGCCACCGTCAGATGGTTGGCATCGAGCGCGGCCTGCTCCGTGACGCCGATGGGCGGGCTCTCCTTGAGCAGGCACAGCGCCAGGAATGCCTCGAGGAAGCGCAGCTTGTTCTGGTTGAGCCCCACGGGATCGAAGGCGCTGACATCGAGCGCACGCACCTCGACGTACTCGACGCCCGCGCGCGTCAGGGCCTTGGTGGGCCGCTCACCGGAGCGCGCCACCCGCTTCGGCCGGATGAAGCTGTAGTACTCGTTCTCGATCTGCAGGATGTTGGCGTTCAGCTGCCGCCATTCGCCGTTCACCTTCACGCCGAGCGCCTCGTAGGGCGGGTGCGGCGTCGTGATTGCCCGCTGCAGGTCGCGTACGTACTCATCCAGGTTGTTCACCGACACGGTGAGCCCCGCCTGACTGCGGTTGCGGTAGCCGACATCGCTCATGCGCAGGCTGGTGGCATAGGGCTCATAGGCCGTGCCCATGCCGAACTCCTGCAGCTCGAGGTCGCGGCCGCGCAGAAACGACTTGCATACCACGGGCGAGACCCCGAACAGGTACAGCACCAGCCAACCGTGCCTGCGATAGTTGCGCAGCAGATCGAAATAACTCGCCGAGACGAAGCCGCTGCCGCCGCGGCGCTCGCCGCGCAGCTCCGCGTAGGCGTCCCAGAACGGCAGCGGGAAGGAGTAGTTGAAGTGCACCCCGGAGATCGCCTGCATCATGCGACCGTAGCGCAGCCCCAGGCCGTTGCGATACACCGTCTTCATGTGCCCGACGTGCGAGCTGCCGTACTGCGCGAGCGGGATGTCGGCGTCGCCGTCGATCGCACACGGCATGCTGGTCGCCCACAGCAGCTCATCGCCCAGGTGCCGATAGACGAACTGATGCAGGTCGAGCAGGTACTGCAGCAGCTCCCAGCTGTGCGTGAACGCGGGCGTCACCAGCTCGATCAGCGACTCGGAGAAATCCGTGGTGATGTGCTCGCTGGTGAGCGCCGAGCCGAGCGCCGCGGGGTGGGGCGTGTGGGCGAGCCTGCCCTCCGGCGTGACCCGCAGCGACTCCTTCTCGACGCCTTTGCGGCCGCCCTGCAGGATCTGCGGCTCGCCGCTGTTGACCAGGGAGGCGAGGCGTCGCTCGAAGACGCGATCGATGGCCGCGCTGCTCATTGAACTTGCTCTCCCGGCCCCTACCAGCGGATGCGGCCCGCGAGCACCTCGTACAGCATGCGCAGATCCCCGCGCAGACTGTAGAGGGGATGACGGAAGGTCGCCGGCGCGTTGTGCTCGAAGAAGTAATGCCCCACCCACGCAAATGCGTAGCCGGCAACCGGCACCGCCCACAGCAGCGCCAGGCGCCCGCTGAGGAGCGCGGCGCCGGCGACCGCGAGGGCGAGCAGCGTACCGCTCACGTGCAGCCGGCGCGACGTGCGGTTGGCGTGCTCGCCGAGGTAGAACGGGTAGAACTCGCGAAAGCTCGCGTAGCGCAACCGGCTGTGCTGTTCGCCCCTGCTCATGCCCGTATTCAGATCCGCGGTTGTTGTTTGCGCGTCGTTTGAGGCATCTTGCCGTCTGCCGGGCGGTCGGCGCAAATGCCACGGCGGGAGTGAACCTTGATCGGCATCGTCGGCGGAACGGGCCTGTATGCCATGCGCGGCCTCGGGAGCCTGCGCGCGCGGGAGGTGCAGACACCGTTCGGTGCGCCTTCGGGCCCGCTGATGCTGGGCGCGCTCGCCGGGCGCGAGGTTGCCTTCCTCGCGCGGCACGGCGCGGACCATCGGCTGCTGCCCGCCGAGATCAACTATCGCGCCAACATCTGGGCGCTGAAGAGCGTCGGCGTGCGCACGCTGATCGCGGTCTCGGCGGTCGGGAGCTTGCGCGAGGACATCCGCCCCGGCGAGCTGACGCTGCCGTCCCAGTACCTCGACTTCACCCGCGGAACGCGCGCCGCGAGCTTCTTCGGCGGCGGTGTGGTCGCACACGTCTCGAGCGCCCGGCCGGTGTGCGCGAGCACTGCCGCCCTGATCGCGCGCGTGGCCCGCTCGCTCGGGCGCACCGTGCATGAAGGGCGTACCTACGCATGCGTCGAAGGACCGCGCCTCGGCACGCGGGCCGAGAGCCTGTTCCTGCGCGGCGCCGGGGCCGACGTCGTCGGCATGACCAACGTGCCGGAGGTATTCCTCGCTCTCGAGGCGCAGCTCGGCTACTGCACGATCGCGCTCGCCACCGACTACGACTCCTGGCTGGAGGATCCCGCGCAGCACGTCTCGGCCGCACAGATACTCGCGCTGTTCCGCGACAACCTCGAGGGCGTGCAGCAGCTGCTCGCGGCGGTAGCCGCGGAGTACTCGGAAGACGAGTCGCGGCCGTGCCGCCACTCGCTGCGGGGCGCACTGGTGACGCCGCTCGAGCAGTTGAGCGCGGAGCAGCGCGCGCTGGTGGATTTCCTGCTGCGCTAACTAGCCGGCGAAAAGGTCTCCCTGCCAGGCCTTGCCGCCCTTATAGGAGGCCAGCCGCCGCTCCATGGCCTGCGTATTCCACGCGAGGTCGCGCGCCTTGCGGATCGCCTCCTGCTGGTGCGAGACCGCCGCGGCGAAATCGCCGCCGGCGGCGGCCGCAGCCGCCAGCACCTCGAACATCTGCGGGTCGGACTGGATATCGCCGCGTGACAGCCTGGACGCCACTTGCTGGGCGATAGCCGGATCACGCAGCCCCGTGAGCGGCGAGGCGGCGAGCAGCGCCACGACATGCTTGCGCACGTAGTAGCTGTCGGCGGTCGCCGCGTGCTCGAGCAGTGTACGTGCCTCCGTAACCTGCGCGTCGGTGGGGCTGGCGCTCACGAGATCCGTGACGACCGTGAGCTGCGCGGCAGCGTCGCCGCCCGCAGCGGCGTGCCTGAGCCACGCCGCGCCGCTCGTCTGTGGGTGGCAGACGGCGACGGACCGCAGCTGCTCGCCGAGCCAGTATTGGGCCTGCGGGTTGCCGTCGCGCGCGGCGAAGATGACGAGCTGCGTCCCGCGAGCGGCGCCTATGCCGAACGCCGGATCGGCGGTCGCAGCGAGTCCGACCAGATACTCGGCGGCCGGATCACCCGCATCCGCCGCTGCCCGTTTGTCCTTGTACGCCGCGCCGCTCCACAATGGCTCGCCGCCCGCGCTGATAAACGGCAGCCGCACCTGGAGACGCGATTCCACGGCTGTACCGTTGCGGGTCGCCGGGGTGAAGCGCGAATGCAGCCAGGCCTCGACCGCCGCCGCCACGAAGGCCTCGTCGGGCGCGGCGAGCAGAATCTCCGGGTCGCGCGCGCGGCCGTCGAGGCCGATGGTGAGCTCACCGATCACGAGGCCGTTGCGGTGGTTGCCCGCGCTCGGGTACTCAGGGGCGGGCGCCTGTAACACCGCGGCCCGGCTGCGCTCGCTGCAGGTCGGGTCCGGGTCGACGATTCCCGCAGCGTGCAGGGCCTCGTGGCCGTAGCGCGCCATGATGTCCGCGGCGGTGCGCTCCTCCTGCGCGCTGAGTGTCCCCTTGACCGCCGCGACCCGGCCTCCGACCAGCTCCTGGCAGCCGTTGGCGGCCGCTGCCTCGAGCCAGCCGATGCCCGTGCCGACGTCCTTGGCGCCGCCCTGGCCCTGCACCACCATCACGCCGAGGTTGAATTGCGAGGAGCAGTCCCCGAGCTCGGCCATCGCGGTGAACTGGCGCCGCGCGCTGTCGTAGTGGCCATCCTTGTAGTCGGCAAGCGCGGCGTTGAAGTCCGCGTGGGCGGCAGCCGCCAGCAGCGCCGCTGCGAGCGCGCCGCACGGGATCGTGGCTTTCATGGTCTGCTCCCGGGCCGTCTGCGGCCGGTCAGCGCTCGACGATCGCGGTGACTCCCATGCCGCCGGCGGTGCACACCGACATCAGTCCGCGCTTGGCTGAAGCATTGCCGGCGAGCAGCTTGGCGAGCGCCGGCAGGATGCGCGTACCGGTCGCGGCAAAGGGATGCCCGAGCGCGACGCTGCCGCCCTTGACGTTGAGCCGGCCGCGATCGACCGAGCCCAGCGGCCCCGGCAACCCCAGCACGTCGCGGCAGTACTCCGGCGTCTCCCACGCCTTGAGCGTACACAGCACCTGCGCGGCGAACGCCTCGTGAATCTCGTAGTAGTCGAAGTCCTGCAGCCCGAGATTTGCATCGCGCAGCATGGCGGGCACCGCGTAGGCCGGCGCCATAAGGAGGCCCTCCTTGCCGCTCACGTAGTCGACCGCCCAGACCTTGCCGTAGGCGAGATACGCGAGCACCGGCAGCTTGCGCTTCGCGGCCCATTCGGGGGTGGCGAGCAGCACGGCGCTCGCGCCGTCGGTGAGGGGTGTCGAGTTGCCGGCGGTGAGCGTGCCGTCGGCGGCGAAGCTCGGCCTGAGCTTGGCGAGCCTCTCGACGCTGGTGTCGGCGCGCACGTTGTTGTCGGACTTGAGTCCGAGGAACGGCACCACCAGGTCGTCGTAGAACCCCTCGCGCCAGGCAGCGGCAGCCTTGATGTGACTGTCATAGGCGAGCTGGTCCTGCGCGGCGCGCGTTATCTGCCAGCGCTTCGCCATCAGCTCGCAGCTCTGGCCCATCGAAAGTCCGGTGCGCGGCTCGACCACCGCCGGCAGCACCGGCCGGAAGTGCTTCGGCCGCAGCCCGAAGAATGGCTTGACGCGCTGCCAGGCGCTGCGGCCGCGGTAGCTGGCGAGCAGCAGCTGCTGATAGGAGCGCGGATAGACGATCGGCGCGTCGCTGATCGAATCGGTACCGCCGGCGATACCGGCGTCGATCTGCCCGAGGGCGATCTTGTTGCCGATGGCGATCGCCGCCTCGAGGCTGGTACCGCAGGCGCGCTGCAGGTCGAGCCCCGGCGTCTGCGCATCGAGCCCCACCGCCAGCACCGACTCGCGCGTCAGGTTGTAGTCCTTCGAGTGCTTGATCACCGCGCCCGCGGCCACGTCGCCGAGACGCTCACCCTGGAGCCTGAAGCGCTCGACCAGCGCACGGAACGCGGCCGTGAGCATCTCCTGATTGCTGGCCGTCGCGTACACCGTATAGGAGCGGGCGAACGGAATGCGTACGCCGCCGACGATGGCGACGCGCCTGGCTGCTTGACCGACGAGCATGACACCTCCCCGGAGCGCGACAGGTTAGAATGCCATGGTCCAGAAGGCGTTGCCATTCGGATCCCCATGGGCGAGCTCACCACCATCATGGCCCGCGACGGTCACGAGTTTCAGGCGTGGCTCACGGCCGCCTCCGGCCGCCCGCGCGGCGCCGCGGTGGTGATCCAGGAGATCTTCGGGGTCAACGGCCACATCCGCTCCGTGGCCGACAGCTTCGCCGCCGCCGGCTACACGGCGATTGCGCCCTCGCTGTTCGACCGCGTGCGGCGCGGGATCGAGCTCGGATACACGCCGGCGGACATGCAGGAAGGTGCGGGTTACCGCAAGCAGATCAGCTCCGAGACCGCACTGAAGGACGTGGCGGCCGCGGTGGCGGTGGTGAAGCACTCGGGCCGCGTCGCGGTCGTCGGCTATTGCTGGGGCGGAACGCTCGCCTACCTCGCCGCGTGCGAGCTGCCGCTCGCGGCCGCGGTGGTCTACTACGGGCGGGTCGGTGACCATCTCGAGCGTAAGCCCCGCTGCCCGGTGCTCTATCACTACGGGAGCGAGGACCAGAGCATCCCGCTCAGCGAGGTCGAACGGATCCGCGCGGCACAGCCGGCCGCCACGGTTCACGTCTACGAGGGTGCCGGCCACGGTTTCAACTGCGAGCAGCGTGACGCCTACGAGGCCGCGGCGGCGGCGCTGGCGCGCACGCGGACACTCGATTTCCTCGCGCGTAACCTGCACACAGGACTGCCATGAAGCTTCGAGACCCCGATTTGCTGCATACCCGTGCCTTCGTCGGCGGCAAGTGGGTGGATGCCACGAGCGGCGCGACCCACCAGGTGCTGAACCCCGCTACCCGCGAGCCGATCGGCACGGTCCCCGACATGGGCGCGGCCGAGGCGCGGCGCGCCATCGAGACCGCGGCCCAGGCCTTCCCGGCGTGGGCGGCGCAGACGGCGCGCGAGCGTGCCGTGCTGCTGCGGCGCTGGTACGACCTCATCATGGCGAACCAGGAGGATCTCGCCACGCTCATGACCGCCGAGCAGGGCAAGCCCCTCGCCGAGTCGAAGGGCGAGATCGCCTACGCCGCCTCCTTCATCGAGTGGTTCGCGGAGGAAGGCAAGCGCCTCTATGGCGACGTGATCCCCGGCCATCAGGTCGACAAGCGCATTCTCGTGCTGCGCCAGCCGGTGGGCGTGGTGGCGTGCATCACACCGTGGAATTTCCCGGCGGCGATGATTACCCGCAAGGTGGGCCCGGCGCTCGCGGCCGGCTGCACCGTGGTGGTGAAGCCGGCGAGCCAGACGCCGTATTCGGCGCTGGCGCTCGCGGCGCTCGCCGCGCGTGCGGGGCTCCCCGCGGGCGCCCTCAACGTCATCACCGGCGATGCGGCCGCGATCGGCGGCGAGATGACCTCCAACCCGATCGTGCGCAAGGTGAGCTTCACCGGCTCGACCGGCATCGGCAAGCAGCTGATGGCGCAGTGCTCGGGCACGGTCAAGAAGCTCTCGCTCGAGCTCGGGGGCAACGCGCCCTTCATCGTGTTCGAGGACGCGGACCTCGACGCCGCGGTCGCCGGCGCGATCGCGAGCAAGTACCGCAACACCGGCCAGACCTGCGTTTGCGCCAACCGCCTGCTGGTGCAATCCGGTGTTTACGACCAGTTCGCCGCCAAGCTGAAAGTGGCCGTGGCCGCGCTCAAGGTCGGCAACGGCATGGATGATGGCGTGACGTTGGGACCGTTGATCAACGGCGACGCGGTCGCAAAAGTGGAAG
>DASXKA010000062.1:0-7926 GCA_036497085.1 Steroidobacteraceae bacterium | reverse complement strand
TTTCACGCTCGGGAACACGTGCTCGGCGGTGAGGCCGAAGTCGAGCGCGATCGCGCTCGAGATGTAGATCGAGGAGTAGGTGCCGGCGATGATGCCGATGAGCAGCGCCGCCGAGAAGCCCTTGAGCGCCGCGCCGCCGAGGAACAAGAGCGCCACCACCACGATCGAGGTGACCACCTTGGTCATGATGGTGCGCGAGAGCGTCTGGTTGATCGACTGGTCGAGCACTACGTCCGGCGGCGAGCGGCGATTGCCCTCGAAACGCTCGCGGATACGGTCGAACACCACGACGGTGTCGTTGAGCGAGTAGCCGATCACGGCCAGGATCGCCGCCACCACGGCGAGGTCGAACGACATCTGCGTGATGGAGAAGAACCCGAGCACCAGGATCGGGTCATGCAGCACGGCGAAAATCGCGCCCGCCGACAGCCGCCACGTGTGGAAGCGGAAAGCGATGTAGGCGAATATCCCAAGTAGCGTGAAGCCGAGTGCTTCGATGGCGCTCACCTTGAGCTCGCTGCCCACCTGCGGTCCCACGACGTCGAGCTGTACCACCTGCGCGTCGGGATCGAGGCCACGCAGCGCGCTCTCGAGCTTCGCGTGCACGGCGGTCGCGTCCAGCTTCGGATCGGGCGGCAGGCGGATGGCGATGTCGCGCGAGGTGCCGAAGACCTGCACCGAAGGGTCGCGGAAGCCAGCGGCCAGGAGTCGCGCGTGCACCTGATCGACGTTCGGGGCCTGGGCGAAGGTGGCGCTGGCGCTCACGCCGCCGGTGAAGTCGATGGCGAGGTTCACGCCGCGCAGGAAAAACGAGCCGAGCGATACGATCATGAGCACCGCCGACAGCGTGTACCACAGCTTGCGGGTGGCCATGAACGGATAGCTGGTCTGATGGCTGAAGAATTCCACAGTTGGTCCTTGGGTTTTCCGGGTTGCGCCTTCAGCCGATCGCGAGGCGCTCGAGCTTGCGCCGTCCGCCGTACATGAGGGTCAGGAGCGCGCGGCTGCCCATGAGAGAGGTGAACATCGAGGTGGCGATGCCGAGGGTGAGCACCACCGCGAAGCCGCGGATCGCGCCGGTGCCGAGCACCCACAGCACGACGCCGGCGATCAGCGTCGTGATGTTGGAGTCGGCGATCGCCGAGAAGGCCTTCTCGAAGCCGGCACGGATCGCCGCCTGCGGCGACACGCCCTTGCGGATCTCCTCGCGGATGCGCTCGTAGATCAGCACGTTGGCATCCACCGCCATGCCAACCGTGAGCAGGATGCCGGCAATGCCGGGGAGCGAGAGCACCGTGTGCCACATCGACAGCAGTGCCGCGAGCAGCACCACGTTGGCGAGCAGCACCAGGTCGGCCACCACGCCGAACACCTGATAGTAAATCGCCATGAAAAGGAACACGCCGGCCATGCCGATGATGAGCGCATCGCGCCCCTGCTTGATGTTCTTCTCCCCGAGGCTCGGGCCGACGGCGCGTTCCTCGATCGGGTAGATGGCGGTCGCGAGCGATCCGGCGCGCAGCAGCAACGCCAGGTCGCGTGCCTCGCCGGCCGCGAGCCCGGTGATCTGGAAGTTGTTGCTGAACACGCCGCGGATGGTGGCGTCGTTGATGACGTCCTCGTCGGTCACCTCGCGCACGACCTTCTTGCCATCGACCTCGACGGTCTCGGGGCGCTTCTCGATCAGCACCACCGCCATGCGTTTGTTGAGGTTGGCGCGCGTGGTACGCAGCATGCTCTCCCCGGCGCGCGCGTCGAGACGTATGTTGACCGCCGGGCCTTCCTGCGACTGGCCGGTGGTCGCGTTGGTGAGCTGGTCGCCCGTGGCGATGATCTCGCGCTTGAGCAGAATCGGCCGACCGATGCGGGTGTGGGGATAGAGTTTGGAGCCGAGCGGTGCGCGCCCGAGCTGCGCGGCCTCGACGGCGTTGTTCTGCATGTCCTCGAGGCGGAACTCGAGAGTGGCCACCCGGCCGAGGATGTCCTTTACCTCGGCGGAGTTCTGCACCCCGGGGAGCTGCACGTTGATGCGGTCCACGCCCTGGCGCTGGACGATCGGCTCGGACACGCCGAGCTCGTTCACGCGGTTGCGCAGCGTGGTGATGTTCTGCTGGATCGCGTAGTCCTGGCGCTCGCGGATCTGCGCGCTGGTCATCGTCGCCTCGATTACCGCGCCCGCGCTGTCGCCCGCCGTGGTGATCGCCAGGCCCTGCAGCGGCTGATTGAGCGCACTGCGGGCTGCGATCACGTCGGCCCCGGGGGCGAGCTGGATGCGGATCGTGCTCGTCTGGCCGCCGGCGCCGACCGCGACATCCCTGAAGGGCACGTTGGCGGCGGCGAGCGCCCGACGGACGTCCTGTGCATAGCCATCGAGCGCCTGGGCGACCGCGGAGTTCACGTCCACCTGATAGAGAAGATACAGGCCACCGCGCAGATCGAGTCCGAGCGGCATGGGCTTCAGTCCCAGCCTGCGCAGCAGCTCGGGGGTGCGCGGGGCAAAGGACACGGCCGTGATGTAGGTGTTCTTGAAGTCGTCGTTGCCGTTCACCGCATCGCGTGCCGCCAGCTGATCAGGCACGCTGACGAAGCGCACCATGAGGCGGCCCTGGTCGATGTAGCTCTTCTCGAAATGCACCCCGTGCGTCTTGAGAAACGACTCGACCGTCTGCGCGGCGTCGGGGGTGAGCGCGGCGTGGTCCTTGCGCGCCACCTGCAGCGCCGGGTCCTCACCGAATACGTTTGGCAGCGCGAATACCAGCGCGAGCAGCAGCACCGCCGCGACCAGGATGTACTTCCAGCGAGCGTACTCCAGCATGTCTCAGGCGCTCTTCAGCGTGCCCTTGGGCATCAGCTGCGCGATCTGGAAGCGTTGCACCTTCACGCGCACCCCCTCGGCGATCTCGAGAGTGACGAAGGTGTCGCCGACGTCGGTCACGCGGCCGAGCATGCCGCCGTTGGTGACCACCTCATCGCCCGCGGCGAGCTTGGACACCAGCGCCTGGTGCTCCCGGGACTTCTTCTGCTGCGGCCTGATGAGCAGGAAATAGAACACGCCGACGAACAGCACCATCATCAGGAGAGGCGCGAACTGGCCGGTGGAGCCGGGCGTGGCCTGTGCCCAGGCGTCGGAAATCAGAGGGTTCATGCTGGTAAAGTCCCGGGGGCGAAAAGGGCGGCATTATGCCATAGCGTCCGCGTCCGTCCGCCGCCCGCTGAGGAACCCCCGCGCCCAGGAC
The DNA here is from genome assembly GCA_036497085.1 of Steroidobacteraceae bacterium. Taxonomy (GTDB): domain Bacteria; phylum Pseudomonadota; class Gammaproteobacteria; order Steroidobacterales; family Steroidobacteraceae; genus 13-2-20CM-66-19. The sequence goes on along the minus strand of DASXKA010000062.1, from coordinate 4,690 downwards.
TCGACCGACCCGGCGGCCAGGGCCGTGCGCAGCGCGCGCATCAGGCCCAGGTAGAAGTGCAGGTTATGTATGGTGTTGAGTCGCGAGCCCAGGATTTCGTTGCAGCGGTCCAGGTGGCGCAGGTACGAGCGCGTGTAGTTGCGGCAGGTGTAGCAGTCGCAGGTCGCGTCGATCGGCCCGAGGTCGTCCTGATGGACGGCGTTACGGATGTTGATGACCCCTGCCGCGGTGAACAGGTGACCGTTGCGGGCATGGCGCGTGGGAATGACGCAGTCGAAGAGGTCTGTGCCGCGCAGCACGGCGGCCACGATGTCCTGCGGCCGGCCGACGCCCATCAGGTAGCGGGGCCGGTCGGCCGGCATGTGGGGCAGGACCCCCTCGAGGATCCGCAGCCGCTCCTCCTCCGGCTCCCCGACCGCGAGTCCGCCGACGGCGAGGCCCGGCCAATCGAGGCGCAGCAGCGTCTCGAGCGAGGCGAGGCGCAGCGGCACGTGCATCCCGCCCTGCACGATCCCGAAGAGTCCGCCGGGCGGGGCCTCGGCGTCGGCGCGGTAGTAGTGGGCGTGGCTGCGCGCCGCCCATCGCATCGAGCGCTCCATCGACTCGCGCGCCTGGGTCTCGGTGGCCGGATGCACGGTGCAGTCATCGAGCGCCATGGCGATGTCGGAGCGCAGCGCGCGTTGCACGTCCATCGAGTCCTCGGGCGTAAGCCGCACCTCGCGCCCGTCGATCGGCGAGCGGAAGCGCACTCCCTCCTCGGTGATGCGTCGCAGGCTCTCGAGGCTGAACACCTGGAAGCCCCCCGAGTCGGTGAGTATCGGGCCTTCCCAGTGCATGAAGCGATGCAGGCCGCCGTGCGCGGCGATCACCGCGGCGCCCGGGCGCAGCATCAGATGAAAGGTGTTGGCGAGCACGATCTGCGCGCCGAGGCCGGTAAGCTCCTCCGGCGTCATCGCCTTCACCGTGCCGTAGGTGCCCACCGGCATGAACGCCGGCGTCTCGACCACCCCGTGCGCGGTCGTGAGGCGGCCGAGCCGCGCCGCCCCGGCGCTCGCCGTCACGGTGAAAGTCGGCCTCACGTGCCCCTCGCGGTCGCCAGCATCGCATCACCGTAGCTGAAGAAGCGGTAGCGCGCCGCAATGGCGTGCCGGTAAGCGCCGAGCACCGGCTCGCGTCCCGCGAATGCGCACACCAGCATGAGCAGCGTCGACTCCGGCAGATGGAAGTTGGTGAGGAGCGCGTCGCACACGCGGAAGTGAAAACCCGGAGTGATGAAGAGCCGCGTGTCCCCGCTCCACGGCGCGAGCGTGCCGTCCGCCGCCGTCAGCGCGCCCGCTTCGAGCGCGCGCACCACGGTGGTGCCGACCGCCAGCACGCGGCCGCCGCGGGCGCGCGTGCGCGCCACCGCCTCGCAGGTCGCGCGGCTCACCGTCACCCGCTCGGCATGCAGATTGTGGGAGCCGAGATCGTCGACGCGCACCGGCTGGAAGGTACCGGCGCCGACGTGCAGTGTGATGAAGGCGCTCTCCACGCTACGGGCGGCGAGCGCCGCGAGCAGCGCTGCGTCGAAGTGCAGGCTCGCGGTGGGCGCGGCGACGGCGCCGCGCTCGCGGGCGAAGACGCTCTGGTACCGCTCGCGATCGCCGGGCTGCGGCGCGCGGTCGATGTAGGGCGGCAGCGGCACCGCTCCCCAGCGCTCGAAGAAATCGAGGGCGTCGTCGGGGAGCGCGATGCGCCACAGGTCCGCGCACCGCTCGAGCACGCGCACGTCGCCGCCGGCGGTGGCGATCGTGAGCCCCGCGCGCACCGGCTTGCTGGCGGACACCTGCGCGAGCGCCTCGTTACCCGTGAGCGCGCGCTCGAGAAGGATCTCGACCTGGCCTCCCGTGGGCTTGGCTCCGGCGAGCCGCGCCGCCACGACACGCGTGTCGTTGAACACCACGAGGTCGCCCGGCGCGAGATACCCGGGCAGCTCAGAGACGGCGGAGTCGGTGAGCGCGCCGCCGCCCGCGAGCACCAGCATCCGGCTCGCCGAGCGCTCGGCGAGCGGCGTCTGGGCGATTAGCTCGGGGGGCAGGTGATAGGAAAAGTCCTGGCGGCGCACGCGCGCATGTTACACGCGGGCAGCAAGCCAGCCGGATGGCGCGCGTGGGCGTTGACGAGTCAGGTCTGGTCCGCCGGCGGGTCCGGGGGCATCGGCACCGCGCGATAGAGACGATTGCCGCCCGTTGCAGTCGCGTGCCTGTGCTCAGCGCGCGCGGGCAGCGTCGTGTCGACGTCGAGCGTCTTGTGCATCCTCACGATGCGCAGCGTGATCTTCTCGCCCGGCTGATACGAGGCGAGGATGCGCGTCGCATGCGAGCCGCTCGAAGGCGAGCGGCCGTCGATGGCGAGAATCACGTCGCCGTCCTCGAGCTTGAGGGCGCCGTCGGCGGGTGCCCGCACCACGAGCACCCCCTTGTCGCTGCCGAAGTAGCGCCCGAGCTGCGGGGTCAGGGTCGCGAGCTCCATGTCCATGACCGGTCCGTGCAGCAGCAGCGGGCCGCGCAGCCCGGGCATCAGCTCGGGCCCGAAGTCGGGGAACTGCGTGAAGAAGTACCCGGGAGCCGCCCGTGCGACGACCGTGAAGTCACGCGCGCTGCCGTCGCGCTGCACGCGCACGCTCACCTTGCTGTCTGGCTTCACCGGGCGGAGCAGCCTCATGACCTCGCGTGCCGGGTTCTCGCCCTTCACCTCGGTGCCGTTTACCGCGACGATGACGTCGCCCGCACGCATGCCGGCGTCCGCAGCGGGTCCGCCCGGGCTGACCTCGCGCACCCGCGCGCCCTGACCCGGCGTCGCCTCGAGCTGCACGCCGATGATCGCCCGACCGTGCCCGTTACCGTGCCCGTCCATGTCCATGTCCATGAAGCTCTCGATCACGGGCCGGCTGAGCTGTGCGGAGAGCTCCGCCACGCGGTGCGCAGCCTCATCGAGCTGCTTGCGTGCCGCCTCGAGCTGCTCGTCGAGCCGGTCCTCATCGGCGCCACGCCGGGCGTTGTCCGTGCTCAAGCTGCCGCCGTCGGCACTCACGGCGGGGGCCTGTGCGAGCGCGATCGTCGGACGGCAGCTCACGGCGGTAGCGGCCGTCATCAGCGTCAGGCTCCAGGCGGCAAGAATTACGGGACAGCGACTCATGAGGGTCTCCTCCGGGGTTCAGCGCGACGCATCCGCGAGCGTCTCGGCGTAACGGACCTGGACCAGCGAACTGACGAGCTGGGCGCGTTCCTGCTGCAGCATCTGCAGGCGCGCCGCAGGCGCGCTGCCGGCGCGCTCGGTGGTGAGCAGATCGTCGACCTGCGCGATGTGATCCTCGAGCGTCTCGACAGCCGCGCGGGTGCCGACGCGCACGAGCGCCGGCTCCTGCGGCAGCCTCGCGAGCCAGTATTGCGCAGCGGCGTCGGCCCGCTCTGCGGGCGAGCCATCGCCGACGACCGCCGGCGTGTCACTGGAGCTGGCGATCGCCGGCACCGGGGCGTGCACCGGCCGCGGGCCGGGGCCGAAGCGAATCGCCGCCGCGAGGACTGCGAGCGCGATCACGATCGAGGCGGCCAGCGCGCGCGCGCCGGCCAGGCGCGTCGCGGCGGTGGGTGCGGCGCGCGTTCGGCGCTGAAATTCGTGCCAGTCGTATGGCCCTGCGCCGCCGTCCGGCAGCGACCGCAGCAGCCGCGCGACGGCCTGCTCCTGCTCTAGCTCAGTGTGCATGTGGGTCGGTTCCTCTGCGGCTCGAACCAGGCGCGCAGCTTGACGTGAGCGCGCGCGAGCTGGGATTTGGAGAAGCTGACGGAGCGGCCGAAGGCCGCGGCGATCTCGGCGTGCGAGTAGCCCTCGACCTCGTACATCCAGACGACCGCGCGTGCGGTCGGGGCGAGCGTCGCCAGTGCGCGCTCCATGTCGATGGTCTCGGGCGGCACGGCTGCCGTCGCCGGCCGGACGAGTGCCAGCGTTCCGCCATCTCCGTCATCCTCGAGGCACGTCAGCACCCGCCGCCAGGGCGAGCGCAGGTGCATCAGGCAGCGCGAAATCGCGATCTGCCGCAGCCAGGCGCCGAGCGGCGCTTCCTGGCGGAACTCCCTGAGGCGCTCAAACAAAATCATCATGGTGTCCTGAAACACGTCCTCGGCTGCGCTGCGATTGCCGATCAGACGGCGGATGAGCGCGAAAGTGGCCGGCGCTACCGCGGCGTAGATCAATTGCCGCGCGCCCTCCTCCCCCGCGCACGCTCGTTGCCGCACCGCGTCCGGCACGCTGATTTCCACCAGCCTGGTCACGGAAGTCTTAGATGCGCGAGAGGGGGAAAAGGTCGCAAGCGGCGCAGCCGCGCTCCCCCAAGCGGCGGCTTGCGGCCCTCCCCCCGGCCGCCCGGGCCGTATACTGAATGCCCTTGCCCGAGTGGCGGAATTGGTAGACGCAGCGGACTCAAAATCCGCCGCCGTTAAAAGCGTGTCGGTTCGACTCCGACCTCGGGCACCATCGATGGGTCCCAGAAGGTTAGCTCTGATTTGGCGCTTCTGGGCGGTCCCTCAACTTCACCGTTAGGCGCCGCTATTTGAAGCACCAAGCCGGAGTGGCGTAACGCTTCGCCGCGTTCTCGAGCGCGCGCGCGTGGTCAGGTTCTCCAACTCTTCGCTCCTCGCCTTCCTGGAAGGCC
>DASXKA010000061.1:0-4336 GCA_036497085.1 Steroidobacteraceae bacterium | reverse complement strand
CCGCAGCATGCTCCCGCCGCAGCTTCGCCGGGAGATCGGCGAGCGGCGCGGGGCCCGGATCGTGCGGCCACTGATCGCTCGCGCCGCGACCGGGGTGCGAGTACTCGAAGATCACTTTTTCACGAGTGGGCATCGGATGAGTCCTTCTCAGGCGGCACGCGCCGCCTGCAGCGCTTCGCTCAGGGAGGCGCGGTAGCGCTCGAGGTCGGCGGCGGTCTTGGTCTCGGTCGCGCACACGAGCAGCGCTGGACCGAGCTCCGGGTAGTACGGCGCGAGGTCGAGTCCGCCGAGAATGCCGCGGGCGGCGAGCGCTTTGAGCACCGGCGCCACCGGGCGGTCGAGCAGCAGCACCGCCTCATGGAAGCAGGGCCCGCTGAAGGCGAGGCGCACGCCGGGCGTGCGCGTGAGCGCCGCCAGGAGCTCACGGGTGCGGGCATGGGCCGCCGCCGCGGTGCGCTCGAGTCCCCGCGACCCCATGAGCGAGAGGTAAATCGTCGCCGCGGTCATCAGCAGCCCCTGGTTGGTGCAGATGTTGGAGGTCGCCTTGGCGCGGCGGATGTGCTGCTCGCGCGCCTGCAGCGTGAGCGTGAAGCCCTCGCGCCCCGCGGCATCGAGGGTGCGGCCGACGATGCGGCCGGGCATCTGCCGCACGTGCTCCATGCGGGTGGTCATGAAGCCGAGGTACGGCCCGCCCGATGACAGCGGCACGCCGAGCGGCTGGCCTTCGCCGACCGCGATATCGGCGCCGCGGCTGCCCCACTCGCCCGGGGGCTTGAGCAGCGCAAGCGAGGTCGGGTTGACCACGGCGATCACGAGGATGCTGCGCTCGTGCGCCCAGTCGGTGAGCGCATCCACATCCTCGAGCCGGCCGAAGAAGTTGGGCTGCTGGATGACGAGCGCGGTCACGTCCTCGCCCGCGTACTTGCCGAGCGAGGCGGGCAGCGTCACTCCCTCGACGGTGCAATAGGGCAGCTCCTCGAATCTGAGTCCCTGGTTGCTCGCCATGGCGACCGCCGCCCGCCGGTAATGCGGGTGGAGCGTCGCGGGCACGAGGATGCGCGCGGACTTCGACTTGCGGTTGGCGCGCACCGCCATGAGCGCGGCTTCGGCGGTCGCCGAGGCGCCGTCGTACATCGAGGCGTTGGCGACCTCCATGCCGGTGAGGCGTGCGATCATGGTCTGGAACTCGTAGATCACCTGCAGCGTGCCCTGGCTGGCTTCCGCCTGATAGGGCGTGTAGGCGCTGTAGAACTCGCCGCGCGTGGTGATGGCCCAGACCGCCGCGGGGATGTGGTGCTCGTAGGCGCCGGCGCCGATGAAGCTGAGCGGGGTACCGTCCTGCGCGGCACGCTCGCTCATTAGGCGTCCGATCTCCATTTCGTTGAGCTCCTCGGGCACTCCCGCGAGCGAGCGGACCCTCAGGGTCGGCGGGATCTCCGCAAACAGATCCTCGATGCTGCCGGCGCCGATCGCCGCGAGCATCGCGGTGACGTCGGCCTCGGTATGGGGAATGAAGGCCATCAGCCGCCCTCCGCTGCCAGCACTTTCTGATAGTCCGCCGCCGACAGCAGCTCCGCCGCCGCGATCGCCCCCGCGGCCGGGCGTATGCGCATCAGCCAGCCCTCGCCGTAGGGGTCAGAGTTGAGCGTCTCGGGCGCGTCCGCCAGCTTCGGGTTGCCGGCGGTGATTTCGCCGGCGAGCGGCGCATACACGTCGGAGGCGGCCTTCACCGACTCCACCACCGCGCACGCCTCGTCCGCCTTCACCGCGCGTCCGGTCTCGGGCACTTCGACGAACACCAGGTCGCCGAGCGCGTGCTGCGCGTGGTCCGTGATGCCGATCTCGACGGTGCCGTCGCCGAGGGTGCGCACCCATTCGTGGGACTTGGTGTACTTGAGGTCCGCGGGAACATTGCTCATGAATCGGGTCCTTCAGGTCACGAGGGATTTGCCAAAGCGTACGAAGGGCGGTTTCACCACCCTCGCGTTGAGGAGCTTGCCGCGGATGTCCACCTGCACCCGCTCGGGAGTCGCCGCGGGCACGCGCGCCAGCGCGATCGAGCGCTCGAGCGTCGGAGAGAAGGTGCCGCTCGTAATTTCGCCCTCGCCCACGCCCGCTACCAGAACCTTCTGGTGATCGCGCAGCACGCCGCGGTCTTCGAGCAGCAGACCGACGAGCCGGCGCCCGGGTCCCTGCGCGCGGATCGCCTCGAGCGCCGCGCGCCCCACGAAGGCGCGGCCCGGCGGCTCGAGCGCCACGGTCCAGGCGAGGCCCGATTCAAAGGGGTTGGTGCTCTCGTCCATGTCGTGGCCGTAGAGGTTCATGCCGGCCTCGAGACGCAGCGTGTCGCGCGCCCCGAGACCGCAGGAGGCGACCCCGAGCGAGTTGAGCCGGCGCCACGCGGGAACCGCATCCGCGGCCGGCATCATGATCTCGAAGCCGTCCTCGCCGGTGTAGCCGGTGCGTGCCACGAACCAGCCGCCGAGCTCGCGCCCGACGAACACTCCGAGCGCGAGCGCCGCCTCCCGCTCGCCGGCGTCGAGCAGCTGCACGGCCTTGGCGCGCGCCTCCGGGCCCTGGATCGCCAGCATGGCGAGATCGGTGCGCTCCGTGACCTCGACGCCGAAGGCCGCCGCGCGGCCGCGGATCCAGGCGAGGTCCCGGTCGCGCGTGCCGGCATTCACCACCGCGCGGAAGAAGCTCTCGGTGAGGAAATACACGATGAGATCGTCGATGACGCCGCCGCGCTCGTTCAGCATGCAGGAGTAAAGCGCCTTGCCGGCCGTCTTGAGCCGGCCGACATCGTTGGCGAGCAGCTCTGCGAGGAACGCGCGAACCCGCGGCCCCTTCAGGTCGACGACGCACATGTGGGAGACGTCGAATACCCCCGCGCTACGGCGTACCGCGTGATGCTCACCGATCTGGGAGCCGTACTGCACCGGCATGTCCCAGCCGCCGAAGTCGACTATGCGGGCGCCGAGCTCCTGGTGTAGCGCGAACAACGGGGTCTTTCTTCCCACGGAGGTCCTCCAGCGAACAAAGATGCCGGCACACGCCTCGTACGCGAGACGTCTGCCGCCCTTCTGTCCCTGTGACCTGAGAGATCAGGTGCCCTCGTGAGGCGCCGCTCCCCTTCGGTGGGTGGATGGCCTCCACCGCTCTCCAGAAGCCCCGCGGGGGCGTAAAACCGCCTCCGCCGTCTGCCGTTCTTGTGCCTGAGCGTTTCCGGGCGGAATTTGCGCCTTCGGCGTTCCGGCTCAGCAGCCGGAATCTCTCCGGACAGACCGTTTCGGGCCCGGCAATGATACCAGTCCGCGCGGGCGGGGTGATGTCTCCCGCGCCGCAACGGTAAAATCCGCGCTGCATGAGCCTCCCCCGCCGCGCCACAGCACAGGTGTCGATTGGACCGATCCGCGTCGGAGGCGGTGCTCCGATCGTGGTCCAGTCGATGACCAATACCGATACCGCCGACGTCGAGGGCACGGCGCGGCAGGTACAGGCGCTGGCACGCGCCGGCTCCGAGCTGGTGCGCATCACCGTGAATACGAGCGAGGCCGCGGCCGCGGTCGCCCCGATCCGCGCCTGGCTCGACCGCGCGGGGGTCACGGTTCCGCTCATCGGTGACTTTCATTTCAACGGGCATAAGCTGCTGCGTGAGCATCCCGAGTGCGCCGCGGCGCTCGCCAAGTACCGCATCAACCCGGGCAACGTCGGACGCGGCAGCAAGCGCGATCCACAGTTCGCGGAAATGATCGAAGTCGCCTGCCGGCACGGCAAGCCCGTGCGCATCGGCGTCAACTGGGGCAGCCTGGATCAGGACCTCCTCACGAAGCTGATGGACGAGAACTCCGCGCGTCCCGAGCCGCTCGATGCGCGCGAGGTGATGCGCAACGCGGTCGTCCAGTCCGCGCTGACCAGCGCGGAGCGCGCTGTGGAGCTCGGCCTGCCGAGGGACCGAATCATATTGTCGGCGAAGGTGAGTGGCGTGCAGGATCTGATCGCGATCTATCGCGACCTCGCCTCGCGCTGCGATTATCCGCTGCATCTCGGGCTCACCGAAGCCGGCATGGGCTCGAAAGGCATCGTCGCCTCGACCGCCGGCATGGCGGTGCTCCTGCAACAAGGCATCGGCGATACGATCCGTGTGTCGCTCACGCCGGAGCCTGGCGGAGATCGCACACAGGAAGTGATCGTCGCGCAGGAGATCCTGCAGACGATGGGGCTGCGCTCCTTCACGCCGATGGTGACCGCGTGTCCGGGTTGCGGCCGCACGACGAGCACGTATTTTCAGGAGCTCGCGCAGCGCATTCAGTCGCACATCCGCCATCGCATGCCC
>DASXKA010000060.1:0-1825 GCA_036497085.1 Steroidobacteraceae bacterium | reverse complement strand
GGCAGATCTGCGCTTCCCGGGGGGTCAGCTCGTCGCGCGTCTCGACGGTCCGCTTGCGCGCATGCTCGCCGGTCGCCTCGAGCTCTACCCGCGCGCGTTCGGCGAACGCCTCCATGCCGAAGTCCGTAAATAGCTCGTGGGCGTGGCGTAGCTGCTCGCGCGCGTCGAGCCGCCGACGCTCGCGTCGCAGCCATTCGCCGTAGACGAGGTGGGCGCGGACGAGCTCGACGCGAACGCGGGTCCGGGCGAGCCGGTCGATCGCCTCCCGATAGAGGGTCTCGGCGGCTTCCCCTTCGGTCAGCAACGCCCGCGAGCGGGCCTCGACGCCGAGCGCCCAGTCGGTGCCACTCGCCGCGGTTGAATGCGAAAGCCGGCCGAGGGCATCGGCCGCTAGCTCCGCGTTCCCGCTCCGGACGGCCGCCTCGATCAGCTCGACCAACCCCCACGTTGAGAACCAGAGCACATGCGAGTCCTCCGCGGCCTGCTGCGCTGTGGCCAGCGCGTCCTCGTAGCGGCCGAGGCCGTTGTGAAGCACAGCGTTCGCCCAGTGAATGATGGTCAGCCCTTGTCCTTCTCCTCGACGTACGACCTCCTTCGTGGCGGCCGCGATCAGCTGGGAGGCCTCGGCTTGGCGGCCCTGGAAGGCGACGAGTGCCAGCCCGGCGTAGGGTACGAGCTGTCCCCCGGTTACTTCGGCGACTGCCTCCGCTTCCGCGACCAGCGAAACGGCGGCGGGGAGCTCGCCCGCCTCCAGGTGCAGCCCCGAGCGTGTGGTGAGCGCCACGGGGAGCGCGGCCAGCGCGCCGGAATCGCGGGCTAGCCGTACGAGGCTGGCAGAGAGCACGTCCCACGCCTCGTCGTCCCACAGAAGCGCAGCGGCCCAGCACGCCAGCCAGAGCCACCGAAGCCCCGCCTCTCGGGAGACGTCGTCGCGTCGGACGCCGCTCACCGCCCGCTTGAGTATCGGGGACCCTGCGGCGTGCCCGTCGGTGATCACCGCAGCCAGGCCGTCCAAGAAGAGATCCGTCGCGCGCGGCGGCTCCGGAGCCGGGAGCACAGCCCTCGCCGCCTTGGCAGCTTCAAGGACGCCACCGCCGCTGGCCAGACGACCGGCGAAGATTGCGGCCCACAACGCCTCCAGGTAGGTCTCACGAGCGAGCCTCCCATCGAGGGGTTCGAACGACTTGGCAGCCTTGAGCAGCAAGGGTGGAGCGTCGTTGCCGCGGTTCACCGCGAACGCGATCTGACCGCGCAGGAGCTCGACGCGTGCGCGCTGGAGGTCGTCGAGCGGTCCGGACTCCGCGATGGCAACCAGTCGGAGCGCGGCGTCGGGAGCGCCGGCCTGGTACTTGGCCCGAGCCGCGGCCAGCGCGCGTTGCGCGCGCCGGGCGGGCTCAAGCGTCAGCGCAGCCGCCCTTTCCTGGAAAGCGGCCGCCGCCGCCAATCCACCGCGCGCCTGAGCGCGGCCCGCCGAACGCTCGAGCTCGGAGGCGACGTCCTCGTCAGGGCCGGGCGTCGCGTGCGCGAGATGCCATGCCCGGCGGTCGGGATCGACTTCACGGTCGGTCGCGTCCGCCAGCGCGCGATGCACCGCCTGCCTTTCGTCAGGCGAAGCGGCTCGATACACGGCCGAGCGCACCAGTGGGTGGTGGAAGGTCACGCGCGTGCCGATCTCAAGCAATCCGTCGGTATCTGCCGCCGCCTCGAATCCGATCCCGAGCCGCCCGGCCGCCTGCCACACCAGCACCGGGTCGCCGAGCGGCTCCGCGGCCGCGACCAACAACAGCCGCTGGGTCTCCGCCGGGAGTCCCGCAAACCGCCTCTG
>DASXKA010000059.1:0-9699 GCA_036497085.1 Steroidobacteraceae bacterium | reverse complement strand
CTGAGTCCGGCGGCGGTCGAGGATGCGCTCGGCTCGGTGCTCGCGCGCCTGTCGGCACAGGGCGGGGTGGCGCATGAGGAGGACATCGGCGAGCAGGCCGTGCTCGACCACATGAAGGCCGACGGCTCGCGCTCCGCGGCTCCGGTCTACGACTACAAGATGATCGACGGCGACTACCTGCTGGCCCCGGTGGCGGGCGAGTGGCTGCTGCACGATGCGCGCGGCCGCGCGCGCGCGGCAGCCTTCCTGGCCGCCGTCGGCGGTGCTGCGAGCGGGCAACACCGGACGCGCGGCGCGGCCCTGGTCCAGAACCTGCGGCTGGTGCTGACGAGCGCGGCGGCGTTTGGCCGGGATCCTTCCAGTGCCAACCTGATTGCCTTGAAGCCCGGATACCCGGTCGGCGAGTGGCGCGACAGCGAGCACGGCCTGGGAGGCGGCCGCTACCCGTACGACGTCAACGCCGTGCTCGTGCCGGCCGCACTTGCGGCTGCGGCGCAGCTGAGCGACAGCAGCCTGCTCGCACCCTACCTCGAGAGCCGCGATCGCCCGCTGTTCGCTGGCTCGGCGCACCTCGAGGATGTCTGGCGGACGCGCGCGCCGCCGCTCTTCGCCGTCACCATTTCGCGCCAGGACGCGGCCGCCGCCGTCTTCTCCTACGCGACCGCGGAGAAGATCGCGGCGCTTCCAGCCATCGCCGCGCTCGGGGCGGACGAGCTGCGCTTCCACGCGCTCGCACTCGACGGCGGCGGTGCACCGATTCCCGTGCTGCATTCGGACGAGGGCTTCGCGCTGCTGTTCGCGGATCTCGATCCCGAAGCGGTCGAGCGCGCGGTCACCACTCTCATGCGTCCGTTTCCCGCGGGCCTGATGACCGAGGTCGGGCTGCTGGTTGCCAACCCCGCCTTCTCGCCGGGCGCATTACAGGCCCGATTGAACCGCAACGCCTATCACGGCACTGTCGTCTGGTCGTGGCAGCAGGCGCTGTTTGCCGCCGGCCTCGCGCGGCAGCTCGAGCGCACGGATCTGCCAGCGACGGTCCGTTCTCATTTGCTTGCGGCGCAGAAGACGCTGTGGACGGCGATCGATGCGACGCGCTCGATCAGCAATTCGGAGCTGTGGTCGTGGTCCTTCTCCGACCGCCACTATCACGTCGCGGCGTTTGGCGCTGCGGCGGCGGACGCGGACGAGGCCAACGCGGCGCAGCTCTGGAGCACGGTATACCTCGCCGTGAAGCCACCCACCGATCGGGAGAAGACGCCATGAGTCACAGTGCCAGAGTGCTGGTGTACGCGCTGCTTGCGCTGGCCGCCGCGAATGCGCACGCCGAGACCGACGCGAGCTTCCTGCTGCGCGCCGGGCTCAGCGACCTGCCGGACTATTTTCCCGGATATCTCGGCAACGGTTACCTCGGGATCCTCACCGCGCCGCGCGGTACCGAGACAACGCCCACGTACCTGGTCGCGTTCATGGACTACACCGCGGGCGATATGTCGAGGCCGGCTCAGGTGCCCGGCTGGAACGAGGTGGATTTCAGCTCGAGTCCCGCGGGCGCGGGACAGGCGTGGCTAAACCGCGCGCGGCTGGATGAGCGGCACTTCGCCGATTACCGTCAGACGCTCGATCTGCACGAGGCTACGCTCACGACGCACTACCGTTATCTCGATCGCGGCCGCGCGACCGAGGTCGAGGTGACGACGCTGGTGAGCGAGGCATCGCCGCACCTCGCCGCCACGCACCTCACGATTACGCCGGACTACGACGGCATCGTGCACGTGTCGTTTCCGCTGCTCCTGTGGGCGAACCACGCGCCGCGATTTCCGCTCGGACAAATGACGGGGCCTGGGATGGAGGAGGCGGTCGCTGCCTACGGTCTGACGCTCGAGCCGCGTGCGCCGGCGACGGCCGACCGCGAGGCGGTCTGGTATCCGGGGTACACCGAAGTACGCGCGGGCGACGGCGATGCCGCCTCGCTGTCGATGTGGCTCGGCGGCCGGGCCGCGCAGGGTCTGGCGATGGCCATGGCCACGGCGGTGGCGTTGCCCGAGGGGACAACGGCGGAGAGCGTTGCGTTCCACCGAGACCCCTATCGCATGGCGCTCGACGTTGCGATCAAGCTCGAGCGCGGCCGCCGCTACTCGTTCACGAAATATATGGCGCTGTCGCGGGAGGGTTGGGGAGGCGATGCCAGCCAGGATCTGGCGCTCGCGCGGGAGGCGCGCACCCGCGGGTTCGAACGGCTGCTCGATGAGCATCGCGCGGCGTGGGCGCAGCTGTGGCAGTCGGATATCGAGATCGAGGGCGACGCACGCGCACAGCAGGTGACGCATTCCGAGCTCTACTACCTGCTCGCCAGCTCGACGGCCGATACTGCATTCTCGCCCGGTCCCGATGCGCTCACCCCGGAGTACTCGGCACACGTTTTCTGGGACAGCGACACCTGGATCTTTCCGGTGCTGCTGCTCCTGCATCCCGAGCGCGCCCGGCCCCTGGTCGACTTCCGCTATCGCACGCTGCAGCCGGCGCAGGCGCGGGCTCAGGCGCACGGTTACCAGGGGGCGATGTACCCCTGGGAGTCGGATCCGGAGAACGGCACCGATCAGACGCCGCATTCCGCGGTGCTGCTCGCGGACACCGAAATTCACGTGACCGCCGATGTCGCGATTGCGCAGTGGCAGTACTACCTCGACACCCACGACCGCGAATGGCTGCGCACGCGCGGCTGGCCGGTGATCCGCGAGGTGGCGCGCTTCTGGGCGAGCCGTTCCACCTACAACGCGCGCGCACATCGCTACGAGATCGAGCACGTGAACTCCGTGGCCGAGTCGCACAACGACATACCGAACGACACCTTCACCAACGTGTCGGCCGCCCGCGCGCTCGCCATCGCCGCCGCAGCGGCCCGCGAGCTCGGTGAGCGGGCGGACCCCGTTTGGGACAAGGCGGCGCGGGAGATGTATGTGCCGATGGCACCGGGCGGGACGCATCATCTGCCCTTCGATCCGTCGGTCGCGAGCGGCAGTCAGGACTTCGGCGGCGGGCCCGTGCCGCTCCTGTTCCTGCCGTCACTCGATCTCGTCATGAGCGCGGCGCTGCGGCGCGGTGATTTCGACTACGCGGTCGCGCCCACGCCGCTCGCGCGGGCCGGCGCGGGCAGCATGGGAATTGCGCCTTCGATGGTGGCGGCGGCCACGGTCGGCGCGGACGAGGAGGGAGCCGGGCTGCTCGCCGGAAACCTCAACGGCGGGACGCTCAAGCCGCCGTTCAATGTGCGAACCGAGAGCGCGCGCAACAACACCGGATATTTTCTGACGGGATCCGCAGGCTACCTGCAGGCCCTGATCTATGGCTTGAGCGGGCTGCGCATCCGCGAGCAGGGGTTGGTCGAGGCCTATCCGCCGATGCTGCCGAAGAGCTGGAACTCGCTCACCCTGCACAACCTCAGTTTCCGCGGCCAGCGACTCGACATCCGCCTCGCGCGCGACGGCTCCGGTATCGCGCGGCTGACGCGGCAGCCGCATTGAGAACGGCGGGGTTGTCAGTCAGGTGCCGGCGCGGCGGCGCCCGCGACCGGTGCTGCGCGGCGGCGCAGCCTTGACCTCGGGGAGTACCACCGCTTTGCGCAGGTTAGGGTAGGGCTCGGTCGAGTGCGGGATCCCCATGGCCTCGACGAAGTGTGCCTGGAACTTCGGCTCGATCGCCGTCTCGATCTTCTCGACGCGATGTACCAGCTCCTCGATGGTCTGGCGCGAAGTCTTGTCGAGGAGCGCGATGCGCGCGCCGGTGCCGGCCGCATTACCCGCGGATGACACCTGGGAGAGCTCACAGTCGGGAATCATCCCGAGAATCATCGCGTGCCTGACGTCGATGTGGTTGCCGAACGCGCCCGCGAGCCGGATGCGGTCGACCTGGGTGACACCCATGCGATCCATGAGAAGCTGCACGCCTGCGCGCAACGCGGCCTTGGCGAGCTGGATCGCGCGCACGTCGTTCTGGGTAACCTGAAGGAGCGGCGAGCCGCGGTGCACGGTGTAGGCGAAGGTACGCGCGGTCGGCACGATGCGCTCGCTGCGCGCGGCGAGCGCGCCGTCGATGACACCGTCCTGGCTGATGATGCCGGCCAGATACATCTCGGCGATGACCTCGATGATCCCCGAGCCGCAGATGCCGGTCACGCCGGTGCGGGCCACGACCTCGGCAAAACCTGGCTCATCGGACCACAGGTCCGAGCCGATGACTTTGAAACGGGCCTCGAGTGTTGCCGGATCGATGCGCACGCGCTCGATGGCGCCGGGCGCGGCGCGCTGGCCGCTGCTGATCTGCGCGCCTTCGAATGCGGGACCGGTGGGGCTCGAGCAGGCGAGCAGCCGCTGGTTGTTGCCGAGGACGATCTCGGCGTTCGTGCCGACATCGACCAACAGGCTCAGTTTCGGCGAGAGGTCGGGGCGTTCGGCGAGGATCATGCCGGCGGTATCGGCCCCCACGTGGCCGGCGATGCAGGGCAGGGTGTAGACGCGCGCGCCGGCATGCAGCGTCAGGCCGATCTCCGTGGCGTGCAGGCCAAGGGCCGAATCGGTCGCGAGCGCGAACGGCGCTCCGCCGAGCTCGGTCGGATCGATGCCGAGCAGCAGGTGATGCATGATCGGATTGCCCACCATGGTGAGCTCGAGGATATCGGACACCGATACGCCCGCCTCGCGCGCCACGTCCGCGGCCAGGGTATTCAACGCGCCGCGCACCGCCTCGGTCATCTGCTGCGCGCCGCCCGGATTCATCATGGCGTAGGACACGCGGCTCATCAGGTCCTCGCCGAAACGGATCTGCGGATTCATGGCGCCGCTCGAGGCGACCACTTCGCCGCTCTCGAGGTTGCAGAGATGCGCCGCGATGGTGGTCGAGCCGACGTCGACCGCGAGCCCGTACACCTTGTCGTGGAATCCCGACCAGACGCCGATCAGCTGCGAGCCGGCGTGCACCGCGACGGTGACGCGCCATTCGCCTTTGCGCAGGGCGGCCTGCAGGACCTGCAGCACCGCGAGGTCGCAGCGCAGCGTCCCGAAGGCCCATTCCCTGTGCAGCGCCTCGAGCAGACGCTGCAGGTCTCCGGCGGGGTCGTGCATGTCGGGCTCACGCACCTCGACGTAGTGCAGGTGCACCACCGGGTCGAGCGTGATCGCGCGCGCATCGGCGGCCTTGCGCACCACCTGCCGGTGCACCTGGCTCGCGGCCGGTACGTCGATGACGAGATCGCCCTCGATACGCGCCGAGCAGGAGAGCCGATGACCCTGTGCCAGCGGCCGCCGCCGCGCGAAGCTCTGCTCGGCCTCGCTCAGGCCCGAGAGATGCGCGCCACTCGAGCTCACCCCGTGCTTGGGGAAGTCGCCCTCCATGACCAGCACCTGGCAGCGTCCGCACAGCGCCCGCCCGCCGCACACCGAGTCGACGTCGACGCCTAAGCTGCGGGCCGCCTGCAAGAGCTGCGTTCCGGCGGGGAAGCGCCCGCGCTTGCCCGACGGGGTGAAGACGACGAGGGGATCCTTGCCGCTCATGCCTGGCTCTGGGCGCGCCTCCGGTGTCCGCCCTCGCGCCGCCCGCGCGCTGCGCCTTCGGGGGCGGCGGCGGCACCACCACCGGCGGCCATAGGCGGCGCCTCGCGGAAGCGCTTGATCCAGCGTGCGCAGTCGGGGTCGTGACCCATCATGACGTCCGCGCCCATGCAGGCCTTCACGATCTCGACGTGCAGCGGGTTCATGATGGCGGAGGTCATGCCGGCGCCGATCGCCATCGACAGGAACACCGCGCTGATGCCCTCGCGTGCCGGGAGCCCAAAGCTGATGTTGGAGGCCCCGCAGGTGGTGTTTACCTTGAGCTCGTTCCGCAGCCGTCCGAGCAGGCGCATCACCTGCACGCCGGCCTGGTTGATGGCGCCGATCGGCATGACCAGTGGATCGACGACGATGTCGCTGACCGCAATCCCGTGGTCCCGCGCGCGGTGCACGATCTTCTTCGCCACCTCAAAGCGCACGTCGGGGTTCTCGGAGATGCCGGTCTCGTCGTTCGAGATCGCGACCACTGCGGCGCCATACTTCTTCACCAGCGGCAGCACCGACTCGAGACGCTCTTCCTCGCCGGTTACCGAGTTCACCAGGGGCTTCCCCTTGTAGACCGCGAGACCGGCCTCAAGCGCGGCGACGATGGAGGAATCGATCGATAGCGGAAGATCGGTGATCGACTGCACCAGTTGTATGGTCTTGGCGAGGATCGCCGGCTCGTCGGCCAGCGGAATGCCGGCGTTCACGTCCAGCATTTGCGCCCCGGCGGCGACCTGTGCGTGGGTATCGGACTCCACGCGGCTGAAGTTGCCCGCCGCCATTTCGGCGGCGAGGATCTTGCGCCCGGTGGGGTTGATGCGCTCGCCGATCATGACGAACGGACGCTCGAAGCCGATAACGACTTCCCTGGTGGCAGAACTGATCACGGTGTCGGTCACGATGCGATCCTGTTGGTGCTGGCTTGCGGGTCGCGCCCCGGGTACCACGGCACCCGGCCGTTGAGTACCCCGGAGCGGTCGATGATTTCGGCGACGGTCTGTTCCTGGCGGAAGGCCATGACGTGCACGCCGTGTACGCCCTTGATGGTGCGAATCTCCTGGATGAGGTCGATGCAGAGGCGCCGGCCCTCGGCGGCCGGGTCGGCGGCGCCCGCCATCCGTTTCACGACCTCATCGGGGATGTGTACGCCCGGCACGTGTGTGCGGATCCACTCGGCCGATTTGGCGGAGCGCAGCGGTCCTACTCCGACGAGGATGAAGACCTTGTCGAGCACTCCCAGCCCTTCCACGTGACGCATGAACTCGCGCAGCAGCGGCACGTCGTAGCACCACTGCGTCTGGATGAACTGCGCACCGGCGGCGACTTTCTTCGCGAGCCGCTGCGCGCGCCACTCGAGAGGTTGCGCGAAGGGATTCTCCGCCGCGCCGAGCAGCACGCGCGGGGCATAGGTGATCTTGCGACCGGAGAGGAACCGATGCTCGTCACGCAGCGTCCGTGCGGTCTCGAGCAACGTCATGCAGTCGAGGTCGAACACCGGCAGCGCCTGCGGATGATCCCCCGCCTGCACGCCGTCGCCGGTGAGGCACAGGAGGTTGCACACGCCCATGGCCGCCCCGCCGAGGATGTCGCCCTGGATGGCGATGCGGTTCTTGTCGCGACAGGAGATCTGCATCACGGGCGCGTAACCCACGTGGGTAAGGAGCGCACACACGGCCATGCTCGACATGTGGCAGTTGGCGCCTGAGCCGTCGGTGGCGTTGATGGCGTCGACGCAGCCGTCGAAGACGCGCGCGCGGGCGTAGACATCCTCGGGGTCGGCGGAGTCGGGCGGATCGAGCTCGGTCGTCACCGCGAACTGACCGGCGCGCAGCACGCGCTCGAACCTCCCGGGTGAGGTATGGCCCGGCAGGATCGGCAGCGGGTAACCCGGGACGGGCTCGTCCTCAAATCTCACGGCGTGGCTCCGACGCGTTCGCGTACCACGCGCAGCCACGAAGACTTCCCCTGCAGGCGCCGGTCGACCGCCACCTGCACGCGGCGCAGCGCATCGGTCCCTCCGGGGATCCGCGCGCTGCCGGTGAAGGCCTCGACCCATACGCACTTCATCTCCGGGCGCACCTCGCAGTGTCCGTTGGCGCGCACGCCGCCGCACGGCCCGTTGCGCAGGTTCTTCGGGCAATTCATCGGGCAGGACATGCCGGTGGAGGACAGGATGCACTGACCGCACATGCGGCAGTCGAACAGCAGCCCCTTTACCGTCTTCTCGATGCGCGCCACCGGGCGCTCGAGCCGCTGGTAGCCGACGCGGCGCAACACCGGGTCGAGCGCCACGAGCAGCGACTCGAAGCCGCCGTAGAAGGCGTTGAGCCCGCGGGCATGGCGCACCGACCACTGGCGTAGCGCGTACATATCAGGTGCCCGCCGCGAGACCCTTGGCGCGAATCAGGATCTCTAGATCGGCATCGCTGAAGCGCGCCTCGATGCGCGCGGCCTCGGCGGACGCTTCCGCCTGCAGATCATCGCCGCAGGGACGCGGGTCCGAGCGCTTCCAGTCGGCGAGATATGCGTCGGAGCTTCCCTTGCCGGCGCGCATCGCGGCGCGGTCGACCGCCTCCTGGAAGCGCGGCGACAGCTGCACTTTCGCGGTCTCGCGGCCGCGCTTGACGACCACCTGCGCGGGGATGTCGCGCCACGAGATGATACTCAGGCTGGCCATGCCGCGGCACCCTGGCCCGCGACCAGCGCCGTAAGACGCGTGCCGAGCTCTCCGTATCCCGTGAAGCGATACTCGAAGGCGAAGCCGAAGCGCTCGGCGATCTGCCGCGCTCGCTCGATGGCGCCCGGGGTCTCGACCTGCGCGAGGTACACGAGCTTCTTGTAGTTGCGGAAATACTCCTGCGCCAGCTCGGGATGGCGGTCGAGGCCGAGCGTAGTGACGACCAGCCGCTCGAAGTGGCGCAGCAGGAAGTCGGTGAGATAAAAGGTGCCGGGCTCGGCATCAGCGAGCTGCGCAAACACGCGCGGCGTCGCCAGGAACTCATAGCAGTGCGCGCCCGGCAACCGCTCGACGCCTTGCTCCTTCAGCACTGCATCGAGCTGCCCACGCGTGCCGCAGTCGGCGTACACGACGAAGATCTGCGCGTAGCGGCCGCGGTTCGCTTCGATCTCGGCGCGCACGGCCGGTGCGATGCGCTCGGGCCGGTTGTGGAGCTGCGCCGGCAGGCAACGGACATCGAGGGTCTGCCAGCCGTTGGCGCGCCGCAGCGCGGCGATCTCCCGCCCCAGTGCGCCGCAGGCGATCAGGAGCGTGCCGCGCGGCGTGTCCATCGGGAGGCCGTTCAGGCCGCGGTCGCGGCGCGTGAGGCTCTACCGGCGCGGCGCGCAGCCATCAGTGTCTTCGCGGTCTCGACCGCGATCGCGGCGTCGCGGCAGTAGGCATCCGCGCCCACCGCCTTGCCGAATTCCTCGTTGAGCGGTGCGCCGCCGACCAGCACGATGAAATCGTTGCGGATGCCGGTCTCCTTCATCTTGTCGATGACGACCTTCATGTAGGGCATGGTGGTCGTGAGCAGCGCCGACATGCCGAGGATGTCAGGCTTGTGCTGTTCGAGCGCCGCCAGATACTTCTCGACCGGGTTATTGATGCCGAGGTCGATGACCTCGAAGCCCGCGCCCTCGAGCATCATCGACACGAGATTTTTGCCGATGTCGTGGATGTCGCCCTTTACCGTGCCGATGACGATCTTGCCGATCGGCGGTACGCCGGTCTCGGCGAGCAGTGGGCGCAGGATCTCCATTCCACCCTTCATGGAGTTGGCCGCGAGCAGCACCTCGGGCACGAAGAGAATGCCATCGCGGAAATCGATGCCGACGATGCGCATGCCCTCGACCAGTGCATCGTTCAGCACCTTCTCGGCGCTCCAGCCGCGCTCAAGAAAGAGGTGCGTGGCTTCCTCGACCTCGGCCTTCAGGCCGTTGTAGAGGTCATCGTGCACCTGCTCGACGAGCTCCTGGTCGTTCAGATCGCGGAGATTGAATTCGCCTTCGGTTGTCTCGGCCATGGGGGGAATCTCCATGCGCGACCTAAGCTTAGGCGCGCGGGCTGCAGCGGCGATGGTAAGGGTGAGGCAGGGGGGGCAGGTGCTGGCAC
>DASXKA010000058.1:0-12324 GCA_036497085.1 Steroidobacteraceae bacterium | reverse complement strand
AGGTGAAGAAGAGCGCGAGGCTGTTGCCGTAGTTGAGTCCCGCCAGCAGCATCAGGATCCACAGGAACCCGAAGCCGAAACCCGCGCGCGTCGGGAGTATGTAGAGGCGCCGCCGCGCGAGCGTCACGGGCAGCACGTCCGATCCCTGGCGGCGCCGCACCCAGGCGGCCATGCGGGTGGCGATACGCACACGCACCGCCGCCGCGAACGGGATCCTCATAACGAAGCCTCTCCGCTTAGAGTCCGCGGAGTCGGCTCCGCGACCGTGTCACAGGGGGACGGGGACGGCGCGCAGGATCTCGGCGCCGATGAGCTCTCCGTCGGCACTGCCGCCGGGCTCGCGGCGCTCCAGCCGGTGCGCGACCACCGCGGGCAGGACCGCCTGTACGTCCTCGGGCAGCGCCGCGGCGCGTCCGGCGAGGTAGGCCCACGCCTGGGCCGCGCGCAGCAGTCCCTGTCCGGCACGCGGCGACAGGCCGAGCTTCAGATCGCCGCGCTCGCGCGTGCAGGCGATCAGCGCCTGGCTGTAGTCGAGGAGCGCGTCCGCCACGTGTACGGTGCGCACCGCGCGCTGCACGCGCAGCACTGCGGCAGGACTGAGCGCCGGCGGAATCTCCGGCAACAGGTCACGCCGCTCGCCGCCGCGCAGCAGCTCGCGCTCGTGCGCCGCGTCCGGATAGCCGAGCGTCACGCGCATGAGGAAGCGATCGAGCTGCGACTCGGGGAGGGCGAAAGTGCCGAGCTGCTCGTGCGGGTTCTGTGTCGCGACCACGAAGAATACCTCCGGCAGCCGGTAGGTGGTGCCGTCGGCGCTCACCTGGCGCTCCTCCATCGCCTCGAGCAGCGCGCTCTGGGTGCGCGGGCTCGCGCGGTTGACCTCGTCCGCGAGCAGCAGCTGCGTGAAGATCGGGCCGCGGCGGAACTCGAAGCGCTGGTGCGCGCGATCGAAGATCGACACGCCGATGATGTCCGCCGGCAGCAGGTCGCTGGTGAACTGCACGCGTTGCCAGGCGAGCCCCAGCACGTGGGCGAGAGCGTGTGCGAGCGTGGTCTTGCCCACCCCGGGCACGTCCTCGATCAGCAGGTGACCGCGCGCGAGCAGGCACGCGAGACAGAGCCGGATCTGCCGCGGCTTGCCGAGGATGACGGTCTCGAGCGTCGCCAGCACCGTGCGCAACCCGTCGGCGTCGGCGGGCATGTCGACCGCGGTACTCACGAGGCGCCGAGTCCGCGTACGCGCTCGAGCTGCGCATTGAGGCCCGTCACGGTGTGCTCGAGCTCGGTCAGGCGCTCGCGATCGGTGGCCACCACCGCCGCGGGTGCGTTGGCGACGAAGCTCTCACTCGCGAGCCGGGCGCGCACCACCGCCAGATCCTTCTGCGCCTTGCCGATCAGCTTGGTGAGACGCTCGATCTCCGCGGGCGCGTCGATCAGGCCCGCCATCGGCACGAGCAGGGCGAGCGTGCCGACGAGCGCGATGGCCGACTGCGGGGCCACCGCCCCCGCCTCAAGCAGCGTCACGCTCTCGAGTCCTGCGAGGCGCTCGAGGTAGGGGCGATGGCGCACGCTCCATTCGCGGTCCTGCGTGCCGGCATCGCGCAGCAGCAGCGGAATGCGCCGCGCCGGACTGATGTTCACCTCGCCGCGGATCTGGCGTACCCCGAGCACGACCGCCTGGATCCAGGCGGTCTCGCGCTCCGCCGCCTCGTCGGGCGGGAACTCGGCGGCGGCGGGGTAGGGCTGCAGCATGACGGTGTCACCCGCCACCCCCGCGAGGGGGGCGGCGCGCTGCCAGATCTCTTCGGTGATGAACGGCATGAAGGGATGCAAGGCACGCTGCAGCGCCTCGAGGATCACGGTCAGCGTCCGCAGGGTGCCGGCACGGGCGGCGGGCGCGACTTGCGCCGACTGCAGCACCGGCTTGGTGAGCTCGAGGTACCAGTCGCAGAAGTCGTACCAGGTGAACTCATAGAGCGCCGAGGCGGCGAAGTCGAAGCGATAGTCGCGCAGCGCCTGCTCGACCGTCGCCAGCGCGCGGCCGAAGCGCGCGCGGATCCAGCGATCGGCCACCGAGAGCTCGGCCGGGGTGCCCGGTGGCGGCGCTGCCTGCTCGGCGAGCGACAGGGTGACGAAGCGCGCCGCGTTCCACAGCTTGTTGCAGAAATTGCGGTAGCCGGCGACGCGCCCCAGATCGAAGCGCAGATCGCGGCTCGGCGAAGCAAGGGCGGCGAAGGTGAACCGCAACGCGTCGGTGCCGTGCGGGGCGATCCCGGCCGGATATTGCCGGCGCGTCGCCTTCTCGATGGCGCCGGCGAGCTTCGGCTGCATCAGGCCGCTGGTGCGCTTGGTGACCAGCGCCTCGAGCGATATGCCGTCGACGATGTCGAGTGGGTCGATCACGTTGCCCTTCGACTTCGACATCTTGTCCCCGTGCTCGTCGCGGATCAGGCCGGTGATGTAGACGTCGCGGAACGGCACGTCTCCCATGAACTTCAGCCCCATCATCATCATGCGCGCGACCCAGAAGAAGATGATGTCGAATCCGGTCACGAGCACGCTGCTCGGGTAGAAGCGTCGCAGGGCTTCGGTCCGCTCGGGCCACCCGAGCGTCGAGAAGGGCCACAGGGCCGAGGAAAACCAGGTATCGAGCACGTCCTCGTCCTGGCGCAGCGGCAGCCGGGCGTCGAGCCCGTGGCGGGCGCGTACCTCGGCCTCATCACGCCCGACGTACACGCGGCCGTCGGCGTCGTACCACGCCGGGATGCGGTGGCCCCACCACAGCTGGCGGCTCACGCACCAGTCCTTGATGTTGCGCATCCACTCGAAATAGGTACGCGCCCAGTTCTCCGGCACGAAGCGGGTACGCCCGTCCTCGACGGCGGCGATGGCTGGCTGCGCGAGCGGCATGATCTGCACGTACCACTGATCGGTGAGCCAGGGCTCGAGCACCGCGCCGCTGCGGTCGCCGCGCGGGATCACGAGCCGGTGCTTGTCGACGCGCTTGACGAGTCCGGCAGCCTCGAGCTCCGCAACCATACGGGTGCGCGCCTCGAAGCGGTCGAGCCCGCGGAAGCGCTCCGGCGCCGCATCGTTCATGGCGGCGCGCTCGGTGAACACGTTGATGAGCGGCAAGCCGTGCCGCTGGCCTACCTCGTAGTCGTTGAAGTCGTGCGCGGGGGTTATCTTCACGCAGCCCGAGCCGAAGTTCGGGTCGACGTAGAAGTCGGCGATCATCGGAATGGCGCGCCCGGCGAGCGGCAGCAGCACCTTGCGCCCCACCAGGTGCCGATAGCGCTCATCGTCCGGGTGCACCGCGACCGCAACGTCTCCGAGCATCGTCTCCGGCCGCGTGGTCGCGACCACTACGTGGCCACTGCCGTCCTCGAGCGGGTAGCGCAGGTGCCAGAGCTGGCCTTCCTCCTCCTGCGCCTGCACCTCGAGGTCGGACAGCGCCGTGAGCAGCACCGGATCCCAGTTGACCAGGCGCTTGCCGCGGTAGATGAGGCCTTCCTCGTGCAGCCGTACGAATACCTCGACGACCGCGCGCGTCAGCTCCGGATCCATGGTGAAGCGATCGCGCGACCAGTCGACCGAGTCGCCGAGGCGGCGCATCTGACCGGCGATGGTGCCGCCGGACTGTGCGCGCCACTGCCACACCCGCTCGATGAACGCCTCGCGCCCGAGGTCGGTGCGCCGGCGTCCTTCGGCGTTGAGCTGCCGCTCCACCACCATCTGGGTGGCGATGCCGGCGTGGTCGGTGCCCGGCTGCCAGAGCGCATCCTCGCCGCGCATGCGGTGATAGCGCGTCAGCGCGTCCATCAGCGTGTGCTGGAACGCATGTCCCATGTGCAGCGTTCCGGTCACGTTGGGCGGCGGAATCATGATGCAGTAGGGCGCACCCTGGCCGCGCGCTGCGAACCAGCCGTGCGACTCCCACCGCTCGTAGATGCGCCGCTCGATGTCCTGCGGCGCGTACACCTTGTCCATTGAATGCGAGGGCAACCGAGAGAAAAGTCGGACGATTATAGCTGCAGCGGCCGCGCCGCAGCCGCGCCCGGGTGTGCGCCGCCGCCGTCGGTGCGCGTCCCGCCGGCGAGTGGAACGTCAACGCTCGGCGCGGTGGATGAGAAAATCGGCGAGCAGCGGCGTCGGCCGCCCGGTGCTGCCTTTCTGCGCGCCGCCCTGGTAGGCGGTGCCGGCCACGTCCAGATGCGCCCAGGGCATTCCCTGGGTGAACTTGCCGAGGAAGGTCGCCGCCGTGATCGCGCCGCCATCGCGGCCGCCGACGTTGGCGAAGTCGGCGAAGTTGCTCTTGAGCTGGTCGAAATATTCCTCGGTGAGCGGCAGCTCCCAGCAGCGGTCGTCGGCGCGTACCCCGGCCTCGAGCAACTGCCGGATGAGCGCGGCGTCGTTGCCGAGGAGCCCTGAGTGATGATGGCCGAGCGCCACCACGCAGGCGCCGGTGAGAGTGGCGATGTCGACCACCGCGGCCGGGCGGAAGCGGCGCGCGTAGTGCAGCGCATCGCACAGGATCAGGCGCCCCTCGGCGTCGGTGTTGAGGATCTCGACCGTCTGGCCGGAGGCGCTGGTGGCGATGTCGCCGGGTTTCACGGCCTTGCCGTCCGGCATGTTCTCAACCGCGGCGATGAGTCCGACGACGTGCAGGGGCAGCCGCAGCTCCGCCGCCAGCGTGAGGCAGGCGATGACCGCCGCGGCTCCGCTCATGTCGAATTTCATCTCGTCCATGGCCGGCGGGTCCTTGAGCGAGATGCCGCCGCTATCGAAGGTCACGCCCTTGCCGACCAGCACCACCGGCGCCGGCGCCGACTTGCCGCCGCGGTACTCGAGCACGATGAAGCGCGGCGGCTCCCGGCTTCCCTGCGAAACGGCGAGCAGACAACCCATCTTCTCGCGGCGGATAGCCGCTTCGTCCAGCACGCGCGCCGTGAGCGACTTCTGCCGTCGGGCGAGGGCGCGCGCCTCTTCGGCGAGAAAAGTCGGGGTGCAGACGTTCGCCGGCAGGTTGGCGAGGTCGCGTTGCACGGCGGCGGCGCTGGCGATGGCGGCGCCGTGCTTGAAGCCGCGCGCGGCGGCGTCGGCCTTGCGCACCGGTCCCGCGAGCACCTTCTTCAGCAGCGGCGCGGCCGGCTTCTTGCCGGTCTTCAGATCGTTGATGCGGTAGAGCGTGGCTGCGGCGATCTCGGCGACCGCGCGCCCGAAGTAGTAGTCGTCGAGCTCGCGCGCCGCAGGACGCTCGAGCGCGAGGGCGACGCTCGCGATGCGGGTGCGGCTCAGGGCCGCGACCGCCGCGCCCCAGGCGCGGCGCCAGGTGCGGCGCGTGAGCTGCGCGCGCGCGCCGAGGCCGACCAGCAGCACGCGCCGCGCCGGCAGTTCGGTGACTTCAGTGACCAGCAAGGTGTCGCCCGCACGGCCGGCGAAGTCGCCGCGCGCGAGCAGGCGCTGCAGCCGACCGCCGCAGGCTGCATCCACCGCGCGCGCCTCGGCGCCGAGCTCGGCTTCCTCGAATACGCCCACGACCAGGCAGTCGACGGCGAGCGCCGCCAGGCCTTTGGTCCAAACCTCAAATTCCATCCGCTAATCCCCTTGCCATTGAGGCGCGCGAGCGACTGATTTACCTTATCCGCCGGCTCTTCAGCGCTTCGCTCCGTTGGTGTTGTTCAGCGCGCGATGTGCTGCGATGGGTGCAAGTGCCGGCAAGTGTAACCCAAGAGCCTGCGGGTTTCCGGCAACGGTCGGCGGAGCGGGCCTTGGGAAGCATTCTCGGACGGTACATTCTGCGGGAAGTGGCGGCGGCGTGGCTGGTAGTGACCGTCGTGCTGCTGGCGATCCTGCTCGCCAATCAGGTGGTCGGCGTGCTGGAGCGCGCCGCGGCCAACCAGTACCCACAGGGCGTCGTGCTGGAGCTGATCGGCCTCGGCGCGCTGCAGTACCTGTGGGTGTTGCTGCCGGTGGGACTGCTGCTCGGGGTGGTGCTGGCGTTCGGGCGGCTGTATCACGACAGCGAGATGGCGGCGGTGCTCGCCTGCGGAATGGGGCCGGCGAACATATATCTGCCGGTAGCGTTTCTGGCGGCGCTGCTCACCGCGGGGCTTGCATGGCTCACCCTGATGCTGGCGCCGGCGGCCACGGTGCGCGCGCTCAGTCTGCGCAACGAGGCGCTGCGCGCGGGGCAGTTTGCCCCGATCGCGCCGGGCAAGTTTCGCAGCTTCGGCGGCGGCAGCGCCGTGGTATACGCCCAGGAGGTCAACGCGGACGGCACGCTGAGCAACGTATTCGTCGAGCGCAACAATGGGCCGGAGGTCGAAGTGGCACTCGCGCAGCGGGCGCGCCGCGAGGTCACGCCCGACGGGCTGACGCACATCCTCACGCTCTATGACGGCGAGCGCTTCGAGGGCGTGCCCGGCAGCACGCAGTTCCGCATGCTGCGCTTCGCCGAGCACATCGTGCCGGTGCGCGTACCGCAGTCGGGCGACGTGGTCACGGCGCTCGAGGCGCGTCCCACGGCGGAGCTCATCGGCTCACACGCGCTGCCCGAGCAGGCGGAGCTCGAGTGGCGCATCGCCATGCCACTCACCTGCATGGTGCTGGCGCTGCTCGGCGTGCCGCTCGCACGCCTGAAGCCGCGCCAGGGCCGCTACGCACGCGTCTGGCTGGCGGTGGTGATCTATTTCGTCTATCTCAACCTCGTATCGGCCGGCAAGGTGTGGATCGGCCGCGGTACGGTGCCGGCGACGCTCGGCCTGTGGTGGACGCATGCGGTGGTGGTGGTGCTGGCGCTCATGATCATCGCAGGTCCCGGGCTCGCGAACCGGCTGCGCTACCGGGTGCGGCGCCTGTGAGCGTGCTCGACCGCTATGTGGTGCGCACCATCCTGAGCGCGGTGCTGCTGGTGATGGTCGTGTTCCTGATGCTCGGGGGACTGTGGGTCCTCATCGACCAGCTGGACGACATCGGCATCGGTCACTACACGGCGTGGAGCGCGCTCTGGTACACCCTGCTCAATCTCCCGCAACAGGCTTACGAGCTGCTGCCGATCACGGTGCTGATCGGCACGCTGCTCGGCCTGGGTACTCTGGCGCGCGGCAGCGAGCTCACGGTGGTTCGCGCGACCGGCGTGTCGGTGGCGCGCCTCGCCGGCATGACCCTGATGGCGGCTGGGCTGCTCATCGGCGTCGAGCTGGTGCTCGGGGAGTTTCTCGGGCCGCCGCTGCAGCAGGTGGCGCGCGAGCAGAAGGCGTTCAGCAAGCTGAACAACGTGAGCTTCGGCACCGGCAGCGGCGCCTGGGTCCGCGACGGCGACCTGATCTTCAACGTCGCCGGCCAGTCCGGTCAGCGACAGTTCGGCGGCATGCAGATCTTCGAGCTGTCGCCGCAGCATCAGCTGCTCGCCCTGGGCCACGCCCGCCGCGCCACCGCCGGCTCCAACCGCAAGTGGCTGCTCACCGACTATGCGGAATCGCGTTTCTCCGGCGACACGGTGAGCTCCACGCCACCGGCCGAGCGCATCATCGAGTCGAACGTGACCGCCGGTTTTCTCGGTCTCGCCGTCCAGGATCCGGATCAGCTCACGATCGGGGCGCTGTGGCGGCTGATCCGCTACTACCAGAGCAACGCGCTCGACGCGCGCGAGTACGTGTTTGCGTTCTGGTCGCGTATCGCGCGCACCGTAGCCGTCGCCTTCTGCGCCCTGCTGGCGATCCCGTTCGCACTCGGCCCGCTGCGTTCCACCGGGGCCGGCACCCGCATGCTGCTCGGCCTGGTGCTCGGCATCGCCTTCTTCCTGATGCAGCGGCTGATCGAGAGCAGCACGGTCGTCTTCGCCCTCAACCCGGTGCTGCTCGCCTGGCTGCCGGCGGCGGTGCTCGCCACCGTATCACTCGGACTGCTGTCCAGGACGCGTTAGCTTTCCTGCGCGCTCAGCTGCTCGTCGTGCCGGCCTCGTGACGCGGCAGCGAGTCGCCGATCGGCGCCCACGGCAGCTGATCCTTCACCCACACGTGCATCAGCGGCGCGAAGCGCGTCGGGTCATCGAGCGTGGCCAGGGTCACGTCGATCTCCACGGCGCGCGCCTCGTGGCGATAGGTGAGGGAGGTGCCGCAGCGCGCGCAGAAGCCGCGCCACACCTGGGCCGAAGAGCGGTATTCGCTCAGGCGTCCACGGGTGACACGCACCGCATCGCGCGCGAACGTTCCCCACGGAACCATGGGTGCGCCGGTCGCGCGGCGGCAGCTCGCGCAATGGCAGAAGCACGGGTTGCGGACCGAGCCCGTGATCTCGTAGCGCACCGAGCCACACAGGCAGCCACCGGCGTATACGGCTTCCCCCATGGGGAAACGGTACCACTCGTTGCCCGGGCGAGTCATTTAAGTGAACATCGCGGCCCTGACCGCCGACGGAGAACACGAATGAGAATCACGACGGTACTGGCCCTGACGCTGATGTTGGTGATGGGGGCGGCGCGCGCCGCCGATCTCACCGTGCGGGTGGATGCCCGCGAGGTGCAGCGCAAGCACGTGCACACCGACATGACGCTCGCGGTGCGCAGCGCCGGGCCGCTGACCCTGGTCTTTCCCAAGTGGATCCCGGGCGAGCACGGGCCGGATGGGCCGCTCGAGAGCATGATCGGGCTCGTGATCCGTGCCAACGGCACGCAGCTCACGTGGCAGCGCGATCCCCGCGATATGTACACGATCACCGTGGCGGTCCCCGCCGGCGCGACCCGCCTCGACATCGCACTCGATTCCGGGCTTACGATCGAGGGCGGCGAGTTCGGTGCCGGACCGACGAGCAGCCAGCAGCTCGCGGTGCTGGCCTTCAATCAGTTCGTCCTGCTGCCGAAGGGCAGGGATGCAGGGGACATCAGCACCGAGGCCGCGGTGCTTGTGCCACCCGGCTGGAAGCTCTCCTGCGCGCTCGACCTGCACCCGCAAGCCGACGGCAGTGTCGCGCTCGAGCCGGCTTCCTTGAGCCGGCTGATCGACTCGCCGGTGCAGATGGGGGCTTATCTCGAGCGCATCGATGTGGCCGGCTCGGCGCCCTATCCCGAGCTGCATCATTCCATCTCGATCGCCGCGGACAGTGCGGCGGCGCTCAAGGCGCCGGATGACTTCGCCGCGGGCTACGGCCGGCTCGTGGCGCAGGCGGGGGCGCTGTTCGGCACGCGCATGTACCGGCACTACACCTGGCTCCTGTCGTTATCGGATCACGTCGCGCATTTCGGCCTCGAGCACCACGAGTCGAGCGACGACCGGCTCTTCGAGAACACGCTGTCGGACGAGGAGCGGCGCCAGGGGCTTTCGGAGCTGCTGGCGCACGAGTACGTCCACAGCTGGAACGGCAAGTACCGCCGGCCCGCGGGACTCCTGAGTCCCGACTACGACCAGCCGATGGACGGTTCGCTGCTGTGGGTTTACGAGGGTCTCACGAACTTCTGGGGCACCGTGCTGCCGGTGCGGGCGGGACTGGTGAAGCCCGAGCAATATCGGGAAATGCTGGCCGCGGTCGCCGGCGGCTACGACCTGCAGCCCGGAAACCGCTGGCGCCCGCTCGCCGATACGGCGGTCGCGGCGCAGGCCCTGTACGGCTCGCCGCGCGCGTGGAGCTCGAGCCGGCGGGGCGTCGACTTTTACGCGGCCTCGGAGCTCCTGTGGCTCAACGTTGATTCGCAGCTACGCAACGCGAGCGGCGGGCACGCCTCGCTCGATGACTTCGTGCGGCGCTTCTATGCGGGTAAGGGCGGGGCTCCGGCGCTCAAGCTCTACGCGGAATCGGACATCTACACGACGCTTCAGGCAGTCGCACCCGGCGACTGGCGCGGGCTCATCCGCCGTCATCTGGACACGCTCGGCCCCGCCGCGGTCCTCGCGGGACTGGAGAGCTCGGGGTGGAAGCTCGAGTACTCCGCGGAGAAGAATACGTATGTCGAGCAGCGCCAGAAGCTCTTCAAGGCCCTCGATCGCCGCTGGTCGATCGGATTGAGCATCACCGAGGAGGGCGCGATCGCCGACAGCATCGAGGGTAGCGCGGCTGCCCGCGCCGGGGCCGGCCCGGGAATGAAACTGCTCGCGGTGAACGGCCGCAAGTTCTCGCCGGAGGTACTGGATGCGGCGATTGCTACGGCGCATCAGGACCGCAAGCCGATCGAGCTGATGGTGGAAAGCGGTGACTACTATCGTACGCTCAGCGTCGCGTACTTCGACGGCCCGCGCTTTGCGCATCTCGCGCGTATTTCAAACACTGTCGACCACTTGTCGGAGGTTTTGAAAGCGCGGTCTGAGTAAGACCAGCCTATGACCGGCTGGGGCGCTGGCTTAGCTGTTGGTGAGGCGCGGCGGCAGGCATAGACTTCGCCGCTCCCGGAGCGTCGCAACGACGCGCCGACCAAACCACCAATAAGGGGAGCCAATATGAGAATCAGAGTGACAGCGCTGCTGCTGGCGCCCGCGGTAGCTCTCGCGGGCAGCTCGCTCGACGGCACCTGGAAGAGCCGTCTCGATTCGTTTCAGATCACGGGCAAGCCCGACTCGTACCTGCTGACCGACGGCACCTATACCTGCTCGAGCTGCAATCCGGAGCTCAAGGTGAAAGCCGACGGGATGGATCACGCCGTCACGGGGCACCCGTACTACGACTCGGCCAGCGTGAAGGTGGTCAATCCGACGACGATCGAAACCACCTTGAGGCGTGCCGGCAAGGTAGTTAACAAGGAGACCGACACGGTGTCGGCCGACGGCAAGAGCTACACCGGTACCTTCGTCGGTTACGACGGCACGAAGGAAGTGAGCGGAACCTTCACCGAGAAGCGTGTGAGCGCCGGGCCGGCCGGATCGCATGCTATGTCCGGACAATGGCTCACCGACCAGCTGACGTCGGGGAACGACGCGATGCGCACGGTGACGTACGCGATGTCCGGCGACGGCTTCAAGATGAGCGCCAACGGTCAGAGCTACGACGCCAGGTTCGACGGCAAGGAATACCCGGTCACCGGTGATCCGGGCCATACGACCGTCACGCTGAAGAGACTCTCGGCGGCTGCGGTCGAGGAGACCGATCATCGCCAGGGCAAGGTGACGGACGTGATTCGCATCGCGACGGCCGCCGACGGCAAGACGATCAAGGTCGAGGACAAGGATGTGGCGCACGAGCAGACCGTGACCTTCACGCTCGACAAACAGCAGTGAGCTGAGGCGCTGCGGACGAGTCCGGGGGCCCGCGCCGCGGGCTCCCGGAGTCCTGCGACTACGGAGTGACTTGGCGCCGCCTCAGTGCTTGTGGCCGGGAAACAGCCGGCAGTAGATGCAGTCGGCGCCCGTCGGGTTGTCGAGCATGAAATGGCGTACCCAATAGCCATCGCCACGGGAGGCGGCGTGCTCGAACGGCTGATTCTCGAGATCGTGGCCGACGACCTCCACCGCGCCTTCGCCCTCGAGGATCTCCGCGGCGCGCTCGGTCTCGATGGCGCCGCGCGGATGCACCGTGATCGTGGCCGCCCCACCCTCGACGCGCCTGGCGAGTCCCTCCACGAACGGGCGCTCGTCCTCCGCGCTCAGCAGCGTGAGGAAATACTGCACAAACTTCTCACGTGTGGATCCGGCGGGGTGTAGCCCGGCACGACCCTGCTCGCAGGATGCGGTGAGCTCGACGCGATCGGTGGGGAAACCGTCGGTCACGAGGCGGGTGCGGACACGGTCCGCGGCCGAATATTCGTCGAACACGGCGAGGATGACGGCGCTCATGCCCACTCCTTGGGGCGCTGCGCGCCCGCGGCGGATCGCCGCACGCAGGCGGCGTAAAAAAATTCTACGCCCGCAGCGGGGAACCGCAAGCGCGGGAGAGCGCGTAAAGCGGGGGAGGGTAAATCAGTACCCGCCCCCCTAAGATTGCAAGTATGACGGGAACGAGAGGCAGAGGGCGGCCGCGGCACGACGACGTGCTGACGCCCACCGAGTGGCGCGTGGTACATGCCATCCAGCACGGGATGAGCAACCGCGAGATCGCCGCGCGCCGCGGCATCAGCCTCGACGCCGTCAAGTATCACGTGGCGAACGCGGTGGCCAAGCTCGGGGTTGCGAACCGCCAGGCGCTGCGCCGCTGGTTTCGCGAGCCGCGTGGCAGCGCGCTCGCGGCTAGGGAGAAATCCATGACGACGCTAAATCTCGGTGCGCTGGCGCAGGTGTCACGCACGGTGCGCGATATCAAGGAGTCCGAGGCGTGGTACGGCAAGACGCTGGGACTCACGCACCTCTATACGTTCGGCTCGTTCGCGTTCTTCGATTGCGGCGGCACGCGACTGTATCTGAGCGC